>DATDKX010000001.1:0-4196 GCA_036519615.1 Propionibacteriaceae bacterium
AAGGAATGCGAGTAATCTCGCAGCTGTCAGGTAACTCTCACACTTTTCCTTGGAGGAACGTATGGCGCAGCGCGTGCAGATCATTCTCGAAGACGATTATGACGGGGGAACCGCCGACGAGACGGTGAGTTTCGCACTGGACGGAGCCGAGTATGAAATCGACCTCTCGTCCAGGAATGCCGCGGGACTTCGCGACGCGTTGGCCCCATGGCTGGCTCACGCCCGTAAGACGGGTGGTCGGCGTAAGCGGTCGACGAAGGCTTCCGGTTCCTCGAGCACTAGCGATATCCGGGCTTGGGCACAGACCCAAGGCCTTGATGTCAGTAGCCGCGGGCGTGTCTCGGCTGACGTACGAGACGCATACGAGAAGGCTCACGCCTCCTGATTTGAGTCTCCCTTGAGTCTCGGGAGTCGTCTGCCCCAAACGACTTCTGCACTCTCACCCAATCAATGGTGATTGCGCCCTGGGCGAACAGATCGCCTGGGGCGCTGTGCTGCTCTGGGCCATGTCAGCAAAGGTATTCGGCCATCAACGGCTCTCGTGCTCGCGTTAAGTCGATCTTGCCAAGTCCGTATCGGCAAGGGGGAATATTCAGCGTCCGGCTGATGGTTGTGAGTCCGAGCGCACTCTCGTCGCAGGTGCCCAGTACCCGCAGGTCGGGCAGGAGACAGCGAGGTCCGCGACGAATGATCTACAAGGCAACTGAGTGCGTTGCCGACTAGAGTGAGAGACGTCGGTGCTCGGTCCAAGCCAGCAGGGCGAGAGCCGCGCCGAGAGCGAGGAGCAACGAATATGTTTGAGCGGTTTACTGACCGAGCCCGTCGCGTCGTGGTGTTGGCGCAAGAAGAGGCTCGCATGCTGAACCACAACTACATCGGCACTGAACACATCTTGCTGGGACTCATCCATGAGGGTGAAGGCGTCGCTGCCAAAGCTTTGGAGTCCCTTGGTATTTCCTTAGAGGCCGTGCGGCAAAAGGTAGAAGAGATCATCGGGCATGGCCAGCAATCTCCAAGTGGCCACATCCCATTCACCCCTCGGGCAAAAAAGGTTCTGGAACTTAGTCTGCGCGAAGCCTTACAGATCAATCATTCCTACATCGGCACCGAACACATCTTGCTCGGTTTGATTCGGGAGGGCGAAGGCGTCGCTGCTCAGGTTTTGGTGAAGCTTGGTGCCGACCTCAATCGGGTGAGAAATCAGGTACTGCAATTGCTCAGCGGCTTCCAAGGTAAGGAAGCGGCCACCTCAGGTGCGCCAGAGCAGGGCAGCACTCCCTCTTCATCGATGGTGCTTGACCAGTTCGGTCGTAATCTGACTCAGGCCGCTCGGGAGAACAAGCTTGATCCGGTTATCGGTCGTGAGACCGAGATCGAGCGAGTCATGACTGTGCTGTCGCGGCGTACCAAAAACAATCCGGTGCTGATTGGCGAGCCGGGTGTCGGTAAGACAGCCGTTGTCGAAGGCCTTTCTCAGGCGATCGTCCGGGGTGATGTTCCTGAGACACTGCGCGATAAGCAGATTTATACCCTCGATCTTGGCGCGCTAGTTGCCGGCAGCCGTTATCGCGGTGATTTCGAGGAACGGCTGAAGAAGGTTTTGAAGGAGATCAAGACTCGCGGCGACGTCGTACTGTTCATCGACGAGATTCATACCCTCGTCGGCGCCGGCGCGGCCGAGGGCGCCATCGACGCCGCCAGCATCCTCAAGCCGATGCTGGCCCGCGGTGAGCTGCAGACCATTGGCGCCACCACGCTGGATGAATACCGCAAGTACGTGGAGAAGGACGCTGCGCTGGAGCGCCGCTTCCAGCCCATCCAGGTCGCAGAGCCGTCGATCGCACACACCATCGACATCCTGCGGGGCCTGCGCGACCGGTACGAGGCCCACCACCGCATCACGATTACTGATGAAGCCTTGGTCGCGGCTGCCCAGATGGCCGACCGGTACATCTCGGACCGCTTCCTGCCCGACAAGGCGATCGACCTGATCGACGAGGCGGGCGCTCGGCTGCGGATTCGGAGGATGACCGCTCCGCCCGACCTCCGCGAATTCGACGAGAAGGTCGCCGCGGTACGGCTGGAGAAGGAAGCCGCCATCGACGCGCAAGACTTCGAGCGTGCTGCCGGCCTGCGGGACGATGAGAAGAAGCTGCTGACCGCGCGTGCCGAGCGTGAGGCGCAATGGAAGTCGGGTGATCTTGATGTCGTCGCCGAGGTGGACGAGGAGATCATCGCGGAGGTCCTTTCGACAGCCACCGGCATTCCGGTGTTCAAGCTGACCGAGGAAGAGTCCGCCCGGCTGCTCCGCATGGAGGAGGAGATCGGCAAGCGCTACATCGGCCAGCACGACGCGGTCAAGGCGCTCTCCCGTTCGATCCGGCGTACCAGGGCAGGCCTGAAGGACCCCAAGCGGCCCAGCGGCTCGTTCATCTTCGCCGGCCCCTCTGGTGTTGGTAAGACCGAGTTGACCAAGGCGCTGACTGAATTCTTGTTCGGCGACGAGGACGCCATGATCCAGCTGGACATGAGCGAATACTCCGAAAAGCACACCGCTTCCCGACTCTTCGGCTCGCCTCCTGGCTATGTCGGTTACGAGGAGGGCGGGCAGCTCACGGAGAAGGTGCGGCGCAAGCCGTTCAGTGTGGTGCTCTTCGATGAGATCGAGAAGGCCCACCCGGATATCTTCAACTCGCTGCTGCAGATACTTGACGAGGGTCGACTGACCGACGCTCAGGGTCGTCAGGTGGACTTCAAGAACACCGTGATCGTGATGACCACGAACCTCGGTACCCGCGACATTGCCAAGAGTGTGACGCTCGGCTTCAGTCAGGGCACTGACATTGAGGGCAGCTACGACAAGATGAAGGCAAAGGTCTCCGACGAGCTCAAGCAGCACTTCCGGCCGGAGTTCTTGAACCGGGTTGACGAGATCGTGGTCTTCCGCCAGCTCAGTCAGGAGGACATCGAGCACATCGTCGATCTAATGGTGGCCCAGATCGAGATCCGGCTCAAGGACAAGGACATGGGCATCGAGCTCACGCCTGCGGCGAAGACGCTGATCGCCAAGCGTGGCTTCGATCCGGTGCTCGGCGCCCGTCCGCTGCGCCGCGCGATCCAGCGCGATGTTGAGGATCTGCTCGCCGAGAAGATCTTGTTCCTGGAGCTCAAGCCAGGCGAGATCGTGGTAGTCGATGTTGCCGATCCAGGATCGGAAAACCCGTTCACCTTTACCGGCACTCCGCGTTCGGCAGCCCCGGACGTGCCGCCGGTGGAGTTCGGCGGCATCGTGGACGGCTTCAACGAAGGCTCCGAAGCCGCCAACGAGTAATAGCAAGACGACGCGAACCGATTGCATCGCAAACCGGCCGCATCCCAGATAACGGGGTGCGGCCGGTTTCACGTCCGCCAACCCCAACGCGACGATCTCCGGTCACCGGTGCCGAAAGCTAAGTGCACTTAGGTTTCCCACGATCTGCGCAGGTTGCAGCGTGTGTAGACCGTATGCAACCTGTGTAGAGCTGGCTCGGATATAGAGCGACGGGTACGTCTGGCAGAGTGGCTCGGTGCCCCTGACGAACCGGATCCCGGCCGCCTGGCTCGTAGTGGCGGGAATCATCTCGGTCCAATTCGGGGCCGCCATCGCCAAGGATCTGTTCACCCTGGTGCCGCCGACGGCGATGGTCTGGCTACGGCTCATCACTTCCGCCATCGTCTTGCTCATCATGGCGCGTCCGCGACTATCCGGGCATACCCGTCGCGACTGGCTGATCGTTCTCGGCTTTGGCGCCAGCCTGATGATCATGAATTGGTCGATCTACCAGTCATTTGCCCGAATTCCGTTGGGCATTGCCGTAACAATCGAATTCCTTGGTCCGCTGGTGGTTGCCGTGATCGGATCGCGTCGTCTCACTGATCTGGTTTGGGTCGTCCTTGCGGGCGCGGGCGTGGCACTGCTCGGTCTGTCGAAGACGACGCTGAACCTGGCAGGCGTCGGATTCGCGCTGCTTGCCGCGCTGGCCTGGGCCTGCTACATCCTGTTAAGCGCACAGACAGGTCGTTGCTGGCCGGGCCTCACCGGTCTTGCCATAGCGAGCATGGTCGGAGCCATTGTTCTGGCTCCGCCGGCAATCCTTGAGGCCGGCAGTCGAATGCTGAACCCGACGGTCCTTACGCTCGGCATCGGAGTTGGTCTG
>DATDKX010000002.1:0-7783 GCA_036519615.1 Propionibacteriaceae bacterium
ACAGACACCGCAACAACCGCAGGCAGGGCGAAAGTGTCAAGCACCTACCGGAACGACTGTCGCCCAGGAACCGGAACTGCGTCTTGAAACTGTCAAGCAGCTACCGGAACCCAATGGTCAAGCATGAACCGGAACCGCACACGTTGAGCGGCGGCGTCGTTGCTGTACTTTGTTGCTGTACTCAAGCCGAAACGGGTTCACCGAAGCCTTCGAAAGTGGCTCTGACTAGGGTGGAGCCAAGGGGACTCGAACCCCTAACCCCTTGCTTGCAAAGCAAGTGCGCTACCAATTGCGCCATGGCCCCGGTTAGGCCGAGCCCCATCCCCCCGAGAGTGGCCCGGCCGACGCACGATGGTACGCCCGTCATCCGTTATGAACCAATCTCAAAACCGCCACAGGCCCACTCCGTACTACGTACTCCATCTCCGCATCAGCTACACCTGGTGCGGAGATGAAGTATCTGAAGCGGAGTGCGGCGAGAGGTCAAGAGGCGACCTTGACCCATGAGGCTCGAACAAACTGATGCGGAGTTGCGCGCCAAAACGCCCCCAAGCCGCCGCTGGAGCCCAAACCGAGTCAGAAGTTCCCGCCCAGCACCGATTCCACGAAAGATCACATCGGGTCGCCCTCACCGCCGAGTCCACGTACGCTGTTGCCCATGTGGTCCCAGCGCGAAGTTATCGACTACGCGCTGCAGCGACGCTCCACGCTCCAGGCGCTGCGGCGTCCAGGACGCAGGCTCGCGCTGCAGGAGGCCTGTGACGCCGACCCCATGCTGATCCGCGCGGCCAAGCACCACGGTGAGCCGTCCAGCATGGATTGCCCGGTATGTGAATCGGACGAGCTGGTCAACTTGCAGTACGTGTTCGGCGATCAGCTAGGGCAGTACTCGGGGCGGATCAAGCGGACCACGGAACTAGAAGAGATGGCACACGAATTCGGGGAGTTCAAGGTCGTGGTCGTCGAAGTTTGCCCAGCCTGCGGCTGGAACCACATGATCCTTTCCTATCTTCTGGGTGACGGGGTGAAGCGTAAGCCTCCTCGCCGGCAGCAGACGGTAGAGGACATCTATGGCTGATCCCCATTGGGGACCCGTCGACTGGCGGCCCCAAGGCACTGGCGCGCGCCAGAAAACGACCAAGTCCGGCCGACGCTGGGTTCGCGGCATCTTGCTGACCATCGGCGGGCTGACCATCCTGGGGATGATCAGCGCCATGGCCGTTGTTGTCTACGGCTACAGCACCACAAAGCTCCCGGCCGCAAACGCCGAGTTCAACACTGCGACCACCTTCGTCTACTACAACGACGGCAAGAGCGAGCTGGGCAATTTCGCCATTCAGAACCGCACGCCGCTCAGCTTCGACAAGATGCCGGAAACCATAAAGCAAGCCTCGGTCGCCGCCGAAAACCGCACCTTCTGGACCGACAAGGGCATCTCGATCCGCGGCATGATCCGTGCTGCGTGGAAGATCGCTCGGAACCAGGACGTCCAGGGCGGTTCAACGATTACCCAGCAATACATCAAGATCTTGTACCTGAACTCCGAGCGCACCATGAAACGCAAGTTTCGGGAGCTTTTCCTCGCTTACAAGATCAGCAAGAAGATGAGCAAAGAGGACATCCTCGCCGGCTACCTGAACACGATCTACTTCGGGCACGGCGCGTACGGCGTCCAGGCGGCCAGCAAGGAATACTTCAACATCGACGCCAAAAGGCTGAGCGTCCCGCAAGCGGCTTTCCTCGCCACCGTGGTCAACAACCCGAGCATGTACGACCCGGAAGATAAGCACAATCGCGTCCGCATCCTGAGTCGCTACCGCTATGTGATCAACTCCATGGCCGAGATGAACTTCATCACACCAGCCCAGGCGACCACGTACTCCCAGAAGCTGCCCAAGTTCCCCAAGGTCCCGGCAAACCAGCGTTACGGCGGACCTAAGGGCTTCTTGATGAAGATGGTCGAACGTGAGCTCGGCGCGGCCGGTTTCGACTCTTCCCAGATCAGCGGCGGCGGTCTCAAGATCACTACCACTTTTGACAAGGATGCCCAACAGGCCGCTGTCGAGTCAGCGCAGAAGTACACCAAGCAATCGGCAGGAACTGTCGGACGAAAGTCGTCGAAGCTGCATGCCGCGCTAGCGTCGGTTGATGTGAACAGTGGCGAGGTGATCGCCCTCTATGGCGGACCTGACTTTGTCAAGAACTCGCGCAACTGGGCCACCACACCGCGTCCAACCGCCTCAACGTTCAAGACCTACGCCCTGGCCGCCGGCCTCAAGGACGGTTACAGCCTGTTTGACAGGTTCAACGGCAACACCTTCACCCCACCCGGCGAATCCAAGCCGGTGCGCAATGAGTTCAGCTACCAGTACGGCCAATCGGTCGACCTGATGAAGGCGACCGCCGACTCGATCAACACCGCGTTCGTCGATCTGACTAGCCAGATGGACAACGGCCCGCGCAAGATCATCAAGATGGCCCGGGCCGTAGGTGCCCCCAAGGGTGCTGGCTGGGACAAGACCTCCCGCATTCCGCTCGGAACCGCAGAGGTGAGCCCTCTCGCCCAGGCCAGTGCCTACGCGACATTCGCCAATGACGGCGTCGCGGTCCCCAATCACGTCGTGCGCGAGGTGCGGGACCGCAAGGGACGGGTCATTTACAAGGCGAATCCGGAGAAGAAGCGTGCGCTCAGCGAAGACATCGCACACGACGTCACCCATGCACTTTCCAATGTGGTCCAGGAAGGCACCGGTAGCGCGGTCCAGACCCTAGACCGCCCGATAGCGGGTAAGACGGGCACTAAGGATCGGAAGAACGCCGACGGATCGAGCGACATCGTCTCGGCATGGTTTGTGGCTTACACGCGTCAAATCTCGACCGCGGTCATGTATGTCGCAGGCGACAGTGGCACCGGTGATCTGGACAATTACGCCCGGCCCGGTGACGGTACGTTCTTCGGCGGCACCTATCCGGCCCTGACCTGGGCTAACTACATGAAGGTCGCGACCAAGGGTCAAGCGGTCAAGGAGTTCCCCAAGCCGGCGTTCGTGAACAGGGACGAAGTCCCGCAGCCCAGCCAGACGGCCCAGGAGACACTACAACCGACCGATCAGCCCACCGCTGAGGATCCCAAGCCACAGGCGACGCAAACGTGGAAGTGGCCCTCAACTTGGCCGACACCTCCTGATGCAACGGCCACGAAGCCCAAGCAAGGTCCTGGAGGCGGCAAGACATCGTCGCCCCGTTGGAGGCGGCTCGTCCCGGGCGGGAATCCGACCGGCGGACGAGGTTGAGCAGAGTCCCAGCTGTGATTGAGGCCCGATCGGCTCATACCCTGCCATCGGCGACTGACGATTTTGTCAGTAGGGTCAGCCAGCGAATCGGCGGGCCGCTGGGACGCTATGCGGCCGCCGGTAGGGCTTGGTGGAATCCGCTGCGCGTCACGCTGCTGGTCGGGACCTTGGTCTACCTCACGGGCGTACTGTTCCGCCTGCCCTGCCGGATTACCGAAGCCGGGCAACCTCCGCCGGATCACTTCAAATACCTGTGCTACTCCGACATCGGGCTGCTCTACGCCGGTCGCGGACTTCTGCAGGGCAACACTCCCTACCTCGACTCCGGTGACTACCCGGTCTTGGAGTATCCGGTACTCACCGGTTGGTTTCTCGAGCTGGAGCGTCTGATCACCCGAGTGCTCGGCGGTCTGCAGGGATCCGGGCTAACAGATCAGCAACAGATCAATTCGACGTTGATCTTCGTCGATGTGAACACGGTGCTGCTCGGCGCCTTGTTCTTGATCGCGCTCTGGGCCTTGCTGCGTACCCCCGTAGGGCGGCCGTGGGATGCCATGATGATGGCGGTCTCACCCTGTGTCGCTGCTGCCGCCTTGATCAACTGGGACATGCTGCCGGTAGCTTTTACTGCGCTTGCCATGGCCTTCTGGTCCGCGCGTAGACCCGGGCTGACAGGTGTCCTGCTCGGGCTGGGCGCTGCGGCGAAGCTTTATCCCGCACTCCTGCTCGGCCCGCTTTTCCTGCTCTGCATGCGAGCCAAGAAGATGGCCGACTTCGTGATGACGATGTCGACCTTCCTGGTGAGCTGGGGCCTTGTCAATCTGCCGGTACTGCTGCTCGCGCCGGATGCCTGGTTCAGCTTTTGGCAATACAACAGGGATCGTGGCGGCGACTTCGGCTCGATCTGGTACGTGCTGTCGCTCGCTGGCTACCCTGTGCCCTATCTCAACTGGGTAAGCGGAGGCTTGTTCCTGCTTTGCTGCGTCGGCATTTTGATCTTGACGTTGTACGCGCCTCGCCGGCCACGCTTCGGTGCCATGGCTTTTCTGGTGATTGCCGCATTCTTGATGACCAATAAGGTCTACTCGCCGCAATACGTACTCTGGCTGCTGCCGTTAATGATCTTGGCAAGGCCGAAGTGGCGGGATTGGTTGATCTTCACCACCGGCGAGCTGATCTACTTCGTTGCCATCTGGTGGCACCTCGGCGGTTTCCTTACACCGGGGGACAGCTCACCTGATCGGATCTACTGGCTCGCGGTCGTCATCAGGCTCTGCACCCAAGGCTGGGTCGTGATCATGGTGATCCGTGATGCTCTCCGACCGGAGCATGATCCGGTACGCCGGGAGGGCGTCGACGATCCGACCGGCGGCGTACTCGATGAGGCGCCGGACGCCCGCTGGTACCGCGTATTCGCTGGCACCACTGTGCCGAGGCGGAACGCGTGATGGTTCAGCACATGCTGCCCCGGCGAACCGACGCAGCCGCTGCCTCGAATGAGAACTCTTCACCAGGGCGGATCGTCGTACAGGCCTGGCTGGCTAGCCGCGGCCTAATTTTTGCCCTCGCTCTCGCGCTGGCTGTCGTGCAGCACCGAACACTCAGCAACATGGTGAGCAACTGGGACGTGGAGCACTTCGGCAATCTGGCCGCTGGCGGATATCTTGCCGAGGCTGACGGCACCTTGATGGCGTTCTTCCCGGGCTGGCCGGCGATCTTATGGGTATTCGATCAATTGGGCGTGCCGGTTGCGATCAGCGGCGTGATCATCTCTACCGCCTGCTCCGCCGTCGCAGCCGCGGCGCTGTACCGGTTGGGTGGACCCTGGGCGGCCGTCGCGTGGCTGTTCGCGCCAACCGCCGTCTTCACCGTGGTGCCCTACACCGAATCGCTGTTCTGCGCCTTGGCGTTTTGGGCTTGGGAACGGGCCCGTGCCGATCGATGGCTAGCTGTCACAGTGCTCACCGCACTCGCATGCACCGTACGGGTATCGGGTTTGTTCCTCATCGGCGCACTGCTAGTCATGATCATCACCAGCGGGAGTCCAGCCGCCGCCAAGCTGCGACGTGCTGCGTGGATGCTGATCCCGGCCGCGGTGATCATGGCTTTCGCGACCTATCTCTACGCCCTCACTGGAACCTGGACGGCCTGGTACCGCGCCCAGTCCACCGGTTGGGTGCGGGAGCTGGCCTGGCCGTGGGACTCCTTCCTCAACACGATTCCCGCGATCTTGCCCGGCGCGTATGCCGATCATCCATGGTGGGCTGCGGTCTTTCGGGGCGAGATGATCTCAATGGCCATCGGCATTGGCGTCACCGTCTGGTGCATCGTGGTGAGCGTACGGGCGCGAAGGTCCTCTCCGGGGTCGGATCGCACAATGTGGGGTGAGGCCAGCTGGGTCGGCGTGCAGGTAGTGGCCTTCTCCTTGTCGTATTGGTTCTTCTCGGTCAGCCGAGCAACATTGCTGTGGTTCCCGCTGTGGATCATGATTGGACGCTGGGTGGCGGGCCCGACCGATGAGGTGGCCGCAGAAGGCTCACATAGCAGAGGTTCTCGGAGCGTGCATCGCGTGCTGGTGGCGGCTGCCTTCGTTGTCGAGATAGTGCTCATGTTGTGGTGGAGTTGGTTGTTCTTTACCGGCCACTGGGCCAGCTGAATGTGTGTGTCTCAGATCACTGAATTTCCGGTGGACCGGTGTCAGATCACATAGGCTGACCCGAGGTGACTCGGTCGGGGGACAAGTGGCCTGTGGGGGGACCCCAGCCGGGACTTTGATCAATTCAAGTTCCTCAAAGGGGAAATCGTGGCCCGCTACCGCAAGACGGCAATTGCCGCCCTGGCCGCATCCGCACTCGTCCTGACTACCAGTGCAGCTTCTGCGCGCGAGGTCAATCTGAACGACATCGGCGGCGAGGCCTTCAAAGCGTCGAGCATGAGCTGGGCATATTTCCGTGGTGAGCTGACCGACTACACGACAACGACTCCAAATATTTTCCAGGGCGCGAGAGCAACAGCGGTGATGATGGGGCTCAATGAACAGAGCACCTTCACGCTCAATATCAGGGGAATCGATGAGCGGGCTATTGGCAACAAGTACCCAGCCCACCTTCACGTCGGGCCATGCGATGCCAACGATCCAGGCGCCGCAGGAGGCCACTACAACACCGACATAATCGCCGGGTCTGGTTCACCAGAGGTCAGCGAGAAGACCGAGGTCCACCTGGATTTCACCGTTAGGGAGACAGGCGCTGCCCGCGTCGTCGTGAGCGTCCCATTCGTCCCGACGGTGGCGCCGGAGGGTGGCTCCCGCTCAATCGTGATTCACTCCAGTGAGACCTCAACGAGACTTGCCTGTCTGCCGCTTAACATCAAGACACTCACGAGTTCTCGCTAACAACCCATCTGATCGCCGCTCGGACAGGCTGAAAGCGCCTACTACCCTGACTGAGTGGAACGGATGTGGATTGACCTCCAGGGCCTGGCAAACCTACGCGATGTCGGCGGGATTCCGACCGCTGACGGCGGCAAAATCATCCCCGGTCGGCTGCTGCGGTCGGACAATCTCCAGACGCTCACCACTTCTGATGTCGATCAGCTGCTCGGCCTCGGCCTTACCGACGTCATCGACATGCGCAGCGATTACGAGGTCAAACAAGAGGGACCCACTCCACTTGCCACCTCCGGCGTACGGATCCATCAGTACTCGCTTTTCCGCGAATGGGAAGTCGGTGTAGGCGAGGACAAGCCCGACGTACGCCCTGAGGTGCTGCCCGAAGAGGCCTTGCCTTGGGTCGACCTCGAACCCAGCGTCCAGCTCGAGAACGCTGTCGCTTCGGTCTATTTCTCTTACGTGGTGGATCGCCCCGACTCAGTGCTGGCCGCCTTGCGGACAATCGCACACGCACCGGGTGTGGCCCTGGTGCATTGTGCTGCAGGCAAGGACCGGACCGGAACCATCGTCGCGCTCGCCCTATCAGTGGCCGATGCCGATCGCCAGGCGATCATCGATGACTACGCGGCAAGCTCCGAGCGCGTGGCCGAGGTCGTGGCACGCTTGAAGTCCTCTACGACGTACGCGGAAAACCTCGAAGATCGGGACTTGTCCTCACACCTGAGCCATCCCGAAACCATGATCAATCTGCTACGACACATTGACGAGACCTTCGGGAGTGTGCCGCAGATGTTGATCAAGATGGGTTGGACCGCGGAAGACAACGAACAGCTGCGCGCCAAGCTGCGCGGCTGAGTCTGATTACTCCGCTCGCGGCGCCAGGCGCATTCGGCTGACCGTTGTAGAACGAGGATGTAACCGTGCCGAACGAAACTCGCGAGATCGTTCTGAGCATGCAGGACCTTCGTGAGGTCGCCAGCTACGCCGCTGAGAGCGCGCAGCCAGTCCTGAAGATCTTCGAGGGAGCACACCCGGCTGACTCCCGCCCCCGCGACGCGATCGACGCCGCGCGGACGTTCGCTCGAGGTGGCAAACGCGG
>DATDKX010000003.1:0-3529 GCA_036519615.1 Propionibacteriaceae bacterium
AGCCAGTCGCCACTGCGATGGCCACGGGCAATAGCGACCAGTTCGCCGTGATTATCCGGTGCCTGTCCGCTTACCCCGGCAAAGGCCCGCGGGGGACTCCCTTCCAAGATCATCCGCACAACCGCGGGATCTGCGGAGTTCGGTCGACTGCGCTGATAGGCGTGCTCCCAGTCTGGCTCCAGCCGCTCCCTTATCTGCACCACCGGCTCGGCGGACCGGCCAGCCAGGAAATCTGCCAGACGGCCGGCCAGGACGATAGTCGGCTGGCGGGTACCAACCCAGCCAATATCACGTAGCGCATCTTCCTCCGGTGAGCCCTCGATCACTTGCGCCAGCGCGGGAATTTCGTGATCAACTGCAAAGGCAATGATTCGCTCGGCAGCCTCCGGCATCGATACCTCTGGATCTCCGACGGCATGGCAGGAGTTGGCACGCCCGGTGAAGCCGGATCCAGCCCGGAGCGTCCACTCTCCGAGGGGCTCGTGCCAAGCCAACCAGCCCCGGACAGTGTGCCGCTGCACATCGTGGGCGGAGATCCGCCGAGGGTCCGGACCACCGGCTGCGGCAGGGGCCCGGCGCGCGGCAATGATCATGGACCTTTGGACGACATGGGAGGGCGAGTCGACAGCGCTGAGGCGTACCGTCGTTGCATCCAGGGCTTCGATCCAGCCAATGACATCGGTCGCTTCACCGCCGGGCAACCAGTACCTCACCACCCACCGCTCGTTTGGGAGCGCGCCCGCCAGCGGATCGGGCCTCTGTTCAGCCACCAGACCCGCCTTCCTCCATGGACCTCGGTGAGGAATGCTTCCGAGAGGCGTGATACTAGGCGATGAGTATTGCGTTGCTCGCCACTGGCGGGAAACGTACAAGCAAAATCGAGGAGCGACACCTGTGACGTATGTCATTGCGCAGCCATGTGTGGACCTAAAGGACGGCGCCTGCGTTGAGGAATGCCCGGTCGACTGCATCTATGAGGGCAAGCGGATGCTCTATATCCACCCTGACGAGTGCGTCGACTGCGGCGCGTGCGAACCGGTGTGCCCGGTGGAGGCAATCTTCTATGAGGATGACACCCCCGAGGAGTGGAAGGAGTACTACAACGCCAATGTTGATTTCTTCTCCGACCTCGGTTCCCCGGGCGGTGCCGCAAAGCTTGGTTTGATCGACAAGGACCACCCACTGATCGCAAGCTTGCCGCCGCAAGAACACGACGAGTGATCATTGGGCCATGTTGATCGAGGGTCCGCCGCGGCGTAGCGGACTCGCAGCGGAGCTGCCGGATTTTCCCTGGGACACGATCGCGACTGCCAGAGCAACCGCCGAGGCTCATCCTGGTGGCATTGTCGATCTTTCGGTGGGAACTCCCATCGATCCCACTCCAGAGCTCGCGACCAGGGCTTTGTGCCGGGCGGCCAACAGCCCCGGATACCCCTTCACGGCCGGCACTCTTGCGTTGCGTCAGGCGATCGCCTCCTATCTCACGCGGCGCTGGGAGGCTGACGGCCTTGCTCCAGATGACACATTGCCCGTCATCGGCACGAAGGAATTAGTCGCGTGGCTGCCCACATTGCTCGGCCTTGGGCCTGGTGATCTTGTCGTCTACCCGACGATGGCATATCCGACTTACCTTGTGGGCGCCAGGATCGCCGGCTGCCGCGCAATTGCCTGCGATGACCTTGACCAGCTTGGCGACGCCGAGCCGGCGTTGATCTGGATTAACTCACCATCCAATCCGACTGGCCAGATCCTTGATGCTGACGCGCTCGAGTATCGGGTGACCTGGGCTCGTGAGCGTGGCGCATTGGTTGCGTCGGATGAGTGCTACGGGGAGTTCGGTTGGGAGGCGGAGCCGATCTCGGTGCTGCATCCTTCGATCAACGGTGGTCGACATAACGGGCTGCTCGCTGTCCACTCGCTCTCCAAACGCTCGAACGTGGCGGGCTACCGCGCGGGTTTCATTGCCGGTGATCGAGATGTGGTGGCAGATCTGCTCTTGATTCGCAAGCACGCGGGGATGCTGGTTCCTCGCCCGGTGCAAGAGGCGATGATCGAGCTGCTCGGTGATCATGATCATGTGGAGCAACAGCGGGAGCGGTATCTCCGGCGTCGGACCATGCTGCGACCGGCGCTGGAAGCGGCAGGTTTCCGAATCGAGTACTCGGAGGGGGCCATCTACTTGTGGGCCACCCGTGACGAGGACTGCCATGCTTCAGTGGATTTCCTGGCTCGTCTGGGAATTCTGGTTGCGCCGGGAGACTTCTACGGTCCGGCCGCGGGTCGCCACGTACGCGTTGCCCTGACGGCGACCGACGAACGAGTCGCTGCCGCCGCTGCCCGCCTGGTTAACAGCACCCCTCTCGGACCGCTCGCATCGGGCTGAAACTTACGCTCACCTACCTTGCTGACGGTCTGCATACGTTGCACCCTGTGCAGGCCGTCAGCAACCTACGTACACGTAGAGTTCGTCAGGTCACTGGGAGGGCCCGCGAACCGTGATCTCAACGCGCTCGCTCTTGAGCGTCGGCGACGCCTCCTGCCAATCAGGAAGGTTGAAGTCTTGGGTTTGCCAGGACCGATTTCTGATCTTCACGGTTGTCACGCCGTACAAACTCGCATTCGCCACGGCATAGTGTGCGTAAGCCCAAGCCCGCCGGGTGCTACTGGCACGAATGCTGATCGTTGAGCCATCGGCGGAGTCGTCGATATCGCCAAACGTCTGCTGCAAAGAACTGCGCAGACCCTTGGTATCTCCAGGTGTGCCACTACGGTCCAGGCAGCTGAATCCCGCCGGTGACTGACCGGTCAGCGCGCTGGCGAGCACTCGGGCATCCGCTTCATGATCGTTATAGGCCTCCGGATGTCCACTTCGCTGGACCTTCTGTGCCACGTCGTTGATGTCGCCGGTCTGCCAATTGTTGATCTTGATGAGGGCGTCGTAGAACTTGCCGGCTGCGTAGTCCGGATCCATCAGTTGCTTTTTGGTGCCCCAGCCCTGAGAGGGACGTTGCTGGAACAGACCGACCGAGTCCCGATCACCGTATTCCAGGTTACGGATTCCGGTTTCCTGGTACGCCGTGGCAAGGGCGATGGAGGCCGCGCGTGGCGGCAAGCCCCGGCGTACCGCAACACCGGCGACGATCGAGGCAAAGTGCGCTTGTTCAAGATCAACGACTGCGGATTTGTTGTTCGCGGTAGCGACACATCGTTGCTGACCGGGCACCGGCTCGGTCAGATTCCGGGAACGAAGCAACCAGAAAGCCCCGACACCGCCAGCAATCAACAGGATTAATGCGAGGACGAGGCACCCCAGAGCGCGAGTAGTTTTGGATCGCAAATGCGACTCAGTTCGCGTGCAGCTCGGCGTTCAGCTGGACACCGCCAGCTTCCCGGCGGCGCATCTCGACGGCGCCGGTTACCGAGTTGCGAATGAAAAGCAGGCCGTTCTTGCCCGACAAGGAACGAGCCTTGACCACCTCGCCGCCTGGCAGCGTCACCTTCGTGCCAGCCGTGACATAAAGACCAGCCT
>DATDKX010000004.1:0-11625 GCA_036519615.1 Propionibacteriaceae bacterium
CAGACGCCGTTGACGTTGACATCCATGACAAAGCGCCATTCTTGCGCGGTGACCTCAAGAGATGGCGCATGGATGCACGCGCCGGCGTTGTTCACCAACACATCGACTTGACCGAGTCGGTCCAGCACCTCATCGACGGCACGCCGCACCTGATCAGCCTCCGTGACATCGGCGGGTACGGCGATTGCAGTGATCCCGAGGCGCTCCAGCTCGCTCACCACATCGGCCGCTCCGCCGGTGTCTCGGACCAAGAGCACAACGTCGCTGCCGGCCTCGGCCAAAGCTGTGACAAGTGCGCGACCGATGCCACGATTTGCA
The DNA here is from genome assembly GCA_036519615.1 of Propionibacteriaceae bacterium. Taxonomy (GTDB): domain Bacteria; phylum Actinomycetota; class Actinomycetes; order Propionibacteriales; family Propionibacteriaceae; genus Microlunatus. Next base: position 319 of record DATDKX010000004.1, read on the forward strand.
CCGGTTACCACGGAGACCTTGCCGGACAGCGAGAATGCGTCGAGGACAGACATTGGCAGCTCCTGTTTGTTAGGCCGGCCGGGACGTACCCGACGCGGTGGGAATAGCGATCTGAGATTGGAGGGCTGCGCGGTCAGGCACCGCGAGTTCGCCGTGCGCAACGAGAACCGCGGGTCCGGTCAAGTAAGCCTCGTCGTCGGTCAGCTCAACATCAACGGTGCCGCCGAGCACGTCAACCCGATAAGTGACGGGCAATGAGATCTGATCTTGATCATGCGCTCGAGCGGCGGCAGCAGCGGCGACCGTGCCGGTGCCGCAGGAACGTGTTTCACCGACCCCTCGTTCGTAGACGCGCATGGCGATGTGCCGCTCGCCAATGTGGCGTACGAACTCCAGATTGACGCCCTGCGGAAACTCCTCAGCTGGGTCCCAGGTGGGAGCCGCATGAAGCGACAATCCATCAAGGTTGCCTACAAAGCTCACGGCATGGGGGTTGCCGACGTCCGCCGGCAGCGCCTTGAATTCAGCTCCGTCAGTGGTGGTAACAACGACCCAGTGATTTCCGACAGCCACCGGGCCTAGCGAGACCCGAATTCTGCCATCCGGTAGCGCGGTTGCCGTTCTTAGGCCACGCCGGGTCGCGATTTCGACGATCGGGCCTCTGACTAGGTCTGCCTCGAGCAGAAAGCGCACGAACACTCGGATGCCATTGCCGCACATTTCTGCAATCGATCCGTCAGCGTTGCGGTAATCCATAAACCACAAAGCACCGTCGCCATTCCAACGATCAACATGCTTAGCGAGGACGGCTCGGAGCAGGCCATCTGCGCCGATACCAGCCCGACGGTCACAGATGAAACGCACCTCCGCAGGACCAACCTCCAACATCGACTCACGATCGAGGAGGACTACAAAGTCGTTCTCCGTGCCGTGTCCCTTCGTGAACGACCACCTCCGCATGGGGGTCAGTCTTCCACTGCGGGCGTGCCCGCAAGACCATCCAGTTCGGCACCGATTCCCCAGGGACCTGCCAGCGCGTACGCCGCCGAGATCAGGTCAGGCCGGTCATAGGACAACCAGTGGATCCGGACGTCTTTGCGGAACCATGAGTCCTGCCGCCGAGCGAACTTGCGCGTCGCGCCAATGGTGAGCTCCCGCGCCTGCGCTTCGGTGATCTCACAATCCAGAAAGCGCAGCACTTGTCGATAGCCAAGTGCGCGCGAGGCGGTCAGACTCTCGCGAAGGCCAGCGGCAGCGAGTCGGCGGACTTCATCGACGAACCCCGCAGCCCACATCGCGTCTACTCGGGCAGCAATTCGAGCGTCAAGTGTCGCTCGATCGATGGCCAGGCCGATTTGCACGACATCGGTGAGCCGGTACCGACGCTCCGGCAAGGTGGCCGAAAACGGGCGCCCCGTTAGCTCGATGACTTCCAAGGCCCGAACAATCCGCCGGCTGTTGCCCGGGAGGATGCGGCTGGCAGCCAGCGGATCGGCCTCACTCAAACGCTGGTACAGCAACGCTGCTCCTTGCTTCGCCAGCTCGGCCTCCAACCGAGTCCTGACTGCCGGATCAGTGCCGGGAAACTCGAAATCATCGAGGATGGCCCGGATATACAGGGCAGACCCACCGACCACGATCGGAATAACGTTCCGTGCTTGGCAGTCTGCGATAGCGGCTCGAGCCAGCCGCTGGAACTCGGCCACAGTCATGGTCTCGTTGACGTCTCGTAGGTCGATCATGTGGTGAAGAATCTCGGCGAGCTCAGCTTTTGAGGGCTTCGCCGTGCCGATATCCATGCCGCGATAGACCAGCATTGAGTCGGCATTGATTACCTCGGCGGATCGGTCTTCGGCTGCGTAGCGTCGAGCCAGATCGGCAGCCAGGGCTGACTTTCCCGCTGCCGTAGGGCCGACAAGCACCACAGTCACGTCCACAGTGTGGCTCAGCAGCCGCATGACCAACGGGTATCCGTCGACATCCTTCGGGAGTGGAGTAGAAAGGAAGTCGGTCTACTCCCGGAGAGGTGGCAACACGATGGGCATCTTCGACAAGGCGAAAGACGCAATGAGCGGGCAACAAGGCAAGGTTGACGCCGGCGTGGAGAAAGCCGGCGACATGGTCGATGAGAAGACTGGAGATAAGTACACCGAGCACGTGGACCAAGGCCAGGAGATGGCAAAGGACAGGCTTCGGGACTTCACCGGTGACCAGCCGGAGCCACCTGCCTGAGGTCTAAGCCTCGCTCGGGCCGACCCACTGTGTATTGCCCCTCTGAATTAGGCGCCCGCGATCGCCGGGGCAGTCGGGTCGGTCGAATCTCGCCTCTGCTCGCGTTGGACGTACTCCTCAACAGCCTCGATGTTGTCCCGTGAGCGGCGCACTACAGCGACCAGATCACTCATTGTGGCTACTTCCTCAACTTGCTCCTTGATGAACCACTGCATGAACTGGTCGGAGGCGAAGTCGCTTTCGTCGCGCGCGATCTTGGTCAGCTCGTTGATCAACCCAGTAACCCGGCGTTCCTGCTCAAGGGCCAGCTCGACGGGTGCAACAACATCGGGGAAATCGACTTGCGGAGCGCTTACTCCCGGAACGATAACCGGGGCATCTTGATCAATAAGGTACTTGATCATCATCATCGCGTGATCGCGTTCCTCTAACGCCTGCGCATAGAAGAAGCTCGCCATCTGCGGCATTGTGAGTGCGTCGTAGTAGACCGCGCATGCCACGTACTGCTGATGCGCGGCGAACTCATATCCGATCTGAACGTTCAGCTGCTCGACAAGTCTCACCGCGGGCATGCCGTAGGTCCTCCAACGTGGTCAGGGGCGAACGTGGTCAGGGTGCAATGCAGGTTTCGGCGGCCTGCACGATAGCAGGGGCACCGACAGTCGGCATGCCCAGATTGACTGTTGTGCTGGCCGAAGCTTCCGACCGGCTTGCTTGCCAGGCGTCGCCGCCACGGGTACGCCGCAGGGCCAAGAGTCCGGCATCAGCATTGAGATAGTGCGGTGCCGCGTAGCTGATGATCACCTCGGCGAGGTCGCCAGGCCGGGGACGCTCCGCCAGTTTCTCGGGCACCGTGACGTGGACAAGGCGGTTGTCGCGGGCTCTTCCGGACATTCGGTGAGTGAGTGCATCCTTACGGCCCTCACCATCTGCAAACATCACCTGGACTTGCCGGCCAACCTGCTTCTGGTTCTCCCCCATGGCGACGCTGCCGACCAACTCGACGAGGCGGTCATAGCGTTCCTGGACTACCGGTTTGGGAATCTGACCATCCATAGTTGCGGCTGGCGTTCCGGGACGGATCGAGTACTGGAACGTGAAGGCCGACGCGAATCGCGCAGCGGCAACCACGTCAAGCGTCGCTTGGAAGTCCCGCTCGGTCTCTCCTGGGAAGCCAACAATGATGTCTGTCGTAATGGCAGCATCGGGCATCGCGGCGCGGACCTTATCGAGAATGCCCAGATACCGCTCGCTGCGATACGAGCGTCGCATCGCCCGCAACACAGCGTCCGATCCGGATTGCAGCGGCATATGCAATTGAGGCATCACATTGGGTGTTTCGCTCATAGCGGCGATCACATCGTCGGTGAAGTCCTTCGGATGCGGAGATGTGAAGCGGACCCGTTCCAAGCCGTCAACCTGACCGCAGGCACGAAGCAGTTTCGCGAAGGCACTTCGGTCACCAAACTCGACCCCGTAGGAGTTGACGTTCTGACCGAGAAGGGTCACCTCTTGAACTCCCTCGGCGACCAATGCTCTGATCTCGGCGAGGATGTCACCTGGCCGGCGGTCGTTCTCTCGGCCGCGCAGTGAGGGCACGATGCAGAAGGTGCACGTGTTATTGCAGCCGACACTGATTGAGACCCATGCCGCGTACGGCGAATCCCGGCGAGTCGGCAGATCTGACGGGAAGGTCTCCAACGCTTCCTTGATCTCAACTTGGGCCTCGTGCTGGACTCGCGCGCGTTCTAGGAGCACCGGCAGCGAGCCAATGTTGTGGGTGCCAAACACCACGTCCACCCACGGCGCCTTGCTGAGGATGGTGCCTTTGTCCTTTTGTGCAAGGCAGCCGCCTACGGCGATCTGCATCCCGGGTCTTGCCTTCTTGGACGGCAGCAGGTTGCCGAGGCTGCCATAAAGGCGGTTGTCGGCGTTCTCGCGCACCGCGCAGGTGTTGAAAACCACGACGTCGGGCAGCGCCTCTTCGGCCGCCCGAAGGTATCCCGCCTCCTCCAGCAAGCCAGCGAGCCGCTCGGAGTCATGCACGTTCATCTGGCACCCGTAGGTGCGTATCTGATATGTGCGCTGATGAGTGGTGCGCGGATGACTGAGTGCCTGGGTCTCGATCCCTGTCGACATAGCAGACCAAGGGTAATGCGCGCGAGCAGCTAGAGATAAAGTGCCAATCCGTGAGTACCGCGCCCACCGGGGAACAGTATGAGATCGCCTCAGGCGTCTATCGTGCCGTTGTCACCGAGGTCGGGGCGACGCTCCGCAGCTTCTCGGTCGAGGGTCGCGATGTAGTACGCGGCTTCAGTGTTGAGGAGATGAGCCGAGCCGGGCGGGGTCAGAATCTCATTCCCTGGCCGAATCGGATACGCGACGGTCGCTACACCTTCAACGGGGTCACCCAGCAGCTGGCACTCAGTGAGCCAGCTCGACAAAACGCCAGTCATGGACTGGTCCGTTACGCGCCCTGGATCCTGATCGACCGGAAGGTCGACGCGATCACACATCGGGTGTGTATCTATCCGCAGCCGGGCTGGCCCGGCACGCTCGAAGCGATGATCACTCACCGGGTCGGCGAGGAAGGTCTGACAGTCACAGTAGAGGCAACCAACATTGGCGCCGAAGAGCTGCCGTTCGGGTACGGCGCACACCCGTACCTGACTGTCGGGGAGTCGACGGTGGATGAAGTCGCGTTGACAGTACCCGCTTCGTCATACCTGGAGGTGGATGACCGGCTGCTTCCCACCGCAATCTCGCCGGTTGACGGCACTGTCTACGACTTGCGTCAGGGCCCTGTCCTGGGATCGGCGAAGCTCGACACAGCCATGACCGAACTCGCGCGCGACGCAGATAGCCGCTGGCGGGTGAGACTTGTCCTCGGTGACCGATATGCCGAGTTATGGGGCGACGAGACAATGCAGTGGGTTCAGGTCTTTACCGGAGGGCCAAGCCGTGACTCTTCGATCGCCGTCGAACCCATGACATGCGGGCCGGATGCATTCAATGCCGGCCCGACCCACGATGACATGCGGGTGCTCGTGCCGGGCGGGACGTTCGTGGGCGAATGGGGAATTTCCGGTAGATAGCCTTGCAATGCGTCTCGCCGGCGCAATGAAGTTTGGGCAGGAACCGAAAATCAACGCGTATTCCATGCTTTTTCACCGACCAGTCGTCTAGGGTCGGCCCCATGACGAAGTCCGAGCTCTCCTCAGAGGAGGCTTTCGGGCAAGCCGCGCCACCGCAGCTGGACCACGTTCCAGATCCGACGACGGGTCCTTCGGTGGCGCCGGACCATCTGGGCGGCCCGTTGGTGGTGCTCAGCGATGTCGATAAGCACTTCGGTGAGCTCTATGTACTCCAAAAGATCAATCTGACAGTGCACAAGGGTGAGGTCGTCGTCGTTCTCGGGCCGTCAGGTTCAGGTAAGTCGACACTGTGCCGAGTCATCAACCGACTCGAACCGATCGAGTCCGGAACGATCAGCATTGACGGTCGGAAGCTCCCCGAAGAAGGAAAAGCACTAGCACAGCTACGCGCCGATGTCGGGATGGTGTTCCAGTCGTTCAACCTTTTTGCCCACAAGACCGTCCTGGACAATGTCACGCTGGGCCCAATCAAGGTGCGCAAGAGGCCTGCCGCGGAGGCCAAGAAGCGTGGCATGGAGCTGCTCACGCGCGTCGGAGTCGAATCACAGGCCGAGAAGTATCCCGCTGAGCTATCAGGCGGCCAGCAACAGCGCGTGGCAATTGCCCGGGCACTCGCAATGGATCCCAAAGTGATCATGTTCGACGAGCCGACGTCTGCCTTGGACCCCGAGATGGTGAACGAGGTGCTGGACGTGATGATCTCGCTGGCCCGCCAAGGCATGACCATGATCGTGGTCACTCATGAGATGGGTTTCGCGCGCAAGGCCGCGAATCGGGTGGTGTTCATGGATGACGGCCAGATCGTCGAGGAGGCGGATCCCGACTCGTTCTTCACAAACGCGCAGAGTGCACGAGCCAAAGACTTCCTCAGCAAGATCTTGACCCACTAACTCCGAACAACACAAGGAGAGCAATGCACATCAACAGGAAGATCCTTGCCGCAGTGGCGGGATCGGCGTTGGCACTCACCATGGTTTCCTGTGGTGGCGGTGGCGGCGGTGCCGGAAGCGCCACCGGTGACACGATCACCATAGGTATCAAGTACGACCAGCCTGGCCTCGGCCAGAAAGTCGGCGAGGATTTCAAGGGCCTCGACGTCGACGTGGCCCGCTATGTCGCCAAGGAACTCGGGTTTGAAGGCGACAAAGTGATCTTCAAGGAGACTCCTTCGGCCCAGCGTGAGACTGCGATTCAGGGCGGACAGGTCGCGCTGATCTTCGCGACCTACTCGATTACCGACGCTCGCAAGGAGAAGGTTTCCTTCGCGGGTCCCTACTTCATCGCCGGCCAAGATCTGCTTGTAAGCGCCGACAACACCGAGATCACCGGCCCAGACACGATGAACGGCAAGACGCTGTGTTCGGTGACTGGCTCGACTCCGGCACAGAAGATCAAGGATGAGTACGCCACTACGGTGAAGCTGTTCGAACAGGACACCTACTCCAAGTGTGTGGAAGCCCTGGTCGGGGGCACCGTAGACGCCGTCACCACCGACAACGTGATCTTGGCAGGCTTCGCGGCGCAGCCCCAGTACGCGGGGAAGCTCAAGGTCGTTGGCAAGCCGTTCTCGACCGAGAGATACGGCGTCGGCCTGAAGAAGGGCGATGTCGAGCTGTGCAACAAGGTGAATGCAGCTCTGACGAAGATGGTCTCCGACGGGTCGTGGCAGAAGGCGATCGACGCGAACGTTGGCCCGTCCGGCTTCAAGGTGGACACCGCCACGAACCCACCGAAGCCTGATCCCTGCTCGTAGGTCTGAGGCGTCGTCGGGGTGACCGGGGCCGGTATGGTGCTGGCCCCGACATCTCAGGAGGTGTTGGATGCTTAATGGTCTAGGCGAGCTATTTAACGAGTACAACGTCCTTGCCGCCTTTTGGATGACCGTTAAGCTCACCGTCGTCGCGGCAATTGGAGCTCTGTTGATCGGCACGATTATTGCGATCATGCGGGTTTCGCCCGTGGCGGTGTTCAGATCCTTCGGCGCCGCCTACGTCACGCTCATCCGCAACACGCCTCTTACGCTGATCGTCTTCTTCTGTGCCTTCGGGTTCTACATCACCCTGCAGTACCGGATTGGAGCACCGAACTCGCCGATCGACGTCCAGAACTTCCGTTGGGGGGTGCTTGGGCTCACGATCTACCACGCCGCTTTCGTCGCCGAGGCGTTGCGCAGTGGGATCAACAGCGTCCCAAAGGGCCAGGTTGAAGCCGCAAGGGCTATCGGCCTGGGTTTTGGCGCAACGTTATCCAACGTGGTGTTGCCGCAAGCCTTCCGCGGCGCCATTGCTCCGCTGGGCAACGTACTGATAGCGCTCACCAAAAACACGACGGTGGTGGCGACCATTGGTGTGGCCGAGGCGTCCTATCTGATGAAGGGAATGATCGAGTTCCGACCTGACCTGATCTACGCGATCTTCGTCATCATGGCGACGGGATTCGTGATCTTGACGCTTCCCGTCGGAATTGCCTTCACTACCTTGTCACGGCGACTGGCGGTGAGGCGATGAGCGCCGCAGTGAGTGTGCTGTTCGATGCTCCAGGCCCCAAGGCCCGGCGTCGCCACCTGATCATCGCAGTAGTAGGCAGCCTCGGCATACTCGCGCTGCTCTACCTAGTGATCAGTGCGCTCGCAGCGAAAGGGCAGTTCACCGCTGCCAAATGGAGTCCCTTTCTCGATCCGGTGACCTGGACGTCCTATTTGCTGCCAGGCCTGCGGGCCACTCTGGTTGCGGCCTTCTTCTCGGTCATTCTCGCGATTGTCTGCGGAATCTTGCTCGGCATGGGGCGCCTGTCGGAGGCGACACCAGTGCGGTGGGCCTGCGGTGTCTTTGTGGAGTTCTTCCGCGCCGTTCCGGTGCTCATGATGATGCTTTTCGCTTACTACCTGTTTCTCTTCGGATTCCAGATCTCCGGCGAGGCTCTCCCGCTGCTGGGCGTCATCGCAGGACTCACCTTCTACAACTCCTGCGTTATCGCTGAGCTCATCCGCTCCGGAGTCGGATCGCTTCCAAGAGGCCAGCGGGAGGCCGGCTTGGCTATCGGGCTGACACCCTTTGCCACCTTGCGTCTGGTGCTGCTACCGCAGGCCATCACGATCATGCTGCCATCCATCATCAGCCAGCTTGTCGTGATCTTGAAGGACTCTGCCCTGGGGTTCCTGATCTTGTATCCGGAGCTGGTTCGCAGCGGGCAAACTCTTGCCGCACTTGAAGGAAACCTCATTCCAACCTTCATGGTTGTAGCCGCAATCTTCATCATGATTAACTACGGGCTGACGCGGGTGGCTCATTACCTGGAGCGCCGACTGCAGAGACGGCGGCGCGGACCAAGGATGCCCGAGGCAGAGCCCCTAATGAGTCCTTCAATGGCGCCCGGCGGCGCCCTAATAGCGCCGAGCCAGACCTAACGAGCTGTCTCCGTGGCCCTCGACTCGCGTACCACCGTCACTTTGATCTGGCCTGGGTAGGTCAGCTCTTCCTCGATCTGTTTCGCAATGTCGCGGGCTAGCACCTGCGCTTCAATGTCATCGACCACATCTGGAGCCACCATGACTCGGATCTCGCGGCCAGCCTGCATTGCAAAGACCTTGTCGACACCTTCGCGAGCAGCCGCTATCTCCTCGAGCCGCTCCAACCGTTGAACGTAAGCCTCGATGCTCTCGCGGCGAGCGCCCGGTCGGCTGCCGCTGATCGCGTCCGCCGCCTGAACGAGGACAGCCTCCACAGTGCGCACGTCCACCTCGTTGTGATGCGCCTCGATGGCGTGCACGATGTCAGCATGCTCGCCGTACTTGCGAGCTAGATCGGCGCCGACGATCGCATGGGACCCCTCAACCTCATGTGTCAACGCCTTGCCGATGTCGTGCAGGAACGCAGCGCGCTTGCAGTGCGCAACATCGAGACCGAGTTCGGCGGCCATCAGCGCTGCTATATGCGCACTCTCGACTAAATGTTTAAGCACATTCTGTCCGTACGAGGTGCGGTAGCGCAGGGTGCCCAAGACTGGGACGAGCGCTGGATGCAAATCGGAGATTCCGACCTCGGCCATTGCATCCTCCGCCGCACGCAGACACTGCGCTTGGATCTGGCTCTTGCTCCGCTCATGCACCTCCTCGATGCGAGCGGGATGTATTCGGCCGTCGGCCACTAGCTCAGTCAAGGTCATGCGGGCGGTTTCTCGCCGTACCGGATCAAAACACGAGAGCAGTACCGCTTCCGGCGTGTCATCAATCATGACGTTCACGCCCGTGACCTGCTCGAATGCCCTAATGTTGCGGCCTTCTCGACCAATGATTCGGCCTTTCATATCGTCGCCCGGAAGATGGACCGCCGAAACAACCGACTCCGAAGTCAGCTCCGAGGCAAGACGCTGAATGGCTCCGACAACGATTTGCTGCGCCCTCGCATCTGCCTCGCGAACCGCCTGACGTTCGATGTCTCGAGCAAGTAGTACGGCTTGTCGCTTGGCATCGTGCCCAACTGAGGCGACCAACTCCGCCTTGGCCTGCTCTGCGGTCAAACCAGCAATGCGTTCCAGCGTGCTCTGCTGCTGCGCTTCGAGCTCGGTAAGCATCCGTCTTTGGTTCTTGAGCTCGTTCTTGAGCTCCTCCAACTGCCGGCTCTTGTCCTCCAGGCCTCGTATGTCGCTGTCCAGCCGTTCCTCTCGATCAGAGAGTCGTTGTTCACGACGTTCCACGTCGGCACGTTGCTCGCGAAGCTCCCTGCGCCGGGCCCGCGACTCTTCCTCGGCTTCAGCACGAGCAGCTTGAGCCGATGCGAGTAACTTCTCCGCCTTAGCGCGAAGCTCCTGAACTTCGGCTTCCGAACGAGGCTGCTCCTCCGTAGCAGAGTCACCATCGCCCCGATCTGCCTGATCTCGCAGAGCCGTCCCAGCGATCGAGCCGAACGCCGATCCAGTTGTTTTAGGTTGGGCCGTTCTAGGTTGGGCCGTGGCAGGTTGATGGACGCTCGTGCTGTGGCGTCCGCGTCGAGCCATGACTAACGTCGCAAGCCCGACGACTGCAATTAGCAAGAAAAGACCAACAACTATAAGTGTTTCAAAAACCCCGCCCACCGTCGCGCTCCTGTCTACACGCTTGCACGTGCACTCAAGAGGATCCGCAACGCGAAAGGCATCAGCTAACGCTCAATCAGTGAACGTCAGGTCCCTCAATAACTCCTCTGATTTGGAAAGATACTGCTTCATTGGTTAATTCATCCGGAACAGTGTTGATCGAAAGATGTTCGATCGAAAATGTTCTGATCAAACCATGTTTCACCAAATGCTGTTCGATCCGATCTTTCATCATATCGTCATGCGTTGTCAGACACCTCGTGTTTGCAGGGTATGTCCGGTCAACGCCTTGGTCAAGCACAAATGTGAGATCCCACTACTGCCGACGGGCCTACGTGTGTCGCTCGCCACTCACTGGCCCGAACAGCTCGTTCAGCACTCGCACCGTGACGGCAGTATCGAATCCGCGTCGGCCGAGTATTCCGGCTAGCCGCCGATACTGCACATCACGCGCAAGTCCACTCATCGTCGCTCGTTTCCGCTCGACTAGATCCCGAGCAGTAGTCAGTTCTGAATCAAGATCGACATCGTTGAGCGCGCTATCAATATCGCTCCGTTCCACCCCCTTTGCCTCAAGTTCGCGCCTCAATGCCCGACGGGAGAGGTGCCGACGTTGCTGACGTGACGCGACCCAGTCAGCTGCAAACGAGGCATCATCGACTAGTCCGACCTCTTGCATGCGATCGAGGACTGTGTCCTTCACGCTCGGTGGCACGTTCTTGGGCTGAAGTGCCTGGTCAAGTTCATATCTGGTACGTGCACGCACCGCCAGTTTGCGCAGTGCGATGGTGCGGGCGACCTCGGCATCCGCTTCATCCTCAGATCGACTGGATTCCTCTTCGACACG
>DATDKX010000005.1:0-3707 GCA_036519615.1 Propionibacteriaceae bacterium
CGATCAGGTTTCGCCGGGCAGCTGCGGCCTGGGCCTCGGCGATGTGCCAGCCGGCGAAGTTGCTACTCCCGACGTAGAGGATCTTGCCCGCCTGGACCGCCACCTCGATCGCCTGCCAGATCTCCTCCCAAGGTGTGTTCCGATCGATGTGGTGAAACTGGTAGAGATCGACGTAGTCGGTCTGCAGCCGGCGCAGACTTGCATCGAGCGCCCGGCGAATGTTTAGCGCTGACAACTTGCCCTCGTTCGGCCAACTCCCCATCTCGCCGTAGACCTTGGTGGCAATGACGGTCCGCTCCCGCCGGCCGTCGCCAGTGGCGAACCAGTTGCCGACGATGGTTTCGGTCTCGCCCGGCTCGCTACCGTAGCGGTTGGCGGTGTCGAAGAAGTTAATCCCCACGTCATGGGCGACGTCCATGATGGCGTGTGCGTCTTCCTCCGAGGTTCTGGGCCCGAAGTTCATCGTGCCGAGACAGAGTCGGGAGACTTGAAGGCCGGTACGGCCGAGAGAGGTGAAGTCCATTCGCGCAGCCTTTCACCTTCTCGCAGTGACGGCCATAAAACGTAGTGTTCCGGCGGCGTCTGCAACGACACCGGACCTATGGGATCACTGGTCGCAACGAATGATGATCCGAGCCATATCGGCCCGCGATTCGACATTGAAGTCCCGAGCCCGTATGGTTTACAAAGTAAACGCGCTTGAACAAACAGGCGCACCCAGCCGGTGAGGCGAACCGATTTGCCCCGGCCGCGGAAAGGGCTTGATGGCCCACCGCATCTCTATCAGATTGGAAGTTCCCCCAATGACCACCACCGACTCGACCACGAACACGCCCGGATACATGGCGGACGCGGACGCACCTAGTCACACCACCGAGACCAAGTCTGTCGTCAAGACCACCGAGACCAAGTCTGCGTTCAAGACCACGGAACTCATCGTCTTCGTCCTCAGCGTGCTTGGCGTGCTGATCGCCGCTGCGGTCACAGACAACGGCGATGACGGCCAGGGCTTCGGTGCCCGTAGCGCGTGGCTGTATGTGACCCTATTGAGCATCGGCTACATGATCAGCCGGGGCCTGGCCAAGGCCGGCAGCCGTGAGCGCAACGACGCCTGAGCTCGACGCTCAACACTGCGCGCGATGAGCAGGGCCCACAGGCCTGATCATCAGTTGCAGACATGAACGATGGTGCCGCGTCCCTCAGGGCGCGGCACCGTTGCTATTCACGGAAGGCGTCGACCCAGAGCCTCCCGCATCGGCTGCCTGGCATCGATCGTAATCGGTGGTGTTGTCGGTCATCCTCACCCTGATTTCAAGCCGATCATCGGTGTCGTAGGCCGAGGCCTACCGGATCAGGCAAAATTGACCCGTCTCCGGGCTGTTGGGTCTTAGATGTCCGGACCTTGGGGCCTATGTGGGGTGCGGCGCAGCCAGTGAAGGGCGACACTTCCTTAAAGCCTTGACGCCCGCGTGCCGGCGCGGCTTCGACAAATTCCAACACCTCGAAGGAGCTGTGACGTGACGGACCCGCTCAGGTGCCTCGGAGAGATGCTGGCGACGTTTGTCGGCAGGGCTCTGGGGGGAGCGTTTTTCCTGCTCGGCAAGGCTCGCGGCAGGAAAGCGCTGCATCCTCGAGGTGAGGTCCTGGAGGGCCTGATCGGTCGAGCCGGCGTCGTCGGGACTGGTGTTCCCTGGCTTGATGAGGCAGGCACCAACCACGTCGCGGTTCGCTTGTCCCGATCCCTGGGGTTGCCCGCTCCCCGCCCAGACATCCTGGGTATGGCACTGCGGATCGCCACGCAAGCTGGCCAGTTCGGTGATGTGCTTTTGGCGACGACCGGAACAGGAGTCCTCGGCCGATATGTGCTATTGCCGACACGCCGGCATGGTCTGCGCGCCTACACATCGCTGTTTCCTTACAGGACCCCGGCTGGCCCCCTGCTGCTGGCAGCGATTCCGACCGCTGACAGTCCGCGACAGTACGAGCTGGCCTACGCCAGGCCGACGGGACCGTGGCTGCCATTCGGAACACTGGAGGTAACGCAGACGACCTACCGTGGTCATGACCTCGATCTGTCCTTTGACCCGGTCCTGAACGTCGTGCCGGGCCTGGAGACCTACCACTGGGCTGCTCAACTACGCAGGTTCTCCTACGCCGCCTCTCGCCGAGCGCGCGAGCACCGGACCGGTCAACCCACGTCCCAGTAGGAATTAATGAATCTTGAACCGTTGTGCTTCAGACGTGCTGGCCGATGCCTACATCGAGATTGGCTGGGAGCTCGTGCCGGGCGTTGATCAGCCGGCCTTGAGGTGAAGTGAAGCCTTAGCCGAATCACCTCAGGTCCGGGCCGACCTGCCGGGCCGCTGCCTCCGCCTGCACCTTGCTGACCTCGATGATCCGCCCACAAGCAGTACAGCTGTCGAGATATTTCGTACCGACCGAGAACAGCGGAATGAAGAAAAGTGAGAACCTGCGGTTCTGCTTGGTCAGCTGATGGGCGCCGTGGTTGCCGCAGGTCTCACATGTGAACACCAGCGTCGACAGCAGAATCTCGGTTACACCGAAGCCGATGATCAACATCTCAAAGCATCCTCGTTTACAATTTCGCCCAACCCGGCCTGCGACACATTCTGCGGCGAGCATTACCCATCCGGCCAGCGCCTGAACCGTTCTGCGACCGATGATCACACCGCCAGCCCAACGCCAGCCACCGGGCGTTGACCGGTCGGGTTTGCCGCGGAATGGCGGGGTGCCGAGCGGACGGACCATGGACGACCGGACCGATCAGACCGTAGAGGCCGCCGTTAGCGACGACGGCGGATGCTTGGTTGAACACTGCGCTGGCGAGGCCGAACGCGGTGAGCATGGTGGCCGCGGTGCCTGCGGAGCACGAGGCGCCCGGACCGCCACAGTCCGACAGCGAGAGCGCTGTACAAACATCCGGTGACTATGAAGTTGGCGGCTTGTATCCAGCCGTGCGGTCCCAGCGCCCCGCTCACCATTTCCCCCGTCGCCGAGCTTCGGCCGTCGCATCCAGATAGACCCGGCCCATCCCGAACCGGGTGCTCGACTCACCATCTCGACCCCGTTCACCCACGACCAGCCCTGCCTCCGCGCTGCGGCGACTTGAAGTGACCGCGCGGCCCGCGGTCGCACCGGCCCTTGCGACGCTTGTCCGATCGTTGAAAGTCACGGAGACTCTGCACGGTGACAACACACCTCGAGGCCCAACCGGTCCTGTTCATTCAGGGCGCGGTGCCCAATGACGTTGGCTTGAGGCTGCCCACATCGACGATCTTCCTGTATCACAGTCGTGATGACCCGGAGGTGCCGTTCGCGCACCTGGGCTACTACCAAGAGCATCTACCGGCGGCGACCGCTCGGCCAATCGACGGGTCGGAGCACTCGTTCCTTCAAGGGCTCCCGAGGCTTGTCGACGACATGAAAAACCTGGCTCGCTGAAGGCCAACTTGTGCGACAGCCGCTAACGATCGGTCTGCCCGCCATAATTGCGAAAGTGTGTGGCGCGGCCACTAGTGTTTTCCCAAGTCAGCCCCCATAGCTCAAGGGATAGAGCAAAGGTTTCCTAAACCGATTCAGCACTTCTAGTGGGGAACCCGAAGTGGCCTCTAGCGAAAATCCCCGGACGTTCCGGATGGGGACCACGCATCGAAGAGGTGATCGCTGCATACCGACGCGGGGGCACC
>DATDKX010000006.1:0-5242 GCA_036519615.1 Propionibacteriaceae bacterium
CGCTCGGCGGCCTCGATCATTTTCAGCGCAATCCGATCCTTGACCGAACCGCCCGGATTGAGGTACTCGACCTTGGCCAGGATCAGTGGCTTGGCCCCACCGATGACCCGAGAGAGTCTGAGCAGCGGCGTATGGCCGACGAGCTCTATCAGCGAGTTGACGTACTCCACGCTCACGACTCTACGGGGGAGAAAGCGAGTGAGGGCCGCAGCTTCCGGTTGGAAGCGCGGCCCTCAGCTTGTGAGTGATCGGGGGGCGGATCACCTACGATCTTGCTGGCTACCTGCGTATGTAGGACAGCAGCCGCAAGATCTCGATGTACAGCCAGACCATCGTGACGGTCAGCCCGAAGGCACCGCGCCACGACTCACTTGCCGGCGCGCCCATGGCGACACCCTGCTCGATGTAGTCGAAGTCCAGCACCAGGTTGAGCACCGCGAGCGTCGCGCCGATCAGCGAGAAGACCACAGCCAGCATGCTGATCGCACCGCCACTGTCACGCAATCCCAGATTGACGCCGAAGAGCGAGAGCAGGAAGTTGATCAGCAGGGCGACCGCAAAGGCGATCGTCGCGATGATCACGACCTTCCGGAACTTTGGTGTAACTCGAATGTTGAAGAACTTGTATGCCGCCAAGGTCACGGCTGCTGCCGCGAACGTGCCGATCACAGCCTGGACCACGATGCCTTCGTAGAGGTTCTCGAAGACTTTGCTGATCATGCCAATGAAGACGCCTTCAATGGCGGCGTAGAGGAGCACGAGTCCCGGTTGCACCCTCCGCCGGAACGCCACGAACATGACGACAATGAAGCCGATCAATCCGGAGGCGATCAACGCCGGGAAGTAGAGCGCATCCGGTACGAACATCCAAGCCAAGGCGGCCGCGATGATGAGCACGCCCATGGTGAGCGCCGTCTTAGTGACGACGTCGTCAAAGGTCATCCGACCTTCGAGCGGCTCAACCGGTGCCTGCGGGTATCCCGGAGTCGGGTACGGCGCGTAGCCGGTTTGCGGCTGGTTGTAGGGGTTCTGGTTGTACTGCGGTGCTGCGGGTGTGAACGCGTCCTGCTTAGAGAGGATCGGGTTCGAACTGCGCAACATGTATATGTCCTCCTGATTAGGCGCCTCGGTTGGCGCACTGGAATCAGTTTAGGTGAACGAAGGAGTCAAGGCCTTTCTTCCAGGCTTTGAAGAAGCTGTGATGTCTGTCCGACTCCGCTTCGATGCGTTTGCCTACATTCCCGCCTCAAGACGGCTAACGAGTTCGTCTTCGGAGAAATGACCCGCGTCTGCCGTCTGGAGACGGCTGGCGCAGGCGACGACAGGCGGCTTGCCGGCGCGATCCGCGCCGAGCGGCCTTGGCGAATGAGGCAATCCAACCCCGGATCGCGCGCCGCCGTGCTGAGGAGGAGGAGCCGACACGCTTTTCGTCGGCGAGCGACGACGAAGTAGGCGGCTACAAAGCGCGATCCGCGCCGAGCGAGCTTGGCGAGCGACGCAATCCAATCCGTGCCCCCGATGGGATTCGAACCCATGCTGGAGCGGGTTTAAGCCGCTTGCCTCTGCCATTTGGGCTACGGGGGCCAGCGATCCAACGGCCGGTGCGATCCTAACCGTCGATTGCGTTCAGCGTGAGGGTTCGACAGTGGTATTCGCGGACGCGCCGCCCAGTTTGATCCGCGTCTCCAACGGCAGTTTGCCGAGGTCTCCAGTCGCAATGCGGTCCTCGATCACAACCTTCGCATTCGGCAGGAAGTGCACCGGCTGCACGCCCGTGATCAGACCAGTGGCCTTATCACGGAAGTAGAAGTACACATCCGCACTGATAAGCGGGGTCGAGAAGGGCGTACTGAACGACGTGAACGTCGGCTCTCTGACACCCCCCGCGGTGCCCTCTTGCATGCCGACGGTCCACGATCCATCCTCGTGCATGATCACCCGCGGCCCGGACTGCGCATGATAGTGACCCCACAGGACCAGCGAGGCGGGCGGATTCGACGCGTCCATGATCACCCGCGCAGCAGCGGGCTGATGCACCAGCAGCACGTCGGTGTGCTTGTTGCCGGCAAGATCAACAAGCCGTTGCGCCAGCTGTTCTTCGCTTTCGGGCCGGTCCTTGGTCCGGTCGACACTAAAGGGGATGTTGTGCTCAGGGTCATCGTCGCCGAGCACACTTAGCCCGGCCGTTTCAACCACTTGGCCATCGAGCACGGTCATGCCCGCAGCCCTCATCTGAGCCTCGGTGATATTGGAGTCGTGATTCCCGGTCGCTACCAGGAACGGCACGCCGCTTGAAATGGCGGTCTCCCGTCGGATGCAACCCCGCTCGGCAGCAGTTCCATTGACCGTGTCATCGCCAGAGCTCAGCACCGCAGAAGGCTCGGTCCCTCGAGCTAGCCGGGAGATCAGCTCTGTCATTGCCTGATTGCAGTGCAGGTCACTGAAACCCAGAATCATCGATTCGTCAGAGTTGGGCTTCGGGAGGGCATCCAGCTGTTCCGACAAGCTGACTGCTGCAGTGTCCACGTAGTTCTTCACTGCTTGCTGCTGGCGTGCACTGAGCAGTTTGACGCCCTTGATACCGCGATCTAGTACGTCTGCCAGCAGCACGCTGTCCACCGTCAGCGAGGAGAAACGGCCGCCGTCGGCAATCGATACCGGATAACGGGGATCCTTGGGTTTCTGAGGTACGAGGATGGAGCCGACGACGAGCGCGACGACAATGACGTAGACGGCCACGGCCCGGCGCGTCGTGACCCGGCTGATGATCCACGGTGGCAGCAGCTGACGTCGAAGCCGCCAGATCGCAACGCCCAGCAGTAAAACAGCCTCCGCTTTGAGCCCTTCCCAGACCGCGTCGTGGGCCAAACGCTCGACGATGCCCGAGATCGCCTCTCTGGGCTCGGTATACAGGCTGGTGTACGCCGCGAGCGTTTGCTCTGAAAAAAGCGAGCCGAGATTTGCTGAGGCTGCACTTACCCCACCCACGGTGATGGTGAGGCCAATCGGACGTACCGGGCTGGCAAGGTAGGCGTTTCCGATCGGTCCAAGATTGACTTCGACCTCTCCACCGAAGTTGCTGGCGAAATTCACCCGATGCGGCCCAAGGTAGTCGTCGACCTGGGCATGGCTGATTCCCCAAACCGCTGCGAGCGGCGCCGCGGCGAGGGCGGCCAACAGGGTGAGCAGCAAGGCCTTCCCCAGGTCGATCAACAGAGCCCGGCGGGAGCGCACTCGGGCGGCGTGCCGCGCCAGCACGCTCGTCAGGGTTCGCCACCGGCCGCTCTCGGCTGGGCCGCGGCCCCCTTCAGGCACGACATAGCGCAGAGCTTTGGGGCGATTGGCGCCAGGCCGTAACGGCCGGCGACCAGCTGCCGGACCATTCATCGATGCCCGACCTTACCTGCGCTGCCGGACTCCCCTAACCACATCCGATGCCGGCTGCCGACTGTCGCGGCGTCACGGGGCCAAAGGGTCTCTCGGTTCGAGATGGACCTTCCGCGGATAGACGGCGTGTGCACCAGTCACTCGGTCGAGGAAGAGCATGCCATTGCAGTGATCGATCTCGTGTTGTAGAGCGCGCGCTTCGAAGGCATCCGTTGTGATGAGCACCCGCTCGCCGCTCAAGGGCAGCTGGCCGACCACGGTGATCTTGGTCGCCCGCTTAACGTCACCGGTGAAATCTGGCACAGACATGCAGCCTTCTCGGCCCTTCTCGTTGCGACTGGCTTCCACAATTTCAGCGTTCGCCAACACGATCAGGCCGTGGCCTGTCCGGGCCTTGGGATGGCCTGAGACGTCAACGCAAAAGACCTGCGCGGCCACCCCGACCTGTGGTGCGGCAAGCCCAACGCAGCCGGGTGAAATCCGCATCGTCGCAACGAGATCGGCACAGAGCTGGACAATCACTGGGTCGCTGGGATCGACCTGCAAGCCTGAGGCAGATAGCACACGGCTGGGAGCTCGGACGACATCGAGCACTTGCCCTTCCGGCAGCCTGGGCAACGTGAGATTCACAGCTGATCGTTCTCAAGCAACCGCAGTGTGCAATCCACTCCAAGCTCCGCTGAAACATCTGCGAGCCGGGCCTGAAGCGCCTCGATGTCGGTCGATTGAGGTATATCGACTTCGGCCAACAGCACGTAAAGCGTGCCTGAGAGTCGGGTGCTGAGGTCGGTGATGTTGCCGCCGGCGTCCGCGATCACGGCAGCCAACCGCGCCACAATCCCGAGTCTGTCGGCACCATGAACCGTTACCAGGTAGGTCGATCCCAGCGTCGGCAGGTCGGGCTCCTCCGGCACTTCTCGTACGGTGACGTCCAGCGAGCCGTTCACCAGTGGTTGCAATGCGGCCTCGACCTGTGCAGCGTCAGCGTCGCCAGCGCAGATCAGCGTCATTGCGAAGTGACCACGCAAGAGCGTCATCGAGGAGTCCTCGAGGTTCATGCCGCATCCTGACAACACCTCCGCAGCCTGCGCGATGATGCCCGGGCGGTCATGTCCGACGACCGTGATGGCGAGAGAGGTCATCGCGGCATTCTGTCACCGGTCCATGAGCTCCAGGGCAATCCCATCGAGAATGTCCGATTCGCTGACGATCAAGTTGTCCACATTCACGCGCGCCGCTATCCGCGACTCCACCAGCGCTCCCCCAGTGATCACATCAGCCCGTCCTGGATGCATTGATGGAAGTGCCCGGATCTCCTCAACAGTCATTGCAGCCAGTCGGTGCAGCAGCTCCGCTATCGCCGGCAGCGGGATTCTGGACCCGTGCACTCGCTCGCGGTCGTAGCGCTCCAGCTCCAGATATACGCCAGCCAGCGTTGTTGCGGTGCCCGCGACCCCGATCCAGCTACCGATTGAGCCGAAGTCCACGCCGCTGTGCGCCAGCAGGCCATCCACGTACGCGATGGCGCGTTCAAGATCATCAGCCGCGACCGGATTTTGTTTGAGGAAGCGTTCGGTGACACGCACCGATCCAATGTCGAGGGATATCGCGCCCTGCATGTCGCCGTTGCTGCTGCCGGTGATCAGCTCCGTTGAGCCGCCTCCGATGTCCATGACGAGGACAGGTTCTCTTTCCGGGCTCACCCGGCTCAGAGCGCCGATGAACGACAGTCGCGCCTCGGTCTCACCACTGATCACATCCGGCAAGACTCCGAGACGCTCTTTGATGCCAGCAAAGAAGGTTTCGCGGTTCTTGACATCGCGGGTAGCCGATGTCGCTACAAAGTGGATCCTCT
>DATDKX010000007.1:0-2331 GCA_036519615.1 Propionibacteriaceae bacterium
GGTTCTCTGCCGCGGTCACGGCTGAGCGGCACGGCTCCCGAGCAAACGTGCACACTACAGAGCTTGCAGGACAACATTGGCCCAAAGTTGATGGAAAGGGTAACGCACACAGCAGGGATCACGGAACGTGAAAACTGCCGCGTGCTACGACGTCGCAGTCGAGTCCTTGGTTGGCGCCTGGCCCGCCGATTGGCTGTCCGACAAATTGTCTGTCTCAATCGGATCGTCAGTGGATGCTGTCTCGATAATGCCGTGCTCCTCGACAGATTCCACAGCTGACAGCCCGATTCCCTCGACCACTTCTTCGCGGCCGGGCCTGTTGCGGATTAGCCAAATCAGCCAGACGAGCGCGGTGATGAAGCCTATGAGCGCTGTGTAGTTGTTGAGCCTGAATCCGCCGATCTCGTTGACGGTGTCGATCCGGAGTGCTTCGATCCAGAACCTACCGCCCGTATACAGCAACACGTAGAGCGCAAATACTTTGCCGTGGCCGAGTCGGAACCGACGATCGAGCCATACCAAAAGAGCTGCGGCTGCGAGATCCCACAGCATCTCGTACAGAAACGTCGGGTGAAACGTCGCGAACTGCTCGTAGCCCTCGGGGCGGTACTGCGGCGCGATCTGCAGTGCCCAGGGCAATGTGGTTGGGCGGCCGAACAGCTCCTGGTTGAACCAGTTACCCAGCCGGCCGATGGCTTGTGCCACGAGGATGGCCGGCGCTATCGCATCGAGTACGGCGGGAAAGGCGATCCTGCGACGCCGGGCCACCAGATAGCCACCGAGAACGCCAAACGCGATGGCTCCCCAGACACCGAGGCCACCTTCCCAGATCTTCAACGCATTCAGCGGGTGCCGACCTGGTCCGAAGTAGAGCTGGTAATCGGTAATCACGTGATAGAGCCGCGCGCCGACGATACCGAACGGCACGCCGACCACGACCATCAGCTCCATGCTGTCGGCAGTGCCACCCCGGGCGCGCCAGCGACGCGTCGCGATGATCATTGCGACGATGATGCCCGCGATGATGCACAGCGCGTACGCGCGAATTGGCAACGGGCCAATGTGCCAGATATTGGTACTGGGGCTCGGGATGGATAAGACGACGTGCGCCCAGGTGCTCCTCACCAGGCCGTCCTCATCGGGCCCATCATCTCTCCGCTTTCGCTCGCAATCCGGGGACCTACGTTAGCCCAGGGTTCTGTTGATTGCTCCGCTCGCTGCGCTCGCTCCGCGCGGATCGCGCCATGGAGCGCGCCTACTTCGTCGTCGCTCGGGAACAAAAAGCACGTCCCCTCCCTCCTCCTCAGCACAGCGCGCGGCGCGATCCGAGTCTGATTGCTCCGCTCGCTGCCCTCGCTCCACGCGGAGCTCATCTTCAGCTTGTTACTTCTGAGCCGCGTCGTTGATCATTGTCTTAAGCGCCTCAGGTGTCAGCGTTGCAATATCAACTTCCTTGCCATTGATCAACATGGTCGGTGTCTGATCGACGCCGTTGGTATCCGCGGCCGCGTTCATCGAGGTCACCCAGTCGGCATGCGCTCGCCGCGTGACACAGGTTTGGAACGCCTCGGTGGGCGATCCGCCCACCTTGGTTGCGAGATCGATCAATTGCGGATCACTCCATTGCAACGTGTGGTTGGCAAACAGCCCCAGGTAGTAAGGCTGACCGAAGCCAGCCTCGGCCGCGCATGCCATCGCATTCGCTGCAGTCAGAGAACCCTCGTCGATGAACGCCATGGGATAGAGCTCAACCCGAGCGGATCCAGCTTCCTGTGCTTGCGTAATGATCGATCCGAACTGTTCCTCGAACTCGGCGCAGTGCGGGCAGTGGAAGTCCTCGTACAGGGTGATCGTGACCGGGGCCTCGGCCGAGCCGAGTGGAATCGGGCGTCCATTGGTGACGGTGACCGGGCTTGCCGAGGCCGACGCTGACGATACGGAGGATGGTGCTCGGCTGGTGCGCCAGGCCTGGAATGCGATCCCGCC
Source organism: Propionibacteriaceae bacterium (assembly GCA_036519615.1). Taxonomy (GTDB): domain Bacteria; phylum Actinomycetota; class Actinomycetes; order Propionibacteriales; family Propionibacteriaceae; genus Microlunatus. The sequence continues at coordinate 1,987 of DATDKX010000007.1, forward strand.
GGCCACCACGATCACCACGAACGCAGCGATAACCATGATCAAGATCCGCCGGTCGCGTTTTCGAGCCGCGGCCTGCTCGGCAGCGAGCCGGGCGCGCTCGCGGGCATTCATATTCTTCGGACTGCTCACCTTCTTGTCCCACCCACCTGATTGGCCCCTTCTACCTTCTTGGCACTGTTCACCGCGATGCGTCCGTCAGGTGTCCAGTGGTAAGGCGATCAAGCGAGAATCGGCTACGCGGTTGCCACATCAGCCACGCGGCGAGCAGCAACAGGCCAACATCACGAACGATCTCGGTGCCGTACGCGGTTTGCCCAGGTGCTACGTCACCCCCGCCGCCGAAAC
>DATDKX010000008.1:0-15669 GCA_036519615.1 Propionibacteriaceae bacterium
AGCTCTGTTGATCAGCGTTCGGGTGTCTCCGCCCGCTTCGCGATTGCCGCTGCCGAGGGCGTTGCCGCTTCAGCGCTGCGGCGGGCGGCGCGTAATCGTGATCATGAAACGGCTGTGGCACGGATCTGTGATCTGGCCGTGGTGCTGCCTACACTGCTCGGCAAGATCGAGTTTGAGATGGGGGAAGAGGGCCGGGAACGGGCGATCCTCGAACATCTGCTGCGGCTTGCCACAGCGGCGACGTTCCGGGATCGGCTATCAGGTCTGGATCTGTCTGGCTTCACCCAGGTTTTTGCCCAGGGCGGAGTCGTGGAAACCGGCGACTTGGTCCTGGCCTCAGATCTGTTGGCGCAACTTGGTGCCGTGCCGGGATTGTTCAAGGTGCTGAACCGGCTCGGATACGAGGATGCGGCCGGTCGTGGGCAAGTTGCGGCCGCTGCAGAATTCGCTTTGGAGGGATTGCATCTAACCCGCCGGATTGAGAAGGAGATCGTCAATGGACGGGCGATCTATGGAGCAGCCTGACAGGACGTAATCATGGGTTCTGATAGCAGCGGTCATGATCGCGGCGACGGGGACCGGCCGGACCGAGCCCACCACCGTTACCGCTACGGAGCTTGGCGCGGTGGGCCGGATCCGCTGAAGCCACCGTTCGACGTACGCGAGGCCATCGACCGGATCGGTCAGGATGTGCTCTCGGCGGGCACCGTACGCGATGCGTTGCGAGATCTGATGCGTCGCGGTATCGATGGTCGCGGTGGCCTAGAGCGGCTGGCCGAGAAGGTCAGAAAGCTGCGTGCGCAGACGCGGCGCCGCGGGGACCTCGGCGGCGTACTCGATCAAGTTCGAGCGGCTCTCGATCAGGCGCTTGCTGCTGAGCGTGAGACGTTGGCAGCCACTGACTCAGCCGATGCCCGACTGGCGGAGCTGGAACTAGATACGGTGCCCGACGATGTAGCGGGCGCTATTCGCGCTCTTGATCACTACGCGTGGCGTTCTGAGGAAGCGCGCGAGATCTTCGAGGCGATCAAGAACATGCTGCAGCGCGAGGTTCTGGATGCCCAGTTCGCTGGCATTAAGCAGGCACTTGAGTCGCCGGATGCTGAGGCCATGCAGCGCGTCAAGGACATGCTGGCCGATCTCAACGCGCTCCTGGCAGCGCATGCGCGGCAGGAAGATACGACCGACCAGTTCGCTGAGTTCATGGAGCGCCATGGCGAGTTCTTTCCCGAACAGCCAGAGACAATCGAGGAGCTGATTGACGCGCTGGCGCGGCGGGAGGCCGCTGGCATGAGGCTGATGGCTTCGCTTAGCCCTGAGCAGCGAGAGCAGCTTGGTCAGCTGATGAGTCATGTATTGGCCGATGCCGATCTTGCTGCTGAGATGGCCCAGCTGGCCGACAATCTGCGCGCATTGCGACCCGACCTTGATCGGGATCTGCCCGCGAATATGCGCCCGGGTGGTGAGCCGCTCAACTACAGCGCTGCGGTGGAGGCGGTTGCCGATCTTGCCGATCTTGAACAGCTGGAGGACCAGCTATCCCAAGGTGATCAGGTTTCTACCCTCGACGATGTGGACATCGACTTGTTGGCCAAGCATCTTGGCCGTGAGGCGCTGAGCGACATGCAGGCGCTCCGCGAGCTGGAGCGAGAGCTGGAGCAGCAGGGTTACCTGACGCGAGGCGACGATGGAATGCGGTTAACACCGCGTGCGGTCCGGCGCCTAGGACAGACTGCGTTGCGGCGGGTTTTTTCTCAACTCGACGCGTCAGGACAGGGAGATCACGATGATCATCAGACTGGCGCAGCTGATGAGCCCACCGGCCTGACCCGTGCCTGGATATTCGGCGATGAGCTTCCGATCGACGCCCCTCGCACGGTGTCCAACGCCTTGCGCAGGTCTGGGTTGGGCCCGGGCGGTGTCGCGTTGGAGGTCGGTGATTTCGAGGTCACCGAGACCGAGCGGCGGATCAGCGCCGCCGTAGCGCTGTGTGTCGACCTCTCATTTTCCATGGTGCATGACGGGCGCTGGGGACCCATGAAGCAAACGGCACTGGCGCTCAACCACCTCATAGAGACTCGGTTTCGGCAAGACGCCCTGCAGGTCATCGGGTTCAACCGGCTTGCTCGTCGGCTGACGCCTGTCCAGCTGGCCGAGGCCGAGCCGGAGTGGGTACAGGGCACCAATCTGCAGCATGCGTTGATGCTGGCATTGCGTCATGTACGACGGCACCCGGACGCCGAGCCAGTGGTGCTGATCGTGACCGATGGGGAGCCGACCGCGCATTTGACTGGTGGTGGAGATGCCTACTTCCAGTGGCCGCCGACTTCAGAGACCATCCGAGTCACGATTGCGGAGGTGGACGAACTCAGCCGCTATGGGGCGACGATCAACACCTTCATGCTCGGCGAGGATCCCGGTCTGGCCCGCTTTGTCGATGCGCTAGCCCGCCGTGCCGGCGGTCGGGTGTTCACCCCGGATATCTCTCGGCTCGGGGAGTATGTGGTCGCCGACTATTTGAGGGCGCGCCGCGGCCGCCGCTGAATCTCTCTGCGGAGTCTCAGCCTCAGCGGCGCGGCTCACCGCACCACGTTCATCGCACTCTGCCGCCTCCGCAGCAGGATGTCGGCAAGGTAGGTGCCGTAACCAGACTTCAGGAGCGCGTTCGCTCGTTGCTCGAGCTCTTCATCGGTCAGAAAGCCCTGCCGCCAGGCCGCCTCCTCGGGAGCGCCGATCTTGAGTCCCTGCCGAGCCTCGATAGTACGAACGAAGTTGCTGGCATCGTTCATCGACTCGAAGGTCCCCGTGTCCAACCACGCCGTACCGCGGGGGAGTACGCCGACCTGCAGCTTTCCCGCCTCGAGATAGCGCCGATTTACGTCGGTGATCTCGTATTCACCGCGATCAGACGGCCGCAGTTGAGCCGCGATGTCGACCACGTCGTCGTCGTAGAAGTAGAGGCCGGGAACGGCGTAGTTCGACCGTGGGTGTGCGGGTTTCTCCTCCAGTGAGATTGCCCGGCCCTCGGCGTCGAATTCGACCACCCCATATGCCTGAGGTTCTGCCACCCAGTACGCGAAAACGGCTCCGCCTTCTACGTCGGTGAAGCGTTGCAACTGAGTGCCAAGACCTGGCCCGTAGAAGATGTTGTCACCTAGTACGAGGGCGACTTTTTCCGAACCGATGAAGTCAGCCCCGATCACAAATGCCTGGGCAAGCCCATCCGGGGAAGGTTGTTCGGCGTAGCTGATCGAGATGCCAAACTGCGAGCCATCTCCCAACAAGCGGCGAAAGGCGGATGCATCGTGCGGCGTCGTGATCACTAGCACGTCCCGGATCCCGGCGAAGATCAACGTTGACAGCGGGTAGTAGATCATCGGCTTGTCGTAGACCGGAACTAGTTGCTTGCTCACCCCTAGCGTCACTGGGTGCAATCTGGTGCCGGAGCCGCCGGCCAGAATGATGCCTCGCATGGCGCTCAGTCTCGCAGAATGAGCTCCTGGACACTGCCGTAACGCACGATCGGCGCATCCCTAGGATGACACGCATGACGAAATATCTGGTGACTGGCGGGGCAGGATTCATCGGATCCAACTTCGTTCGCTATCTGCTCAACCACACAGACTCATCCGTTACGGTGCTCGACAAGCTCACCTATGCCGGGAATCGGCAGTCTCTCGACGGTTTGCCAAAGAATCGTTTCAGATTCGTTCGCGGCGACATCTGCAACGCGAGTCTGGTGCACGAATTGGTGCGTGGCCATGATCTCGTGGTGCACTTCGCCGCGGAGTCGCACAATGACAACTCGCTGCGCGACCCATCGGTGTTCATTACCACGAACCTGGTGGGTACCTACACGCTGCTGGAGGCGGTGCGCCGGTACGGCACCCGGTACCACCACATCTCCACAGATGAGGTCTATGGCGACCTTCAGCTCGACGACCCGGAACGCTTCACCGAGACAACTCCCTACAACCCGTCCAGCCCCTATTCGGCCACCAAGGCAGGGTCGGATCATCTGGTGCGCGCCTGGGTGCGGTCCTTCGACATGCAGGCCACGCTCAGCAACTGTTCGAACAATTACGGGCCGTACCAGCACGTTGAGAAGTTCATTCCGCGGCAGATCACCAACATCTTGGATGGCGGTCGGCCCAAGCTGTACGGGGCGGGGCTCAACGTTCGGGATTGGATTCATGTCGATGATCACAGCTCGGCCGTGCTGTTGATCATGACTGAAGGCAAGATCGGCGAGACGTACCTGATCGGCGCCGATGGCGAGCGCAACAACAAGCAGGTCGTCGAAACGATCTTGGAGCTACTCGGACGACCGCGTGATGCCTACGATGAAGTGACCGACCGTGCCGGCCATGATCTCCGCTATGCGATCGACTCGACCAAGATCAGGATGGAACTGGGTTGGCACCCGGTCTTCTCCGACTTCGACGCCGGCCTCGCTGCCACGATCGCGTGGTATCAGGCTAACGAAGCGTGGTGGCGGCCGCAGAAGACTCAGACTGAGGCAGAGTACGCCCGCCAGGGCCAGTAAGCGATGGCCGAACTGGCAATTACTCAAGCTCCCATTCCGGGTCTACTGCTTGTCTCCTTGGATATCCGAGCCGACAATCGCGGCTGGTTCAAGGAGAACTGGCAGCGGGAGAAGATGGTCGAGCTCGGGCTGCCAGATTTCACGCCGGTGCAAAACAACATCTCGTTCAACAATCGAGCGGGCGCGACCCGGGGCATTCACGCCGAACCGTGGGACAAGTTGGTCTCGCTGGCGACCGGGCGGATCTTCGGCGTCTGGGTCGATCTGCGTGCTGGTGATGGCTTCGGTCGCTGCTTCACCCTGGAGATAGGCCCCGAAACAGCGATCTTCGTACCACGTGGCGTCGGGAATGCCTATCAGACTCTGACTGAGCAGACGTCGTATTCCTATCTGGTCAACGATCATTGGACGCCCGCAGCCAGGGAGTCCTACACGTTCGTCAATCTTGCAGACGAGACACTGGCGATCAACTGGCCGATCCCACTGGAGCAGGCCGAGCTTTCCGATGCCGACAGGGCTCATCCGAGACTCGCCGACGTGACGCCCGTCGAGCCCAAGAAGATCTTGATCATCGGGGCGGCGGGGCAGCTAGGGCGTGCATTGAGCAAGGCGCTTCCAGCGGCCGCCCCGATCACTCGGGACACGCTGGATCTGGCAAGCCCGGAGTCGATCAAGAGCTTTGACTTTGCGGGGTACGGCGTCGTGATCAACGCGGCAGGTTATACAAAGGTCGATGCAGCCGAGACGAAGGCTGGCCGGCGTGACGCGTGGGCGGTCAATGTCGGCGGCGTTGCCACATTGGTGGAGGCGGCGCGGCAGCACCACTTCACCTTGGTACATATTTCATCCGATTACGTCTTTGACGGCTCGGAGCAGTTGCACACCGAGAATGAAACCTTCTCACCGCTCGGCGTCTATGGGCAGACGAAAGCAGCCGGTGACGCCGTGGTCGGATCATTGCCCGCCCACTATGTGCTCCGGACCAGCTGGGTGATCGGCGAGGGCCGCAACTTCGTCAGAACTATGGCCTCCCTCGCCGATAGCGGCAGCAATCCGGAGGTCGTCGATGATCAATTCGGCCGACTCACCTTTACGGCTGAACTCAGCCGCGCGATCACCCATTTGCTCCAAGTGGAAGCGCCGTACGGGACCTACAACGTCAGCAACGACGGCGAGCCTATGACCTGGGCCGACATCGCGCGGGCGGTGTTCGCCGCCCGTGACCGCGACCCCGCCTCGGTACAGAACGTGAGGACCGCGCAGTATACAGTCGGCAAGGCGCTCGCACCTCGTCCCCGGCACAGCGTGCTCAGTTTGGAGAAGATCATCAGCTGCGGGTTCCGACCTGCGGATGCGATGAGTCAGTTGCAGGTGTATCTGTCAACTCTGGACTAGCTACTGGCATGGCCACCGGGTGAGGAGTCGGTTCGATGCTCCCGTGCGGCCCACGAACGAAGAGCACGCTCAGTGTCAGCAACAGCCCAGCAATCGCAACCGCAACGAAGCCGGCTTGTGCTCCCCAACTATCGATGACATGGCCCACCGCGGCCGCACCGATCGCGACGCCCCCGGCCAACCCGGTGGAACTCCACGCAAGCGCCTCCGTCAGCCGGCTCTGGTCGACCGCCGATTGGGTGACCCCAACGGATGCGATCAACGTTGGGGCAATAGCCATGCCGCTGAGGATGAGCAACGTTGCAACGCCCAGCGGGTGGCTGATAAACGGGAGGGGCAACAACGACAAAGCGAGCAGAGTTGCGCCCACTCGGAAGCGCCGAGCCGGCGACGCGCGCCACGTGATCGCTCCGGTCACTGCCCCGGCGACGAGCGAGCCGAACGACCACGCGATCAAGATCAGGCCGGCGTACGGAAGCACACCAGCCTCCTTCGCGAACGCGACGATATTGACCTCCATGCCACCGAAGATCATTCCGAGAGCACTGCAGGCGATTGCCACAGGCAGTAAGACGCGCCATGGAATCCGCGTCCATCCTTCGTGGCCGTCTGAGATCCACCGGGTCGGCGGCTGGGTGCTGCGCTGAGCAGCCAGGGCCACAGCACCGATGAGCCCGATAACCGCGCTCACGCTGATTCCAAGTGCTGGATGCAGAGCGGTGGCGAGGAAGGTGACTAAGACGGGCCCGATGATGAACACGATCTCGTCCGACATGGCCTCGAGGGCGAACGCAGTATGCAGCAAGGGCGAGCCGTTCAGCCGGAGTGTCCATCGCGCCCGAACCGAGGATCCGGCCAGGCTGAAACCAACTCCAATGCCGACAGCGGCGACAAAGCTCACCGGCAGCGGCCAGCTGAGCTCTATTGCCGAGACCAGGACTGCCACGCCCAGCACGTTGATCAAGACCGTGACGAGCAAGACCCGAGCCTGGCCGACCCGATCAGTGGCTCGGCCCCACAGCGGCGCAACTACCGCCGCAGTCACCGTAGCAGCGGCAGTCAGCGACCCGGCGAGGCCGAAAGAGCCGGTGGTCAGCGAGACCAGCAGCACGATGCCGATGCCCGTCATTGACATGGGCAGCCGTGCCACGAAGCCGGCCAGGCTGAAGGCCACTGCGCGACGGTCCGACAGCACTTGCCGGTACGGGTGCGTATTTATGACCAAGGGGAGCGACTCCCTTGCACTCCCGCGGGACCCGCAGCCATGAACCTTCTCCTCGTACGCAAAGATCACGCCTGTGGGTGATCTCTCGGCAATCCCTAATGACGCATCGGCCAGCCAGCTAGGCCACGCACTCGCGCCGTATGAAGCTGTCCTGCTGGTGTCCTTCGGCGGGCCAGAGGGCCCGGAGGACGTGATGCCGTTCCTGGAGAACGTCACCCGTGGTCGTGGCATTCCCACAGAACGGCTGGCCGAGGTCGGCGGACACTATCTGCTATTCGGCGGCAGGAGCCCCATCAACGATCAGTGTCGCAGGCTGCTGGCGGCATTGACGAATGAATTGCGCCGTCGCGGCATACAAGTGCCGCTGTACTGGGGAAACCGGAATTGGAACCCCTACCTGAGTCATGAACTGCCCGCGATCGAGCGGGATGGTCATCGCCGGGTGCTTGCCATCGTTACGAGCGCCTATCCGTCTTACTCCTCCTGCCGGCAGTATCGCGAGAATCTGTACGACGCCGCGCAGGGCACGCAGATTCACATCGACCGAATTCGCCACTATGCCAACCACCCAGGTTTCGTCGAAGCCTCGGTCGACGCATCCCTAAAAGCACTTGAGACGTTAGGGGAGAGGGCCGACGACGCACGCCTAGTCTTTGTGACTCATTCGATCCCAACCGCCATGGCGGAAACCGCCGGGCCGCCACCTCGGAGCCGGACTGGCGCATACGTCGACTGGCACGCGGTCGTTGCAGCAGAAGTGACCGATCGCATCGCCCAGCAGCGCGGCCGCGCCTACGCCAGCGACCTCGTTTATTGCTCGCGGTCTGGTCCGGCCAGCCAGCCTTGGCTGGAGCCGGATATCAACGATCATCTACGCGAGCTGGCCGCGCGGGGCGTACCGGCGGTGGTTGTGGTGCCAATTGGCTTTGTATCCGACCACATGGAGGTGGTCTTCGACCTGGATACTGAGGCGGCCGCGACAGCCGAAGAGTGTGACATAGCCTTCGCCCGGGCAGCCACCGCCGGCGATCATCCAGCATTCGTCAGTGCGCTGGTCGACCTAATGCTGGAACGCGCAGCGGCAACGCGCCAGGAGGAGCCGGATAAGCCAGTGGTGGGATCTGTAACGACCGGCTGGTATGAGTGCCGAATGGATTGCTGCCCGAATCTCCGCGAACCCGGTCGCGCAGCCCTCTGCCAAGCGGCCCACTAAGCCGATTTTTGGGGTCCTTTTTCAGGGGATTCTCGGCCTCGCGGACAGGCCGCAGCAAGCCGCCCAAAATCCGCTCTGAAGCGGGAATTTTAGACACGTGACCGCGTTATAGCGGGCGCGAGCACCCATAGCACGCATATCGGTTGATTCGTGTGATATGACTGCGCACGAATCAGATGATGATCTGGGCTTTTGAGCCCGGGAAAGGCAAAGATGGCGACCGATTACGACGCCCCTCGCAAGACCGATGAAGAACTGAATGAAGACAGCATCGAAGAGCTCAAGACTCGCCGTAACGATAAGAACTCCGGGAAGGTAGACGAAGACGAGGCCGAGGCGGCGGAAGCATTCGAGCTTCCTGGCGCAGACCTCTCACATGAAGAGCTGACCGTCCGAGTGCTGCCACGTCAGTCCGATGAATTTACCTGTGCCAGCTGTTTCCTGGTGCGGCATCGCAGCCAGATCGCCGAGATAGGTCCCAACGGGGAGACTTACTGCTTCGACTGCGCGGGATGACCGCACGCCCGCCGCATGACACTAGATGTGTGGCTGCATGATCACTTAGGCTTAAGCCACCGCACGCGGACGCATTGTGCGGCCGTCCCCAGGACGGCTAGCTGTGTGGAGCGGGGGTCGCGACGGCGTGCATTTCGATGTACCGAGGCAGGTGCACTTGATGTACCGGGCTGATTGGGGGCAGTTAGTCCGGACAGAACACCACCTCGCGTCCCCGAACGGGCCGCGAGGTGGTGCTTCGGACGGGCTTAGATCTTGATTCAGATCTTCACTTTGATCTTGCCACCCTCTGGCTGATCATTACCTATTTCGTTCTCCCAGTGCCGCGCCGCCATGCGTTGAGCGAGCAGCTGGCTGACAGCCACGCCGACGGCGCTCGCCATCGCCCAGCTCACCGCTGTCAGTACGGGGGTATCGGGATCAGTCGGCGTTGGTGGTTCCTTGCCTGTGACAAGCTTCCAGGCCGCCTTCAGCAAGCGCTGGGCTGCGATAGTGGTAACGGCTCCGATCACTCCGGCGTAGAGCTTCCAGAGCAGTTTCTGCATGGGTCCCATCGACTCAGCCCTCTCATCTCCGGCGGTCCGCAATACGCAATGCCGCTCCGTGATCGCATCCTAATGCCGGGATGGAGATGCTCGGCGGCGCGGCGGTAAGGATTGGATCTCCAGCCGCGTAGGTTACCTCCATGCTGTTCCGTGAGCGGCTCACCGTGCCCGTCATCTGGTGGATGCTTGCCGGCCTTTTGTCCCTATCGGTGTTGGTCGCCGTCGGCGCCTATCTAGGCCCGATATGGGGCTTCGGAACTTCATTCGCCACCATGCTGGTTGCCAGCGCGATCTTCGCTTCGGCGTCGATTCTGATCAGCGTCGATGCTCGTGAGCTTCGGGTGGGCAGGGCAAGTATTGAGCACCTCTATATCGCCGGCTGTCAGCCGCTCGATGCCGAAGAGACACGTCGCCGCGCTGGCGTGGAGGCAAATGCGCGGGCGCACCTGGTGCTTCGGCCCTACGTCAAAACTGCAGTGGAGATTACCCTCAATGACCCGGACGATCCCGTCCCGTATTGGTTGGTTTCCACCCGACACCCACAACAGCTGGCAGCGGCACAGCGGGAAGCAGCCTCGTCTACGCTGACCGAGTGAGCGAGCCCGTGACCGCTACTGAAGTGCTGCTTCAGCAGCTCGATCCTGGCCTGCAGTTGCCGTCGTACGCGCACCCGGGCGACGCGGGAGCTGATCTATACAGCAGGGAAAGCTTCGAGCTCCAGCCGGGGCAGCGGCGGCTGGTGGGAACCGGCGTAGCCATCGCATTGCCAGCCGGCTACGCGGCATTCGTCCACCCGCGATCGGGATTGGCCGCTCAATACGGCGTCAGCATCGTGAACACCCCAGGCACCGTGGATGCCGGCTATCGCGGGGAGATCAAGGTGTGCCTGATCAACACCGATCGTAGGCACCCCGTGAGCATTGCTCGCGGCGACAGGATCGCTCAGCTGATCATCCAGCAAGTGAGTGTGGTTGCATTTGTGACAGTCGACGAGCTGCCGGGTTCGGCGCGCGGAATTGGCGGATACGGATCAACCGGCGGAGTATTGGGCAGTGCAGCACAGGAGGGATAACAGAGCCAGGGGCAGCAGAGCAATGGACAGTTGCGCAAGACCCAACTGAGCAAGGGATCAGCCAGCGAGATGACGAGAGCGTGAGTGTGCCGAGGGAACGTGCATGATCTTCAAAAGGGGCAGAAAGCGCGGGAGCGAGTCGCCAGTTGAGGAATCCACTGACGACGGGCTCGACGAGCCGGCTGAGGCTTCCGATGATGAAGCCGATAGCCCATCCGAGGATGAGGCGGCAGATCTAGCGGCTCTCGAAGACATCGATTGGCGAAGCGACGGACCCTATGACATTACTGAAGTTGAAAGCATCGAGAGCACTGAAGAAAGTCCCAAGATCGACCTGGGAAGCTTGATTCTGACGGCGGTGCCGGGATCGGAGCTGCGCCTGCAGGTGGCGGAGGAGACCGGCGAGATCGTCTCGGCCATGCTTGTGATCGAGACCCAGGTTAATGAGGGCTCCGACAAGCTCAGCCCCGTCGAGCCTCTCGCCAGTGCGGGCCAGGGGCCTCAGGCCTATTCCTCGGCCCTTGAGCTCGGCGCGTACGCCGCTCCGCGCAGTGGCGGTCTCTGGGCAGAGCTGCGCGATGAGATCTCCCGAAGCGCCACGGAAGCCGGTGGCACCGCCTCACTAGGCGAGGGACCGTTTGGTGTGGAGCTGAGGCGGCTGATTCCGGTTACCACACCAGATGGTGAGGAGGGGTACCAGCCCTCCCGAATGTGGGTCGCTGAGGGTCCGCGCTGGCTGCTACGGGGCATTGTCTATGGCCAGGCCGCGATCGAGGAGGATGCCGACTCTCCCGTCGTCGCGGACGTGCTGTCAGCGTTCCGTCAGGTCATCGTGCGACGCGGCGACGAGGCAATGGCACCCGGTGATCTGTTGCCCTTGACTATGCCGACCAACCTCAGCCAAGAGCCGCCGGAGGGACCAGACACCGAGCCAGCATGAGAGGTGACGCCTCCTTGGCACAGTCCGGCGCGTGGGCAGAGACAGACAAATCATTGACCTTCGTGGGATGCTTGAAGAGCGGAGGTGACAATGCCATGGCTAAGGAAAACCTGCTGCAACGAGCACTGCGTCGGTTTGCATCATCAACTGCCGAGCTCGAGTCCGAAGAACTGCAACGCAAGGTCCGTGAAGAGGGCGCAGTCCCAATTCAAGAATGTGAGGATCGCCAGCGCGTGCAGCTCACCGGGACCGTATCGACGGTGACTATCACTCCTCGAGCCGGACACCCGGCATTAGAGGTGGAGCTGCATGACGGATCTGGAACGGTGAGCCTCGTTTGGCTTGGTCGACGGCAGATTCCCGGCATCGATCCGGGTCGGACGCTGAAGGTTTGGGGCCGGATCAGCTGCCACGAGGGCAAACGGCTCATCTACAACCCGCGCTACGAGCTGATGCAGACACCGGCGGCCTCGTGATCGATACGCTTGTGATCGACGGGGGTACGGTGCCTGGCGTATGAGTGAGCGACGGGCCGAAGCGACGACACAATCCGAGCACGACGCACCGCCGGCAATCGCGGAGACGCCGCAGTTTCGTTATGTAGAGGAGTTCGTCCGCTACCAGCTAAGTCAATCCTTGGGCGGCGCGCGCGGCATGATCGAATCGGCGCTGCCTTTCATCGCTTTCACGATCGCTTGGGTGATCGCGCGACAGCTCTATCCGGCCATCGCCGCGGCCGTTGTGACCGCGTTGCTGCTTGCGCTGATCCGCCTCATTCAGCGGCAGTCGATCAAGTACGTCGTCCAGGCGGTGATTCCGACGGTGATCGCTGCTCTGATCGCAACGCGCACCGGTCGCGCCCAGGATGTTTTTTTGCCCGGCATCCTCTACAACGGAGCCCTCGCGGTGCTGTCACTTGTGACAGTTGCGATCCGCAAGCCCCTGGTCGGCTTCATCATCGGCGCCGCCGTCGGCGACCCGACCGGCTGGACCAAAGATCGCGGACTCGTGAATATGACGTCAAAGCTGACTTTGGTGCTTGCCGTGCCGTACGTCGCCCGTTTCGTGGTCCAGCTGCCGCTGTTCCTTGCCGGCCAGGTGGTGTTGCTCGGAATAGCCAAAGTTGTACTGGGCTGGCCAATGCTGATTGCCGCCTTGACCGTCATTGGCCTAATGCTCTCCAAGGGAAGAACCCCTATGGATGGTTCACCTCTTGCCAGTTCCCGCGATCAAACTGCCTGAACACGGGGCGTCGGCGTCCTCGAGATGCTGATTGAGCCGTCGCGCGGTGAAAGCATCTCGGCAAGCTCTTTCTCGAAGTCTTGGGCTGTTACAAACAACAACTCATCACCAGCTTCCAAGGAGCCGTCGCTGTCCGGTGGTCGGGCATGCCCGTCCCGGATAATCGCCACCAAAACGACATCGCCTGGCCAGTTCAGGTCGCCGATGCGAGCACCGACCGTTGGGCTGTTCGACGGCAACGTCATCTCTACCAGGTTCGTCGCCCCTTCATGGAAGGTCAGCAATCTCACAAGATCACCGACGGTGACAGCCTCCTCCACCAGCGCGGACATTAGCCGGGGTGTAGAGACTGAGACGTCGACGCCCCAGACCTCGTTAAACAGCCACTCGTTCTTGGGGTGGTTGACTCGAGCGACGGTACGCGGCACGCCGAACTCGGTCTTGGCCAATAGCGACATCACAAGGTTCACCTTGTCGTCGCCGGTCGCGGCGATGGCCACATCACATGTATCGAGTCCCGCTTCCTCGAGTGAGGACAGCTCGCAGGCATCCGCCAGCAGCCATTCGGCCTCGGTCAGTGTCTCGGCCTTGATCGCGTGCGGATCCTTGTCGATCAGCAGCACCTCGTGCCCGTTCTCAATCAGCTCCGCCGCGATGGACCGCCCCACGTTCCCCGCTCCGGCAATCGCTACGCGCATCGTCATACTCCTCTCGGCGGAGAGCCGAGTATCGCCTCGACAGCAGCCAGCTTGGCGTCTGCTACAGCGGCGTACACAAGATCACCGTCTTGAAAGATACTGCCGCGCTTAGGCACCATTCCGGAGCCCATGCGGAAGACGAACGGGATGCGGGCGCCGGTGACTTCCTCCATCTGGTCGATGGTGCGGCCGACCCAGGCTCGATCGACGTGTACCTCCATAAGCCGCACTGATCCCGACGGATCTCGCCATTGCGGCTCGGAGCCACTCGGCAACAACCGCCGTAACACCTGGTCCGCGGTCCACCGCACGGTCGCCACGGTCGGTATGCCAAGCCTTTCGTACACCTCAGCACGGCCCGGATCGTAGATCCGAGCCACCACGTTGTGCACGCCGAAGGTTTCGCGCACCACACGGGCGGACAAGATGTTGGAGTTGTCGCCACTTGACACCGCGGCGAACCCCTCGGCGTCCTCGATGCCGGCTTCGAGCAGCACCTCGCGATCGAAGCCGACACCCCTTACGGTCTTTCCCGCGAAGTCCGGGCCAAGTCGGCGGAAGGCCTCGGAGTCGAGATCGATCACCGCGACAGTGTGGCCCCGCTTCTCCAGGCTTCTCGCCAGGGTTGATCCCACCCGGCCGCAGCCCATGATCACGATGTGCACGGAGCTGAGTCTAATGAACCAGGCTATGAAAGCTGCTCTGCCGATGTTGCGCCAGCGACACTAGGGTTTGCAATGTGGTGAATGTTGCCGACATCGGCAAGCGACTGTTGCTGGGCCGTAAGCTGCGCAGCACCCAGCTCGGTGAGACACTGCTTCCCAAACGCATCGCCCTGCCGGTCTTCGCGTCGGACGCCTTGTCCTCGGTTGCCTACGCGCCAGACGAGATCTTTTTGACCCTGTCTCTGGCCGGGCTAGTCGCGTATTCGTACTCGTGGAAGATCGCCATTCTGGTCGCCACTGTGATGCTGGTGGTCGTCGCGTCGTACCGCCAAAACGTGCACGCTTACCCCTCGGGCGGAGGCGATTACGAGGTGGCCACCGTCAACCTCGGGTCCAATGCCGGCCTTACCGTAGCGTCGGCGCTTCTGGTGGATTATGTCTTGACCGTCGCAGTGTCCATTTCGTCTGGGGTTCAGAACGCGAAGTCGGCCTTTCCCATTCTGGATGGGCGTGAAGCGTGGGCGGCGGCTGTGATTGTGGTCGTGTTGATGGCGCTCAACCTCCGGGGTGTGCGCGAGTCCGGCACCTTATTCGCAATTCCTACCTATTGCTTCATGTTCTCGATCTTGACAATGGTGGTCTACGGGCTGTTTCGAATCCTGGTGCTCGGCGACCAGATCCAAGTTGACAGCGCAAAGTACGGTATCGAGGCGGATCCGAAGTACGCGGCCTTTACCGGCTTCGCGATGATCGCCTTGCTGGCGCGTACGTTCTCCTCCGGATGCGCGGCGCTGACCGGCGTCGAGGCAATCTCCAACGGCGTGCCGGCTTTCCGGAAGCCGAAGAGCAAGAACGCGGCAACTACGTTGTTGTTGCTCGGCGTGATCGCGGTATCGATGCTGATCGGCGTCGTCGTGCTCTCCAACCTGACCGGCCTCAAACTGATCGACCAAGGTCTGTCGCATTACACACTCAACGGCGAGCGGGTCGAGGTCGTCGAGCAGACTGCCATCGGGCAGTTGTCCGCAGCCGTTTTCGCCGACTTCAGACCTGCGTTCTACTTTGTCGTAGCCGCAACAATGTTGATCTTGTTTCTGGCTGCGAACACCGCATTCAACGGATTCCCGGTGTTGGGCTCGATCTTGGCCAGGGATGGCTTTCTACCGCGCCAGTTGCACACCCGCGGCGACCGCCTGGCGTACAGCAACGGAATCATCGTGCTGGCCGTCTTCGCCATCGTGCTGATCATCGCGTTCGACGCGGACGTCACTGCACTCATCCAGCTTTATGTGGTTGGTGTATTCGTCTCGTTCACGGTCAGCCAGCTAGGCATGCTGCGACACTGGACGCGTCACCTCAAGATCGAAAAGGACCCCGCCGTACGTGGCCGAATGATCCGTTCTCGGGTGATCAACGCCATTGGACTGACGATGACCGCCACCGTGCTGGTAATCGTGCTGCTCTCAAAGTTCACCAAAGGTGCTTACATTGCGATCATCGCGATGGCCGTTCTCTTCGCGGTAATGAAAATGATCAGGCGACACTATGAGACTGTCGCTCGGGAGACCGCGCTCGTCGAGGGCGAGGATCGGACGTTGCCGAGCCGGGTACG
>DATDKX010000009.1:0-3031 GCA_036519615.1 Propionibacteriaceae bacterium
TTACGTGAGCTCTCGCGGGCCCGGCGCGGTCTACCTCGATCCGTCCAAGGATTGACCGGCTGACAGCCGTCGGCCGGTCAGTTCCGGCGGCTCGGCTAAGTTACGAGCATGGTCAACAAGGTGGCAATACTTACCGCCGGCGGTTTCGCACCCTGCCTTTCCGCATCGATCGGAGGGCTGATCGAGCGTTACACCGAAGTCGCTCCCGAGGTTGAGATCATCGCCTATCGATACGGCTATGAGGGCCTTTTGAAGGGTGACTCGGTTACGGTAACGCCGACAGTTCGGGAGAATGCGGCAGTCCTTCACAGCTTCGGCGGATCGCCCATCGGAAGCTCGCGCGTCAAGCTGACCAATGCAGCTGACCTTGTGAAGCGTGGTTTGGTGGCTGATGGTGTGGACCCGCTGCAAGCCGCGGCCGAGCGGCTGACGGCGGACGGCGTGGACGTCCTGCACACCATCGGCGGCGACGACACCAACACCACTGCGGCCGACCTCGCCGCGTTTCTCGCTAGCAACGGGCACGCACTGACTGTGGTCGGGCTGCCCAAGACCATCGACAACGACATCATCCCGATACGTCAGTCGCTGGGCGCATGGACCGCGGCAGAGCAGGCAGCACGTTTCGCACAAAACGTCATCGGCGAGCACAACTCGGGATCGCGCATGCTGCTCGTGCACGAAGTCATGGGACGGAACTGCGGCTGGCTGACTGCTTCCGCGGCACAGGAGTATCGGACGTGGCTGGATAGTCGAGCCTGGGTGCCTGAAATCGGCCTCAGTCGAGACGCCTGGGAGGTCCATGGCGTCTATGTCCCGGAAGCGGTTTTCGACCTTGAGACAGAGGCCAAGCGTCTCAACGAGACGATGGATCGGATTGGCTCGGTCAACCTCTTCATCTCTGAAGGCGCGGGCATGGACACGATCTTGGCTGAAATAGAGCGGTCCGGTGAGGAGGTCGCAAGAGACCCATTCGGCCACGTGAAGATCGACAAGATCAATCCTGGTGCTTGGTTTGGCAGCAAGTTCGCCGAGCGGCTGGATGCGCACAAAGTGTTGGTGCAAAAGTCTGGCTACTTCTCCCGATCAGCGGCACCTAATCAGCGCGACCTTGAGTTGATCAAGTCCATGACCGACCTGGCGGTCGAGTCGGCGCTGCGCGGCGAGCCAGGGGTAATCGGGCAGGACGAGGAACGCGGCGACGAGCTACGGGCCATTGAGTTCGGGCGAATCCGAGGCGGCAAGCCGTTCGACATCAGCGCACCGTGGTTCTCCGCTCTGCTGGACAGCATCGGACAACCGGGCGCTCAGCTGGCTACTGCACATTGACCAGCTCAGGATTTCTTCCGACGCCGTACGACGGCTGAAAATACGAAGGCCAGCGCAGCCCCAAGTCCGACCCCGGTCGCGGCTCCGGTGACATAGCCAGCGCCCATCCCAACGCGTACCGAGCGTGCAGCCACACTCTCCGGTACCAGATTCGGTTCTTGATCCTGCTGTTGTCTAACCTCCGGTGTCGCCGAGATGTCCGTGTCTTCTTGCGTAGGGATTGGAACGGCCTCATGCTGCGCGGTGGCAATCCAAGCTGCGACGAACAGGACTAGTTGGGCAAAGATGTTGAAGAACAGCATGAGCACGATCACGGGCCCGAAGATCGCCGCAGCTGCATTGCCCTGGAAGGCATTGATCAGGTAGCTCGCCACAAACTGCAGCAGCGCAAGGCCGATCGCACCCAGCAATGCGCCACGGCGAACGATCTGCCATGGTTCACGGGTCTCCGGAAGAAGCGTGTAGAGATACATGAAGATCAGCCATCCTGCGCCAATGGAGATGATGACGGAGCTGACCCGAAGCAGCGGCGCTATCCACGGCTGGTCACTGAGGCCGAGCCAGTTGACCACCGTGTCTGCAAGCGATGTGGATAGCGAGGAGATTCCGAAGGTCACCGCCATACCCACAAGCAAGCCAAGTAACAAAACGAGGTTGCCGAGCGTCCGGACGACAATGTTGATCTTTTGTGGTCGAAGATCGAATCCGGGTCGCCACTGGGTTCGCACGGCATTCTTCAAGTGCTCCATCCATTTGGCGCCGGTATAGAGAGCTGCCACCAAGCCGATGATGCCAATAGTCCAGAACTGGCTGAGGGCATTGTTAACCAGGGTCAGAATCTTCTCGCGGGTAGCAGGCTCGATACCGCCGATGGCCTTCGCGACAGCGTCGACGACGTCGTTCAGCAGCCCAGGTTCCACGACGGTGAGGATGAAGCCGGTGATCGAAAAGGCCATCATCATCACCGGGACGATCGCAAGCACCGAGAAGTACGCCGTCGCAGCGGCAAATTGCGAGCCGAGCCGGCTGAGGTAGCGCTCTACCGCACGGATCATGTGTGCAGTCCAGGGTCGTTGCTTGAGCTGCTTAATGCGCTCCGGCACCGCAACCATGTGTTTCCTTCTTTGCTGACGCTGGCCCGTTAGGCCCCAGACGCTATCGGACGAGGGACAGAGTCAGATCAGCTCTTGACACTCCCAACGGCGGCGCCTTGGCTGAGGTTATGAGCCAACTGTTGAACGATTCCGAAGTGTCCCAGCAGCTGGAGAGTCTTCCGAACTGGCGGCGTTCCGAGGGGGATGAACCCGCGATCACCGCGACGTATGAGCTGACCGACTTCGTCGCTGCCTTGGACTTTGTGAATCGGGTTGGCCATGAAGCAGAGCTTATGAACCACCATCCAGACATCGATATCCGCTGGAACAAGGTGACGCTGGTCCTCTCAACGCATTCCGAGGGCGGCCTTACTGCGAACGACATCGAGCTGGCACATCGAATCAACGAGGTCGTCGGTGAGGAAGGCTGAGTAATTCCAGCACCTCGGGCGCCGACTACTCGAATGCCTCCGGCGGAGGACACGTGCAGACCAGATTGCGGTCGCCGTAACCGCCGTCAATGCGGCCGACTGGTGACCAGTACTTGTCGAAGCCCTGTGCATACAGCGGGCCGGTGTGAAACCCGCCGGGAAAGGCTGCAACCCGCC
>DATDKX010000010.1:0-7573 GCA_036519615.1 Propionibacteriaceae bacterium
CCAGGTCTTCGCTTGCTCCGGCAGATACCGCGCCGCTCGAGCTGACCTGGTTGGTAATCGTCGCGCGCGCAACCTCCGCCGTACTGGCGACCGGTGGCCGCCCACTTGAGCATGCGGCAAGAAACAGTGGCATGAGTACGGCACTGACGATCAGCGTCAAGCGTCGAGCCATGCGTTCCCCTCTCGCGCATCGCCGATAGTAACTCGTCAAGCGATGAAATATGGCCGACCGACGGCCACCGACGACCGCGCGATGATCAAGATCTCCGCGAAAGGCTAACGCCTGGCAGCGGGAGCATGGCCAAGTTCAGTGATCTCAGTGAGCAGCATCACCCAGCCGAGTGCGTGGCCTCGATCCACTCCTCCAGTTTGGTTTGCGCGGCACCCGAGTCGATCGCCTGCCGCGCCCGCTCCAGCTCGTCGGCGAAGTCTTCCTCGAGCCGCCCCGCCGCTGGTTTGCCGTACGCCACCAACGCCGCCGCCGCATTGAGAACGACGATGTCACGGACGGGACCTGGCTGACCGGAGACGACTTTGCGTACGACATCGGCGTTGACCCCGGCGTCGCCTCCGACCAAGTCCGCGATGGTGGCTCTGGGCAGACCGAGGTGCAGCGGATCGAGCACCATCCGCTCGACCTCGCCGTCGGCATATAACCAGACCGTCGAGGACGTCGTGGTGGTCAATTCGTCGAGCCCATCGCCACCGTGAACCACAAGTCCGTAGTTACCGCGGGATGCGAAAACCCCAGCCATCAGCTCAGCCATTCGAGGATCCGCCACGCCTACCGCCTGCGATATCGGCTGCGCCGGATTCGCCAGCGGGCCCAGGAAATTGAATGTCGTCGGTATACCGAGCTCACGTCGCGTCGGTCCCGCATACCGCAGCGCTGGATGGTAATACGCGGCGAAGAGAAAGCCGATGCCGACCTGGTCCACTACCCGCTGCTGTGCCTCAGGCGTAAGCTCAAGCACCACCCCGAGCGCCTCGAGAACATCAGCGGCACCACAGGCCGACGAGGCTGCCCGATTTCCGTGCTTGACTACCTTGGCGCCGGCGGCGGCAGCAACAATCGCTGCCATAGTGGAGATGTTGACGGTGTTCGACCGGTCACCGCCGCTACCGACAACATCAACTGCCGGACCACCGATCTCGATCGGAGTCGCGAACTCGATCATCACATCGGCAAGTCCAGTCAGCTCCGCTACTGTCTCGCCCTTGCTTCGTAATCCGATGACGAACGCTGCAATCTGAGCAGGCGTAGCGTCCCCATTCAGGATCTGTCCCATAGCCCAAGCGGTGGCTGCCATCGGCTGGTCCTCGCCGCGGACCAGGCTGCTCAGAAGTTCCGGCCAGTTCAACGTAAGGACACCTCGCTCAGGCCACAGAGGTCGTCCGCGCGACCGCGGTCTCTGTGGACAGCCGGGGGCGCAACAGTTTTGCCACCGCGGCGGGCAGCCGGATCGGATCGACCGGATGCGATACGGCGCCATCGGCTCGCGACCAGGTGGCCAGCCACGCATCGTCCGCACGCCCGATGAGCAACAAGATCGGCGGACAGCGCAATATCTCGTCCTTGAGCTGGCGACAAAGTCCCATTCCGCCAGGAGCCGCCTCGCCGTCCAAGATCGCCAAGTCGATGCCACCGGCGTCCATCGCGCTGATCAGAGCAGGCTGCGTCGCTACCTCCAGTACCCGTATCGGCGGCACATCGGCTGCCACCTTGCGCCCCACCGCTAAGCGGATGTTCTCTCGTGTCAAGCGGTCGGAGGCATACAACAAGATGGTGAGAACCTGCTCTTCCGGCTGCTCAGCGCTGCTCATTGATCGTCTCCAGGTTGTCCTCCGGTGCCCGCGGTTCGCATCTCGGCTTCCGCCCGCCCGGCCCGGAGGTGATCGTAGCGTGTCAGCTGCGCTTCGTTATGGGGACCGACCGGCGCGCTGGCGGCTCGTTGCAATCGCTCAAGCCGGTCCAGTCGACGGTCCTCCCGCCGTGCCTCCCGTTGGCTGTGTGCGTACCACTGGACAAAAAGCGCGATAAGCATCACCAAAGCGATGACATCCCCCGACGCCCACATGATCCCGCCTGCCAGGTATTGATCATCCAGCGGACTGGGCGGCCATGTTCGGTTGAACGCCAGATACCACCTCTCAGCGATCAGTTCGGTTGAGCTCATGATCGAAATGCCGAGGAACGCGTGGAACGGCAGCATCAGGAACAACATGAGCAGCCGCAGCGGATAACTGATCCGGCCCGGGACTGGGTCGATTCCCACCAGCGGCCACATCAAAAGTGCCCCAATGATGATGAAGTGCAGATGCAAGAACGCATGCCAAAACCCGGAGCGCAGTGAGAGCTCGTAGAAAGCCGAGTAATAGAGCGCGAAGGGGGTTGCGATGAAGAGCGCAAGCGTGAGTGGTGCGAACGTCAGCACACGAGCGACCCGTGAGTGCAGCACGGCAAGCAGCATGGTGCGCGGTCGGGACGGTAGGGTCCGCAGCGCCAACGTGACCGGTGCCCCGAGCGCGAGGAACATCGGAGACACCATCATCAAGGTCATGTGTTGCACCATGTGGACGCTCAGCAGCACCGTGTCGTAAGTGCCCAACGCCGACATCGTGGCAAGGCTGATCGATCCGAGTCCGCCGAGGAGGAACGACATGCTGCGTTGCACGGGCCAGTGATCGCCACGGCGATGCAGCACTACCAGACCGGCAATGTATAGCCCGGCGGCGACAGCAACGCCAAGTGCCATCGACCACTCCCAGGTCCACGCGGTGAGGAGCCGAGTCGGCGTCAGCGGAGGCGGCTGATCGGCGGGTGTGGCGTGCAGCGGTAGGAGCACCATGGCGAACCTGGTGAACACAAGCCCAGCCTAATGTCGGTGTTTGATTGCTCCGCTCCCTATGCGCGCTGTATCTAATGCTCGCTCCGCTCGCGGCGGATTGCGCTGCGAACCACTCCTAGTCCCGCGGATCGCGGACTCGCAGTTGACCGGGTGGACCGGATCGCGCGCCGCCCCGTGCTGAGGAGGAGCGAGGGACACGCTTTTCGTCCCCGAGTGACGACGCAGTAGGCGGCTGCCCAGGCGCGATCCGCGCGGAGCGAGCGTAGCGAGCGGAGCAATCAAACCCGTCTGCGACTCTCATAACAAAGTCGTGCCTTGGGGTGACCTCTGCACGGGTTCCGGCAATAATGACCTCGTGGCCATGCACACACACGCAGTATCCGGTTCCATGACAATGCCGGAGGGGGCACTACATCCCATTCCACTATCGCGCCTGCGTGGTCGTGAGAATCGGCCAGAACCGGTCGCCGTCGGCACGATCATCTGGCTGGCTTCGGAGCTGATGTTCTTCGCGGCGCTGTTCGCGGCGTACTTCACCATTCGGAACGTGACCAACTCCCAGGCCGCGGCAACCGGGACAGTTCCACTCTGGCAAAGCCAGGGCGACTTGATCAACATACAGTTCGCCATCGCCAACACCAGCGTGCTGGTCGCCAGCTCCTTTACCTGCCAGATGGGCGTGTTCGCCGCAGAGCGGGCGCAGGTCAGGCGGTCCGGGTCACTGTTCAATCTGCGGCGATGGGGGCTGCGGGAGTGGTACACGCTGACCTATTTGATGGGCGCCTTTTTCATTGGTGGCCAGGTCTATGAGTACGCCGCGTTGTTCCATGACAATCTGACGATTTCGTCCAATGTCTTCGGCTCGGTCTTCTTCTTGGCTACGGGCTTCCACGGGTTGCACGTCACCGGTGGCCTGGTCGCCTTCCTGCTGCTGATGGGACGGACGTTCTTGGCCCGCACCTTCACACATGAGCAGGCCGTCAGCGCGGTCGTCGTGTCCTATTACTGGCACTTCGTCGATGTGGTGTGGATTGCGCTATTCGGCGTTATCTACATACTGCGATAAAGAACACACGGTCCCGTGCATCTGTTAGGGGCCCGACAACTGAATATTGGGACAACTGAATATATGTTTGGCCCACAACAGTGCATCAAGACACGAGAGGGACCCGCGTGCGACTCCTGTCTTCCCGGCGCCGGCATCCAGCAGCGAAGGCGTTGCTCCTGGTAGCCGGGCTGTTCTTGATGGGCGCCCTCTACAGTGTGATAGCTCCCCCGGCCCAGGTCTCGGCCGATACCGGAAACAGCCAACAGATTGCCGAAGGTAAGGCCCTCTTCGCCGTAGGCTGCGCATCTTGTCATGGGCTCAATGGCGAGGGCCAGGTCGGCGACAGTATTCAGGGGCCGCCGCTTGCCGGTGTAGGCGCCGCAGCGGTGGACTTCCAGGTGAGCTCGGGCCGGATGCCAATGGCTCGTCCCGGTGAACAGGCGCCGGTCAAGCCGCCCACTTACTCAGAGGAAGAGATCGCGGCCCTCGCGGCGTACGTAGCATCGCTCGGCCCGGGCCCGGCAATCCCAGAGCCCGCCGTTTACGACACATCGAACATCAGCGCGGAGGATCTCGCACGCGGCGGCGAACTATTCCGCACAAACTGCTCGGCCTGCCACAACTTCGAGGGCGCAGGCGGTGCGCTTCCCAACGGCAAGTACGCCCCACCGCTGATCGGTCTGGACAACAAGCGGGTTTATGAGGCGATGCTGACCGGGCCTCAGCAGATGCCGGTCTTCGACGACGAAGTGCTGCGGCCCGAGGACAAGCGGGCCATCATCGGATACCTCCAGCGCCTACACGAGCGCCCGACCGATGGTGGCTTTGCACTCGGCGGCTTAGGACCGGTGAGTGAAGGTCTGTGGGCCTGGATAATTGGCCTAGGCGGCCTAATCTTCTTTGCGATGTGGATTGCGGCCAAGGGGGCGAAAGCCAAGTGAGTGAAGATCCGACCCACGGTCAGCCCGGCTCTGAGCTTGCCACCGTTGATGAAGAGCGCTACCCGGTTCCAGACCCCGGCCTGGAACCCCATCTACCGCGTCTCACTGATGTCGACGAGAAGGCCGCCGATCGCGCGACCCGCCAGGTGGCCATGTTTTTTGGCTTGGTGCCTGTCCTGTCGATCGGGTTCGCCGTCGTTTACTTCGCTGTTCCTGGAGACTCGTATCTCGACTTCGGTCCGTTGCGGGCCAACACCAGGAACCTCCTCCTCGGCTTGACATTTGGGCTGGCACTGCTCTTCCTCGGCGTTGGTGCTGTGCAGTGGGCCCGAAAGCTGATGGACGACGAGGAGGCGATCGACTACCGCCACAGCGCCGCCTCCAGCGATGCTGACAAGAACTACATGCTTACCGAGCTGGACAAGGTGGTCGACGAGTCCAAGCTCACCCGACGCAAGGTGATCGGCCGCAGCCTGCTTGGCGCGCTCGCGACGATCCTGCTACCCATGATCGTCGGGCTCGCTGATCTTGGTCCCTGGCCCACGAAAAAGAAGCGCGCTGAGACCATCGAGCGGACTATCTGGGCACCGGGGGTGCGCGTCGTCAACGACATCACCTTTGAGCCGATCAAGCCAGAGGACATCGAGATCGGCCAGCTAATCAACGCCGAGCCGGCGAACCTGCAAGATCTCGAGGGCGCTGAGTTTCAAATAGAGAAGGCGAAGGCCGCCGCCATCGTTGTCAGGATGGATCCCAACACCATTACGATTCCGCCGGCGCGCCAGGGCTGGAACATCGGCGGGATCCTTTGCTACTCCAAGATCTGCACTCATGTTGGCTGCCCGATCAGCCTGTGGGAGCAACAAACCCACCACCTGCTGTGCCCGTGTCATCAGTCGACTTTCGACTTGGGCGACGCAGGAAAGGTTGTTTTTGGCCCGGCGGCGCGTCCGTTGCCGCAACTTCCCATTGCCCTTGATAGTGAGGGTTACATCGTTGCCCAGCGTGACTTCCTCGTGCCACCCGGACCAAGCTACTTCGAGCGGGATTCCCGTCATGACACTCCAGAATGATTTCAAAGAAGGCGATAACTGATGGCCCAGCCAGCCGCCACCGTTTCCGATAACAGTTCGGTCCAGCCTGAAACCCCAAAAAAGGAACTCGGACCGATCTTCAAGGCTGCCTCCGGACCTACCAAGTGGCTGGACGACCGGATCGGGCTTGCCGGACTCAGTCGTCCGTTCTTCCGCAAGATCTTCCCGGACCACTGGTCATTCCTCCTCGGTGAGATTGCGCTCTACTCATTCATCGTTCTGATTTTGAGCGGCATCTTCCTGACCATATGGTTCAAGCCGTCTATGTCTGAGGTCGAATACCAAGGCAGCTACGAGCTGCTGCGCGGGCTGCCCATGTCGGACGCATACGCATCGACACTTAACCTCTCGTTCGACATTCGCGGCGGTCTGTTGCTGCGGCAGATGCACCACTGGGCGGCTGCGGTCTTCCTTGCCGCCATGCTCACCCATAGTCTCCGAATTTTCTTCACTGGAGCCTTCCGCAAGCCGCGTGAGATCAACTGGCTGATCGGCGTCGCAATGCTGACGCTTGGTCTGATCGAGGGATTTGCCGGGTACTCCTTGCCGGACGACCTACTGTCCGGCACTGGCCTGCGGTTCGTCGATGGGCTCATCCGGGCCATTCCGCTGATTGGTACCTGGGCGGAGTTCTTCACGTTTGCCGGTGAGTTTCCTGGCGAGCTGATTATCCCTCGCCTGTACATGCTGCACATCTTGTTGATCCCCGCGTTGCTCTTCGGGCTGATCGCGGCTCATCTGGCATTGGTTGTCTACCACAAGCACACCCAGTATCCCGGCCCCGGCCGCGTCCAGGGCAATGTCGTGGGTTATCCGGTATTCCCTGTGTATGCCGCCAAGGCCGGCGGGTTCTTCTTGATCGTCTTCGGTGTCCTCACCTTGATGGGCGCGACGATGCAGATCAACCCTGTCTGGGTGTTCGGGCCTTACAACCCGGCCGAGATCACTGCAGGCTCACAGCCTGACTGGTACATGGGCTTTGTCGAGGGCGGCATTCGTATCATGCCGAACTGGGAATGGCACATCGGATCAACGACCTGGTCATGGAACGTGGCAATACCGGGTCTGGGGCTAATGGGCCTGTTCTTCGGTTTGATGGCCATCTACCCGTTCGTGGAGGCCTGGGTGACCGGCGACAAGTCTGAGCACCACATTCTGGACCGTCCCCGCAACAACCCGACGCGCACAGCGTTCGGCGTCGCAGCGATCACCGGGTACGCCATGCTCATGATTGGCGGCGGCAATGACCTGGTCGCCACGCAATTCCACGTCTCACTGAACGCGGTGACCTACTTCCTACGGGTCGCCGTGTTCGTGGCGCCGGTGCTCGCATTCCTGATAACAAAGCGGATCTGCATCGGACTCCAGCGCGCCGACCGTGACAGGATGCTCCACGGCGCCGAGTCGGGCATCATCGATCGAGCTCCTTCGGGCAAATACTCCGAGCGGCATCGTCCGATCAGTCGTGGCGAGGCCTTCGCGCTGACTCAGCATGAGGATATGCCCGCGCTGCTGCCGTTGACAGATGTGGACGGAATGTCGGAGAGGGAGATCAAGTCTGAGCAACGGCGGCGCAAGGCAATGCGCTTCTACTTCATCGACACGCTGCGCAGGCCGACTCGGGCCGAGCTCGAAGAGGCT
>DATDKX010000011.1:0-2804 GCA_036519615.1 Propionibacteriaceae bacterium
CCGTCCAGGCGCGGCCAGCCAGGTGACCGGCTCTATGTCCCGATGGACTCTCTTGATCAAGTAACTCGATACGTTGGTGGAGAGAACCCCAGTCTGGACAGGCTGGGGGGCGCCGACTGGGCGAAGCGCAAGGGGCGAGCCCGTAGAGCGGTTCGCGAGATTGCCGCTGAATTGATCAAGCTGTACGCGGCCCGGCAGGCCACCCGCGGTCACGCATTTTCTCCTGACACGACGTGGCAGCGGGAGCTCGAGGACGCCTTTCCCTTTGTTGAGACTCCAGACCAGCTCGGAGCGATCGACGACGTCAAACGCGACATGGAACAGATCGTGCCGATGGACCGGCTCATCTGCGGCGACGTCGGTTATGGCAAGACCGAGATTGCGGTACGCGCTGCGTTCAAGGCAGTGCAAGACGGCAAGCAGGTGGCGATCTTGGTTCCGACGACCTTGCTGGTGCAGCAGCACTACGCGACCTTCGGCGATCGCTATGCCGGCTTCCCCGTCAACGTTGCACCACTCAGCCGGTTCTCCACCGAGGCCGAGGCCAGGGCAACCATCGACGGTCTCGCGGATGGCAACGTCGATGTCGTCGTAGGCACCCACCGACTGCTGTCGGATGAGGTGACCTTTAAGGACTTGGGTTTGGTGGTGATCGATGAGGAGCAGCGCTTCGGCGTCGAGCACAAGGAAAGGCTCAAGCGTCTCCGTACCGCCGTCGATGTGCTGGCGATGTCGGCCACCCCGATCCCGAGGACTCTTGAGATGGCGGTCACCGGGATTCGTGAGATGAGCACGATCATGACTCCGCCTGAGGAGCGTCATCCCGTTCTCACGTTTGCTGGGCCATACGACGAGGCTCAGGTGAGTGCAGCCATCCGGCGCGAACTGCTCCGTGAGGGGCAGGTGTTCTATGTACACAATCGCGTGCAGAGCATCGACAAGACTGCCCGCCGGATCGCCGAGTTGGTGCCTGAGGCCCGAGTGGTTACTGCGCATGGCCAGATGAGCGAACAGCGGCTGGAGCAGGTCATGATCGACTTCTGGGAGCGCCGAGCTGACGTGCTGGTCTGCACCACGATTGTGGAGGCGGGTCTGGACATCTCGACCGCCAACACGCTGTTGATCGAACGCTCGGATCTCATGGGGCTCTCTCAGCTCCACCAGTTGCGCGGTCGGGTCGGCCGCGGCAGAGAGCGCGGCTACGCCTACTTCCTTTATCCACCGGACAAGCCGCTGACAGAGACCGCGTACGACCGGATTAGCACAATCGCGGCGCACAGTGATCTGGGTTCTGGCATGGCTATCGCCATGAAGGACCTCGAGATACGCGGCGCGGGCAATCTGTTGGGCGGAGAGCAGTCTGGTCACATTGCCGACGTCGGATTCGACCTCTACATCCAATTGGTTGGCGAGGCGGTCTCAGAGTTTCGAGGTCACGAGGTCGAGCCCGAGCCCGAGGTGCGAATCGAACTGCCCGTCGACGCACATCTGCCGACCGATTACATCGAGTCGGAGCGGCTGCGACTGGAGATGTACAAACGGCTCGCCGAGGTCCGTGTCGAAGCTGATGTCAAGGCAGTCGAAGCGGAGTTGCATGACAGGTACGGGATGCCACCCCCTGAGGTGCTCAACCTCGTCGAGGTGGCCAGGTTCCGATTGCTCGCCCGCTCTACGGGGCTGACCGAGATCGTGGGGCAGGGTCGATTCATCCGCTTTGCACCGGCACACCTTTCCGAGTCGCGAGTCATGCGGTTGCAGCGGCTCTACCCGGGCAGTGTTGTCAAGGACGTTGTGGGAACTGTGCTCATCCCGCGGCCTACGGGCACCACTGTCGGCGTCGAGCCCCTGAAGGACACCGACCTGCTGCGTTGGGCGTCGGAGCTGATTGGAGAGATCTTCACAGACTCGTGAGATCCGCGACCAGTGACCCAGCGTCTGAGATGTCCGCTTAGCGCCCGGATCGCGGGCAGCGAGTGGAGCAACCAAACGCGTAGGATCTCCTGCGGTAGTCGTTCCTGGGGGCGCATATGCGCGAACTCCGGATGTCATCGCAGAGGATGGTGAATGAGTCTTTCCGCTCACCGCGGGTGGCGCGCGGTACGAGTCACAGTGCTTGGCGGCGTTCTGCTGCTCACGCTGCTTATCGCCGGCTGTGCCAAGCAGGGTCCCAGCGTTGTGGCGTACGTCGATAACTCAAAGATCACCCAGCAACAGGTGGATGACGCTGTCGAAGGGGTGTCGAGCATCCTGCAGGAGGGCCAGTCGGTATCCCGCGCCGCCGTCGTCAACGCCATGATCCACGGTGTCATCGCGGAGAATCTCGCTGCTGCGAACAAGATCACCATCACTGATGGCGATCGTGATGCGCTGATCAAGAACAGCAACCTCGCTGGCCTGCTCAACGTACCCAAGGGACGACCGATTGCCTACGACGTTGCCGATCAGCAGATCGTGTCCGAGAAGCTCGGCAGCGAGGCATACATTGCGGCCCTAGCCAAGCAGCAGGTAATACTCAATCCCCGCTTCGGCGTGCTGGATCCGAATCAGAAGACGATCATCACCGATAAATCGGCATCGCTGACCGAACCGCTGCCCAGTCCAACGCCGTAGTGCAGCGTGCCGCTACCCGAGCTCGAGCGACTGGTCCACGTAATGGCGCGGCTGCGCCAGGAATGCCCGTGGGATGCCCAGCAAACTCATCGATCGCTAGTGCAGTACCTGGTCGAGGAGACTGCCGAAACGATCGAGGCCATCGAGGGTCCAGATCAAGATCATCTTCGGGAGGAGTTGGGCGATCTGCTGCT
>DATDKX010000012.1:0-9025 GCA_036519615.1 Propionibacteriaceae bacterium
TGGATGGTCCTCGTTCTCGTATTGGTGGGGAGTCTCAGCTGTGGGTCGACCCAGTGGCTGGGTTGTAGACGTTTTCGGGGTCTGGATTGTCGGACTGCAGCTCCAGATCGAGCTCCTTGTCCGCTTCCTCCTCCGCCTCGAGGGCAGCTTCCTCCGGCTGCTCATCAGCTGGCACCGGTGCGGCGTCGGGCGCTGGCGCCTCATGCGGTGTCGACGGCGCAGGCTCCTGAGAGGCGGCAAGCAGCTCACGTTCCCAGTCCGGCATCGGCTCGAGCTCAGCTTCAGCGCCGGTTTGCGCCCCGGAGCGTGCCATGAGGCCGTCCGCAACGGCATCTGCGATCACCCGAGTAAGCAGTGAGACGGAGCGAATGGCGTCATCGTTACCTGGGATCGCGAAGTCGACCTCATCGGGATCACAGTTGGTATCCAAGATACCGATCACAGGGATCCGCAGCTTGCGAGCCTCGTCGACCGCCAGGTGCTCCTTCTTGGTGTCGACGATCCAGACTGCCTGCGGAGGCCTCGTCATGTCTCGGATGCCGCCGAGGGTGCGCTCGAGTTTTTCTTTCTCGCGACGTAGCCCGAGCAGTTCCTTCTTTGTCAGACCGGATGCTGCGATGTCGTCGAAGTCCAGCCCCTCCAGCTCCTTGAGCCGCTGGATGCGCTTAATCACAGTGTGAAAGTTCGTCAGCATCCCACCTAGCCAGCGCTGGTTGACGTACGGCATGCCGACCCTGGTGGCCTGTTCAGCAATAGTCTCCTGGGCCTGCTTCTTGGTGCCGACGAAGAGCACCTGGCCGCCACGGGCGACCGTGTCCTTCACGAAGGCGAACGCGCGATCGATGTAGGTCAGTGACTGCTGCAGATCGATGATGTAGATGCCGTTGCGTTCGGTGAAGATGAACCGCTTCATCTTCGGATTCCAACGGCGGGTTTGGTGTCCGAAATGGACGCCACTTTCGAGGAGCTGTCGCGTAGTGACGACGGCCATGGCCGCGTTCCCTCCTTGCCGGCACGTGCCTGCGCCGGCGTCCGGTTGTTCAGCGCCGAACCTTTCGGCGCTGCCTGATGCTTGCGCGACACGCACTCGACCTGCTCTGGCTAGCCGAGACCGATTGTGCCGCCCGGTCGGCAGACCGACAGGCAAGCATGCGAAGTCAGACCTGATGGCAGGTCTGCCTAGCCGAGTCTATGCGAGCGTCACAGGTCACGCACCTTTTAGGTATCTCGGCCGAGAGGGGCTTCAGCGTTGCGTACTTTCAGCATCCGAAATCTCGCTGCATGGGGCCGGCCCGCGGCAGGCCCGGAGCTGCTACCACGAGGACATACCTCAGTCCTCACGGCTATCGCTCTGGAACTGCGGGCGAATTGCGCTTCTGAAATCGATTCAGATCCCTGACATACCCACAGTTTTCTGGCTCGTCACTGCCCTCGTAAGCGGACTCCACCCGCACCTGACTCCGTACGTTTGCCACCAAACTGGCTCCAAACACCAACATCCAGGCTTCTGGACGTGCGTCATCCGCCAAAAGTGGAGAAACGGCCACACAAACGACGACACATACAGGCCTTACTGTCACCACCGTGATCCAAGCATGTGAAGAATGCTGGAACTCGGTTCTATCTGCTGCGGTTGTCCACAGCCGAAGGCGGACCTTCGAGCGACGTCCACAGATTCTCGAACCGCTGCACGATTAGCGCGATGATCCGAAGACTCCAAGCATGCGCGCACTTGGCCGACACGTTCGGTTGGCACTTTTCGTTCTGATCTGCCTCTGTGTGCTCGCCATTCCAACTCCGGCTGACGCGACCACTCAATTGCCGACGCCTGCCGGCTGGCCGCTGAGCGGCTCGCCCGTGGTGCAGCGAGGCTTCGATCCCCCGACGGTCGTCTGGGGACGGGGCCATCGTGGTGTTGATCTTGTCGCTCAGCCCGGTCAGGCAATCCTTGCGGCCGCGAGCGGCGCGGTGGCCTTTGTCGGATCGATCGCCGGCAAACCAGTGATCAGCATTGATCACGGTGGCATCCGCACCACATACGAGCCGGTGATCAGCACACTGCACGTCGATGAACGCGTGGCGTTTGGACAAGTGATCGGGGTGCTCGGCACGGGCGGACACTGTCAGGGTTGCTTGCACTGGGGATTGCGTGAGGGCAAGAACTATCTCGATCCGCTGCTGCTCGTCGGCGGTCCTGGTGGCCGGCTGCGCCTGGTAGCCGAGGCTCAGCGCGAGATTGTCAAGCGCGAGGCCGCGGCACGGGCGGCGGCTGTATCGACCAGTCGGCCCGCCGCGATCATGGACTCAGGCGGGCGACCGGGAAGTCACGGATTCCTTTATCCGGTTACAGCTCAGGTGACGTCCGCCTTCGGGATGCGGATGCATCCGTTGCTCAACGTCTGGAAGCTGCATGACGGCACTGACTTCGGCGCCGCCTGCGGCACCGCGATACATGCGCCGTACGCAGGAGTCGTCAGGCGCGCCTATCTCAGCCCGGCATACGGCAACAGGCTGTTCCTCAGCCACGGCAGCGTTGATGGGGTGCACGTGCAGACCGCCTTCAACCACGCCTCGCGATATCTGGTCCGGCCCGGCCAGCGCGTCAACCGGGGCCAGGTGATTGGCGAGGTCGGTAGTACAGGTTTCTCGACGGGCTGTCACCTGCACCTGATGGTGTGGCTCAACGGACGGCTCAGCAACCCGATGAGCTGGCTGCGACAACAGCAGTGATCGTTAAGCCCGCGGGTGAGCCTGTTCAAAAGCCGATCGCAGCCGCTCGTTCGTCACGTGGGTGTAGATCTGCGTCGTTGCCAGCGATGCGTGGCCGAGCATTTCCTGGACACTGCGCAGGTCAGCACCGCCCTCCAGCAGATGGGTGGCCATGGCGTGCCGCAGTCCGTGGGGACCGAGATCGGGCGCCCCCTCGGTCATCCTGAGGGACCGATGGACGATCCGGCGTACCACACGAGGGTCGATCCGCTTGCCGCGGTCGCCGATGAACATTGCCCGGCCGGATTGATCAGTCATGAGCTGGGACCGGGCCTTCACCAGCCAGGCATCGACGGCACGGAGGGCCGGCGCACCTAGAGGAACAGTTCGCTCTTTGCTGCCCTTGCCGAAGACTCGGATCACCCGGCGTTCCCGATCAAGATCATTGAGGTCGAGACCGCATAACTCTGAGACTCGGATGCCGGTGGAGTACAGGACCTCCAAGATGGCAACATCTCGAGCGGCGGCTGGTCCGCCGGTTTCTCTCGCGCTCGCGATCGCCTCATCAAGCATTTGAGCTGCGGTCGCCCGGTCCAGGGTTGGCGGCAATACCCGAGTGGTTTTGGGAGAACGCAAGTTTGCGGCTGGATCTGTGGTCACCTGGCCTGTCTCGTGAGCCCAGGCGAAGAACACTCGCGCAGCAGCCGCTCGTCGCTGCAGGGTGGTCCGGGCGTGCCCAACAGTGTGCTGCTTTGCAAGCCAGCTGCGTAGCGCCCTCAAGTCGACCTTGTCCAGCGAGTCGATACCGAGCCGATCGAGATGAGTGAAGAGATTCAACAAATCGGTGCCGTAGGCGCGCACGGTGTGCTCAGCCATGTTGCGCTGGCTTCGCAAATGGCGAAGGTAGCCCGTCAGCAATACCTCAAACTGCGGCGGCAATCCGGACTCGGCCACAATGACCACTCTCAAACACAGGAGCGCGCATTCCAAGCGCGGCACGCGGTACCCTCACCGGCGTGCCATCTCAGACCAGCACCGTCGACGAGTTGAGGACCGGCGGAACGATCTTGCCGATCGTCCGCTGGGGAAACCCGATCTTGCACCGGCCCACTCGTCCCGTGACTGAGTTTGACGACGAACTGCTGGATCTCGTTCGGAACATGTTTGCCACTATGTACGCGGCGGAAGGCGTCGGCCTGGCCGCTACCCAGGTAGGCATCGACTTGGCGGTATTCGTCTACGACTGCCCCGACGATGAGCACGTCAGGCATGTAGGGGTGATGTGTAACGCCGAGGTCATCCTGCCCGAAGGCAAAGACCGCAAACTGCACTCCTCCGACGAGGGCTGCCTATCCCTACCCGGCGCCTATATCGAGCTAGCCCGACCCGACAACTCCATATGTCGCGGTT
Organism: Propionibacteriaceae bacterium; assembly: GCA_036519615.1. Taxonomy (GTDB): domain Bacteria; phylum Actinomycetota; class Actinomycetes; order Propionibacteriales; family Propionibacteriaceae; genus Microlunatus. The sequence continues at coordinate 4,120 of DATDKX010000012.1, forward strand.
TCGACCAGAACGGCGAAAAGGTTGAGGTGGTTGGTACTGGCCTGTTGGCTCGTTGCCTGCAGCATGAGACCGACCACCTGAACGGCACCGTGTTCGGCGACCGGCTCTCCGGCCGGGCCCGTAAGAAGCTGTACGCGCTGCACGAGGATGCTGCTGACCTCTATCCAGACGACTGGCCGGTGACGCCGCGGGCAGACAGCGCGTAGCAGGCAATCGCCGCCGCGGCGGCCACGTTCAGCGAATCAATGCCGCCGAACATCGGAATGCGAGCTCGTACGGTGGCGCCGTCGAACCAGCGTTGCGATAGACCGGCCCCCTCGGTGCCCAACAGCACCGCAACCCTGGTCTCCGACGTGATGTTTTCAGCTAACGCGCTGAGCTCCAGCGCCTCCGGCGCCGGACTGAGCGCTACCGTCATGAAGCCGGCAGCCGCCAGCTGCTCCAGCGCATCACGCCAGGTCTCAAGTCGCGCCCACGGCAATGAGAAGACAGCGCCCATGCTGACCTTGATCGATCGGCGATACAGCGGATCGGCCGTGCGCGGCGACAACAGCGCGCCGTCCCACCCCAAGCCGGCTGCATTCCGGAGGATGGCCCCGACATTGGTGTGGTCGACTATGTCTTCCAAGACGACCAGACGGTGCATCCCGAGAATGTCCGCAACGCGATGCCGCTGTTCGCGGTGCAGTGAAGCCAGCGCACCGCGATGGACATGGAATCCCGTTATCTGCTCAGCTAGCTGCTCGGTGACCACGAAAACCAGCGCCTCAGGCCAACGGTCAAGCACGTCGCGCAGACCGCCAAGCCAGCGCTCGGCGAGCAAGAACGACCGAGGCCGAAAGCCGGCATCGATGGCGCGGCGGATGACCTTCTCGCCCTCAGCGATAAAGAGCCCATGCTCTGTCTCGAGATGTCGACGAAGTGAGGTCTCTCGGAGTCGGACATAGTCGGCCAGGCGCGGGTCTTCCGCATCGGTAATGCTCAGCCTCACTATGATCCTCCCCTGATGCACATCCTCGGAACGCTGGACTGGCAACCTGCACTCGACCATCCCGAACTCCTGGCCCGCCCGGTCAAGGCCGCAATTGCCGAGCTCGGGCTGGAATGCTTTGTCGCTCCCATCGACCCCAACCGAGCGGACACCGCGGAGTTCTGTGCGGCGTACGAAGTGCCTTCGGAGGTCTCTGCGAATTGTGTAGTGGTAGCCGGGCGCCGCGCCGAGTTGTCGGTGATGGCAGGGTGCCTGGTCCGTGCCACTGATAGAGCCGACGTCAACAGGGTGATCCGCAAGCGGCTTGAGGTGCGCAAGATCTCCTTCGCCGGAATGGACGACGCCGTACGCGAGACCGGCATGGAGTACGGCGGCATTACTCCGATCGGCCTTCCACCCACCTGGCCCATCTTGGTCGATGAAGCGGTAGCAAGTCTCAACATGATCGTTGTTGGTAGCGGGATCCGCGGCAGCAAGATCGCCATGTCCGGGCCGTCCGCCGCAAACCTGCCGAACGCTGAGATCTTGGCGCTCGCGCTCAGCTCAACAAACTAACGATCGCGGTGATACCGACAGCAACGATGATCACTCGATAAACCGTGGGGGGTAGCTTGCGGCCCACCCGGCCACCTACCTGAGCGCCGAGCACCGACCCCACAGCGATCGCGATGGCCGCAGGCCAGTTCACCTCGCTAACGATCACGAACACCACGGCGGCGATCCCGTTGACAATGGTCGCCAGCACGTTCTTGATCGCATTGATGCGGGCCAATGATTCGGCAAAGCCGATGCCCAAGATGGCAATCAACAGCACGCCCTGGGCCGCTCCAAAGTAACCGCCATAAACGCCGGTGACCGCTACGGCCAGCCACAGCAGCACTGGGCCATGCACGTGATCAGCATCTAGACCAAGCCGGGCCCGGCGCATGGCGAGTCTTTTGGAGATAAAAGGCTGCAAGATCACCAGTACGCAACCCAAACCGATCAGCACCGGGACGATGGCGTCAAACGCCTCCGAGGGCAGCGACAACAGTAAAATTGCCCCCGCGATTCCGCCCAGCAGCGAGGCAGATCCCAACCAAAGCACCCGCCGGCGCTGACCGCCGAGTTCCCGCCGCGTGGCCCACGCGCCTGACACCGAGCCTGGAGCCAAACCCACGGTGTTGGAGACATTGGCGATCACCGGTGGCACGCCAAGCGCCAGCAGCGTCGGAAAGGTGATCAACGTTCCCGAGCCGACAACGGTATTGATCAAGCCTGCGAACCCCCCGGCGCCGAGCAGCGCCAAGAAGTCCAGCCAGGTCACTGAGTCAGATTAGGCTCGCTCTCCTGCTCATACTGGCCGTTCGGCGCAGCTGGGATCGAGGGCTGCTCGGAAATGCCTAGGGCCGCCTGCTTGTCCGGGCGTGCGGGACGCTCCAACTCATGAGCTTCTTGGATAGCCTCTTCGACGGTTCGCCGCGAGGCAGCCTCCTCTTCGGCTGTCTGCTTCTCGATTTCTCTCTGCACGTCGATCTTGGGCGGTGCAGTGAACTCGCCCTCAGCGGCGCTTGGAATGGCTGAGCGTGCCGCCTTGCCGACGACGCTGCCCAAACCCTTCAGTGCGTCGTTTAGTTCGCTGGGCACGACCCAAACCTTGTTGGCGTCCCCCCGCGCGATCGCGGGCAGCATCTGCATGTACTGGTAGGCAAGCAGGGCCTGGTCCGGCTGACCGGCGTGAATGGCGTTGAAGACGGTGGTAATTGCCTGCGCTTCGCCCTCGGACCGGAGCATCGCAGCCTGTCGATCGGCCTGGGCCCGCAGCACCGCGGCCTCCCGATCACCCTGCGCCCGCAGGATCGCCGACTCTTTCTCACCGCCGGCAGAGAGAATTTGCGACTGACGTTGACCTTCTGCGAGCAAGATCACTGCCCGCTTGTCCCGCTCCGCCCGAGCACCTTTCTCCATGGCATCGCGGATCGTGGCCGGAGGTTCAATCGCACGGAGCTCGACGCGGTTGACCTTGATTCCCCACTTGCCTGTTGCCTCATCGAGGACCACACGCAGTTTCTGGTTGATCTCCTCGCGACTGGTCAGCGCTTGTTCGAGATCTAGGCCGCCGATGATGTTGCGGAGGGTCGTCATCGTCAGCTGCTCGATCGCCTTGATGTAGTCCTGGGCCTCGTACGCCGCGCGGACGGGGTCGATGATCTGGAAGTAGATCACTGAGTCGATGCCCACCATCAGGTTGTCCTCGGTGATCACTCCCTGCGGCGGGAATGGTACGACGTTCTCCCGCATATCCATGTTGTAGCGAACCTTGTCAAACAGCGGTACGACGAGATGCGGTCCAGGCTCCAACGTGCGCTTGAACTTGCCGAGTCGCTCGACGATGCCGACCCGCTGCTGGCGGATCACACGAACCGCGTTGCCTATGAAGAAGATCACCGCCAGCGCAATGGCTAAAACGACGATCAACGACGCGAGGTCCACGATCTTCCTTCTCTCTAGGGGAGTTGCCCATGCTTGGGGTAGACGACAGCAATGGCTCCGTCGATCTCGTAGACCTCGATCTCGGTGCCTTGCTCGATCACCACGTCTGAGGAGTACGGACGTGCCGTCCAGCTCTGTCCATCCACTTTGATCTCTCCGCCGGATTTGTCGATCTGCGAGACGGCTACGCCGCTGCTGCCGACCATCTTTGCGGTTGAGGAGCGATAGCCCGGCATGCTCCGCACCTTGGCGAGCAACGTGGGTCTCAGCAGCAACAGCATGCTGATGCTGATACCGGTCGCGACCAGGATCTGCAGCCACCACAGCGAAGGGGCCACCAGTGCTACGACAGCGGCGCCCAGTGCTCCCACTGCAAGCATGATCAACACTAGGTCAAGCGACATGATCTCGGCGATCGCCAGCAGGAAGGCGAGACTCAGCCATATCGCCCAGGAATTTTCACCCAGCCAGTCGGTCAAGTTCACCTCCATCACAGTCTCCAGACGTGGTTATATCTGTAATTCCATGGTGCCAGTCGACTAAAGGGCGCGAGCTGTCCACCGACCGTCAGCCTCGTCAAGAGTCAGTTCGATATCGAACGTCTTCGTCAAGTTTTCTGCTGTCAGCGTCTCCCGCAGCGGACCAGCAGCCACAATGCTTCCCTCTTTCAGCAGCATGGCGTGCGTGATGCCGGAAGGAATCTCCTCCACGTGATGGGTGACTAGCACTGTGGCGGGGGCGTATTGATCTTGAGCTAGCTCGCTGAGGGTAGTCACCAGCGATTCGCGGCCAGCCAGATCGAGGCCTGCGGCGGGCTCATCGAGCAGCAGCAGTTCGGGATCTGTCATGAGGGCCCGAGCTATCTGGACCCGCTTCCGCTCACCTTCGCTGAGAGTGCCGAAGGTGCGATCAGCGAGGCGCTCTATGTGTAGCTGAGCGAGTAGCTCATCGGCTCGTTCGTGGTCCAGCTCGTCATACTGCTCACGCCACCGACCGAGCACCGCGTACGAAGCCGAGACCACCACGTCATGAACCCGCTCGCTGCGTGGAATGCGCTCGGCCAGCGCGGCAGACGTCAGCCCGATTCGCGGCCGCAGTTCGAAGACGTCCACGGTGCCGAGCACCTCGCCCAGCAGCCCGGCTACCCCGCTCGTGGGATGAATCTGCGCCGAGATCACCTGCAGCAGCGTCGTTTTGCCTGCACCGTTGGGCCCAATGATCACCCAGCGGTCGGATTCGTCCACCTCCCAATTGATGTCATTGATCAAGGTCGAACCGTTCCGGACGATGCCTACGCCAGCCAGGTCCACAACAGCTGCCATGGCTTCAACCTACAGTCGGCACCTCCGAGGGGGGCCAGCAATGGAACACTGCGCGACGTAGGTTGAGCCGATGGAGTCCCTGCCCTCGCTCCGCATGACGGCGAACTTGAATTCGATGATC
>DATDKX010000013.1:0-14672 GCA_036519615.1 Propionibacteriaceae bacterium
CTCGCCGAAGCCCCGGCGGCGTACGAGATGTTCCAGCGCAAGGCCGAGGGTGCGGTCAAGAGCATGCTGAAGCCGTGGGTGTGAGCCGGTCATGCTCATACCGCGTTCTTGTTTACGTTCTAAACCGGAGGGTACCCAGAGAACCTAACCACAATTGATCCGATTGGAGAATGTCGTGACTAGCTCTAGCTACGATCCGACTGGCCGGCCAGGAGAGCCGGGCCCAGGTCCATACGACACCGAGCAACCTGACCCCCTCGGCGACACAACGCAGACCGGCAGTTTCGCCGAATCCGAGGTGGACTATGCATCGACCGAGGGCGCTCGCGATTACAGCGACCCGGCCGATTCAGGAGCTGGGTCCGGCTCAACCGTCGATACCGCCAAGAGTGAGGCGGGCAATGTCAAGGACACCGCAGTCGGTGCCGCCGCTGGGGTCAAGGATGTCGCCAAGAGCGAGGCCTCGAACGTGGCCGATGAGGCCAAGTATCAGGCCAGGAACTTTGTAGACCAGACACGGTCGCAACTGCGCGGCCAGGCGAGCAACCAGCAGTCGGCGCTTGCCGAAAAGCTGCGCGGTTGGGCTTCCGAGCTCGGCTCAATGGCGTCGAAGTCCGATGAGTCCGGCCGGATGAGCGATCTTGCTCAAGAGGCGTCCCGCCGCGTTGGCGAGATCTCCCACTGGCTTGACACTCACGAGCCGGCTGATCTGCTCGATGAGGTCAAGCGGTTCGCGCGCCGTCGGCCAGCTGCCTTCTTGGCCATTGCTGCCGGGGCTGGCGTACTGGCAGGGCGGGTTACTCGCGGCGCCGTTGCCGCGAATACCAGTGTTGACTCCGATCGCGAATCGAGGCCTGCCCGAGCGTACGACAGCGGTGCCTACGACTACGACACTGCTACGCCGAGCGGCACGTACGGCACTCGCGGTTACCAGGACGGGGACTATGCGCCACGCTACGGCGATACCGTACCGGCAGGAACCGGTTATCAGGGTGGTACCGGCACAGGGCCGACCGCAGCGTTTCCCGACACGGGCATGGCCACTCCGGGGCAGTATCCCACCGCAGGCACAGCCGCTCCCGAGCAGCCTGGCGCAACCGGCACCGCGTACCCGAACGTGACGCCGACCAGCGACGAGACCTACTACCCGCCGCCGGCGGAAGGTGAGGTGCGTCGATGACCGACTACGCAGGCCAGGCGCCCCCGCGACGCGAATACGGGGACGTGTCAGAACCCACCGCTGGGACCAAAAGTATCGGTGAGGCGCTGGGTGATGTAACGCGCGACCTGTCGGTCCTGGTCCAGCAAGAACTGGCGCTGGCAAAGGCCGAAGTACGACAGACCGTCAACCGGGCTGGCCAAGCTGCTGGCATGTTTGCCGGTGCCGCGATCGCCGCATTCTTGTTCGTGCTCTTCCTTTCGCTGGCCCTCTGGGAGGCACTAAGCGACTCGACTGGACGTGGCTGGGGGGCAGTCATCGTGGCTGTGATCTGGCTGATAGCCGGCGTGGTGCTCTACCTGGTCGCTCGCGCCGAAATGAAGAAGGTCAGCGGAATACCGCAGACCACCGAGACCCTGAGCCAAGTCCCGAACGCACTCAAAGGACAAGAGGAGAGAAACCAATGACCACTAGCAACGATCCCGATGAGATCCGGGCAGATATCGAACGGACGCGCGCGACATTGAGTGATGACGTCGACGACCTGGCTGAGAGCGTCAAGCCTAAGAGTGTCGCACAGCGGCAGGTCGACAAGGTCAAGGACGCCGCCGGCAGCCTCAAGGACCGCGTCATGGGCTCCGACGAGGACGATTACAGCGGCTCGACGGTGGGTGACAAGGCGTATGCGGCCAAGGATGCCGTCGCCGACAAGGCGTACGCCGCCAGGGACACCATGAGCGAGAAGGCCTCCGACGCTGCCGATGCAGTACGGGGAGCGCCGACGACGCTAAAGCGGAAGGCGCAGGGCAATCCCCTGGCCGCTGGAGTGGTCGCCTTCGGCCTTGGAATGCTCGTGTCCTCGCTCATTCCTTCCAGCGAGAGGGAGCGCCAGGCGGTCTCCCAGCTGCAGGAGAATCTGGAGCCTGTGAAGGAGAAGGCCACTGAGGTCGCCAGGGATATGGGCGAAGGCCTGAAGCCGGCGGCCCAAGAAGCAGCCGAGTCGGTGAAGACCACTGCGCAGGAAGGCGTCGAGAGCGTCAAGCAGGAGGGTCAGTCGGCGGCTCAAGACGTCAAAGGTCAGGCTCAGGACTCCAAGGAGACGGTGCGGCAGCGGCGGTCTGGCTAAAAGCTGTCGTTCGTTTGAAGCTAGGTGGTGGGTTCACTCTCGTAGAGGGGGTGAACCCACTATCTTTTGTAAGGATCGGGGGAGGTCGAAAACAGTGCGCATCCTAATGTGGGACGTGCATGGCGGTTACACCGACTCATTGCTTGCCGGTCCGCATGAGTATCTGTTTCTGCCGCCAGACTCTTCGGGCCGCGGCGGGCTTGCTCGATACGGCAGCTTCCCGCTAAGCAACGCGTACGAGGTGACGGCCGAAGAGCTGCGCGACCAACCCCCGGATCTTGTTCTGCTCCAAAGGCTGGAGGAGATCGAGCTCTGTGCCCAACACCTCCGTCGCCGGCCCGGACATGATCTGCCAGCGATCTTCTTGGAACACAACACTGCCAAGACCGACGTGCCGTCCACACGGCACCCGCTGGCCGACGAGCCCGGCGTGCTGATTGTCCATGTCACGTACTTCAATCAGCTGTTCTGGGACTGTGGACGTACGCCGACCCGGGTGATCGAACACGGCATGGCCGACCCCGGCCTGCGCTACACCGGCCGCCTGCCGCGACTGGCGTTCGTCGTCAACGAGCCGGTACGCCGCTGGCGTGTCACCGGCACCGACCTACTGAGCCACTTCGCCGACTTCGACGTGGACGCGTTCGGCATCGACGCCGACCTGCTACCCGATGCATTGCGTCCCGATCATGAGCGCGTCAGCTTTGCGGGCAACCTCAAGCCCAACGAGCTCTATGACGCCATGGCCGAACGCCGGGTGTATCTCCACCTCAACCGCTGGACCTCGCTTGGATTGTCGCTGATCCAGGCCATGCTGCTGGGAATGCCGGTTGTCGTACTCGACGCGACCGAAGCTTCCCGAGCGGTGCCTGCGGCAGCCGGTGCTCGTTCCGGCGACATCGCCGAGCTAATCAGTGCCACTCGAGCACTGCTGGCCGACCCCGAGGAGGCGCAGCGCTGCGGACTGAGTGCGCGACGCGCTGCGCTGGAGCGCTATAGCCTGCCGCGTTTCCTGCATGACTGGGATCTCGCGTTTAAGGAGGCGGCGGAAATCGCCGTTCGGGTCTCGTAGTCTTTTGGGGCCTGTTGGCATTCGCTGTCGGGGGTCTCAATAAGCGATGCGAGGTGATTTCGTGACTGGCACCGACTACGCGGCTGGCACTGACTCCGCCGCTGACACTGACTCCGCGGCTCGTGCAGTCCCGGTCCTGCCATCGCGGCTCAACCGGGCGCTGCTAGCCGTGGTGCGGATCGGCGTCGGGCTGCTCTGGTTGCAAAATGTTGGCTGGAAAACGCCACCGAATTTCGGTCGTGGTGATCCGCCGGACGGGCTGTATCTATCGGCAAGTTATGCCGTTTCTAACCCGGCATTGGCTCCATTCGCCTGGCTGATGGAGCGATTTGTGTTGCCGAACTTCACCTTCTTCGGCTGGATGGTCCTGTTGGTCGAGGCAGCACTTGGTGCTTTTTTGTTGATCGGGCTGGCGACCCGTTTCTGGGCACTGATTGGGATTGCGCAGACCGTGGTCATCGCATTGTCGGTGCTGAACGCGCCGCACGAGTGGTACTGGTCGTACCTATTGATGCTTCTGGTGCACGTGGCACTGTTCGCGACGGCTGCTGGGCGGTACGCAGGCCTGGATGGGCTGTTGCGTCCGGAGTGGGAACTCTCGCGGTCGTGGGCAGCGCGATGGCTGGTGCGGGCCTCATGAATTGGTATCGGCGATTGGATCGTGCGGCGATCGTGCTGGGCTTGGTGTCGATCATGAGCGCTGCGTTCGTATTCGTGCACGGCACCTTCCAGCTCATTCAAATCGGCACCGTCGGATTGGTTGTGGCGCTGGTGCTCGGCCTGCTGGCGATCGCCGCGGGTTGGCTGGCCGAACGCACGCTCATGATCGCTGCCGGCGTCGGTTTCCTGCTCGCGGCAACTCTCCAGCTGGTGCTATTAGCAGGTGGTGGCAGCAGCTTGCTTGGCGGCAATGCATCGACGTTTTCGTTGTGGCTGGGCTTGGGTGCCGGGCTGATTGCGATCGGGCTGGTGCCCCGCCCGGAGGCGATTGAGGAGACATCCCAGGCGTGATTGCTGTTTCTCCCGCCGGGTAAGAGTTTTTTTAGCATGATGGGGCCAGCGGTCTCCGTCATGGCACGCCCTTCGAAGGAGTTTCGATGAGTCACGCAGTGAATACGCCAAATAGTGGACCAGGCCGCAACGACGTTAATGATCACCCGGCTGATGCTCCTCCGCCCGCGACAACCGCGGCGGGCACTCCAGCGGCCACTACCGCAAACGACACCACAGCCGTACCCGACCGGCGCGACGTCGTGGGTCGGCAGAAGGACGTCTTTGGCGGGATGAAGTTCGGCAGCTGCTTCTTCGGCTGGCTCACTGCCTCTGGTACCGCAGTATTACTTGCGGCGCTGGTCACTGGCATCGGAGCGGCGCTCGGGTTGAGCCGCGACGTTCAGGAAGCGGGCACATCACCGGCACAGACCCAGTCAGTCGGATTGATCGGCGGGATTGTGCTGCTTGCGATCATCTTCGTGGCGTACTTGGCCGGCGGATACGTGGCTGGTCGGATGGCGCGCTTCAACGGCCTGCAGCAAGGCCTGGGCGTCTGGCTGTGGGCCGTGATCATCGCAATCCTGGTCGCAGGAGCCGGCATGCTGGCCGGAACTCGCTTCGACATACTGCGTCAGCTCAATAGCTTCCCGCGGCTCCCGTTGAACGAGGGCACGTTGACCACTGGCGGCATTATCGTGGCCATCGGCGTGGTGGTCGTCAGCCTCGTTGGCGCGCTGCTCGGTGGACTCGCCGGTATGCGCTACCACCGGCGGGTAGATCGCGCCGGACTCGGTCGCTGACCGTCCCCAAGTGTGGTCACAAACGACATCAATCACAGACAAATTGACGTCGTTTGTGACCACTTTCCGATCAGTGGCAGAAGCTTGTTTACATGCGCTATCTGGAAATTCTAGGCGCCGTGAGCTGGGGCGTTGAGCCTTCAAGCCGAGCCTCGGCAGCCTGCAGCACTTCGCCACTCCCGATCTCAAGAAGTGCTGGATGGACTGACCGGCTGTGTGGATCCCCTGTGTAACCGCGCCAAATCACCGTAAACGGCCCTCCGGCCGGTGGGCCCCAACGCGTGGGCGAGGTCGGGCCGAACAAGATCACCGAAGGCGTCGCGTACGCGCTGGCAAGATGCGCGATGCCGGTATCCCCGCTGATCACCAGCCGGGCAGTAGCCACTAGCGCGGCCAACCCACCAAGATCAAGTTCGCCGGCCAGAACGCATTCCTTGCCGAGACTGGCAAGCCGAGCTACGTCGAGGCAACGCGGGCGTTCCGCCGCCGATCCGGTGATCACCACCTGGTATCCGTCGAGGGCCAAGCTTCCGGCCACCTTCGCGAAACGGTTCACCGGCCAGCGTCGAGCCTGCGCCGATGCGCCTGGGTGCACGATGACCGCGTCGGGGATGACCGGCGCCTCCGTCGGCTTGGCCAATCCGAGAGCCGTGGCGTCAGCTGGGATCCCTTCCAGAGCCAGCAGCCGAGTCCAGCGCTCGACCTCATGCATGTCCTCGCACCACTCCGGCCCGCCGATCAACCGATACTGCGGATGCCGGTGGGTCAGTATCCGGCGCGCTCCGGTGGCCACCAGATCACCGATGCTTTCCGGCCCGGCGCCATGCAGGTTCACTGCTAGATCTGGCGGAGGTGATGGTGTAGCCAGCGTCAGGGCTGTCAGTTCACCTAGGCCGTTCACCGGCAGCAGTCGGTCAATCGCGCCGGTCAACCGAGCCAGCGGTTCCAGCGCGGCTGGCGCGGCGAGTGTGATCCTCGCCTCAGGAAAGCCTTGCCGTAGGCCCCGGTACGCGGGCACACCCGTAAGGAAGTCCCCGAGCCCGAGCGCCCTGAGAATCAAGACATCCGAGACATTCCCAAACGTCGTCGACACTCCCCGCCTCCCCCGCAATGTCAAACTTCCGACCAGTGCGGACTTCTTGATTTCTCTCTTACGGCCATGAACCTTCGGTTGAGCTGCACACAACAAGCTCGCGCAACTCACAACCGGCAGGCTGGCTCAAGGCGAACACCACAGCCGCCGCAACATCGGCCGGCGCATTGAGTTTGGCGTCCGGTGGCGGCTTGTACTGCTCGGTCCGGTTATCGAAGAAGTGTGTGTGCATGCCGCCAGGAATGAGCAACGTGACACCGACCTCACCGGCGGTCTCGGCTGCCAAGGCGCGAGTGAAGCCAACTACGCCGAACTTCGATGCGCAGTACGCGGTGGCATCGCTAACCGCCTTGATGCCGAGCGTGGATGCACAGGTCACGACTCGCCCATGGCTGCGTTTCAGATAGGGCAGCGCGGCGCGGACCACAGCGGCGGTGCCCAGCAGATTGACCCGGATGACGCGCTCCCAGTCCTCCACCGGAACCTGGTCTAGCGGACCGCAAGAGTCGATGCCGGCGGCGGTGAAGACACCATCCAGCTGCCCGCCCGCAGCCTTGACCACCGCGTCAACCGCAGCAGCGGCTGCAGCCGAGTCGGCGAGATCGACCTGCTCGTAGGTGACATCAGACTCCGGTGCGACCCGATCGAGCACCAGGGGTGTTCCGCCAGCCGCTTGTACGGCCGCTGCTGTCGCCGCGCCGAGCCCGGAGGAGCCGCCGGTGATCAAGATCGTGCCGAGCACCTGGGGCGCGACATTGCCGATGCGGGAGAAAGGAGCCACGGTAGTGGCAGTCATGAAACCTCCTGAGAGATGTCGGGGCCGGCGTATTCGGTACGTGCGGTATGGACGAGCCGGGTGGTCGAGTAGCCGGGTACGACCGGCAGCAGTACGACTTGACCGCCGAGCCGCTCCACCACCTCGGCCTCGGGCAGATTGCGGTCGGCATAATCCTGGCCTTTGACCCAGATGTCGGGCTGCAATTGGGCCAGCAGCGCCGCCGGCGTCTTCTCCTCAAAGATCGCCACACCGTCGACGGCGGCCAGAGCGTTGAGCACCCGAGCGCGATCCTCTTGCGGTACCACCGGACGGCCCGGACCCTTGGCGCGGCGTACAGAGGCATCGGAGTTCAGACAGACGATCAGCGCATCACCGAGGGCTCGAGCCTGATTGAGCAGGCTGATGTGACCGCGGTGCAGCAGATCGAAACAGCCGCCGGTTGCGACGAGCCGCCCGCCCGCGCGCCGTACCCGGGCCGCGACCTCGAACGCGTCCGGGAGAGCCGTCGGTTCGGCCACCCTGGCTGAAAGATCGATGGTCTCTGAGCCCGAGACCATCGATACGGCCGTTGCTCCGCCATCGTGGACGAATTGCGCGGCCGACACCACCGCGGCCTGCACGGCTTCTCGAACGTCGGCTCCGTCGAGCAGCGCGAGTACGGCGGCCACCGCAAATTGATCACCCGCGCCGAGAGTGTCAAGGCGACCCGGTGTCAGCTTGGGAAAGTCCAACAGCGGAACATGTGTACTACGCGGCGGGTCGGAGGCCTCGGTAACGACCGCCCCGCGGCCTCCTATGGTGACTGCGACGCTCCATGCATCCCAGTCCGCGCAAAGTTGCCGGCCCTGCTCGGCAGGATGATCAACACCGCTGAACAAGCGCGCCTCATCGGCGTTCGGCGTTACCAGCGTGCAGCCACGTACCGGGGCTGGACCACGAGGATGGGGATCCCAAACCACCGGCACAGAGTGCATCTCCGGCAGCAGCCCCTGCCGAATCGTTGGCAGGCCAGCCACGCCACGGCCGTAGTCGGCAACCAAGATCGCGTCCGCGGCCGCCAGCACGCGTACCACTCCCGGCGGCAACGGCGTCCGGCGCGCGCGTCCCGAACCAGAGTCAACGCGCAGCATCGGCACCTCACCGGCGGCAACCCGGCACTTGCAGATCGTGCTGCCGTCCAGCGGAAGCGAGCGGACATCAACATGATCAGCTAGCAGTTTCAGCAGGGCGTCGCCAAGGTCATCGGTGCCCACAGCCGTGATCAAAATGACCTCTTGCCCGGAGCGGGCTGCGAGCAACGCCGCAAGACCCGCGCCGCCTGGCCGACGCCGCTGGCGGGTGACGTCGACCACCGGCACGGGGGCCTCGGGACTCAGCCTGCTGGCCTCCCCTTCAATGTCGATGTCCAGCATCGAGTCACCGAGCACCACCAAAGGACCGCGGCGACTAGCCCCGATATTGGGCCCAATATTGGGGCGGATCACCATTCGCCTTCCTGCAACGCCTTGTCGAGGGCAATGCACAGCGCATGTACCAAGCTCAGATGGATTTCCTGCACCGTTGCGACCGTCGGAGCATCGATCGCGATAGCGGAATCCGACAGGGCGGCCAGAGGATTCGGCGGTGGGCCGGTCAGCGCCCAGACCGTGACACCTAGGTCGAGTCCGGCCTTCGCGGCTGCGATCACATTCGGACTGGTGCCGCTGGTAGAGAGAGCGACCAACACGTCGCCGGGACGTCCATACGCCTGCACTTGCCGAGCGAACAGCTCTTCGATGCCGTAGTCGTTGGCTATTGCCGTGACGGCTGAGGAATCGGCAGTCAATGCGACGGCGGGAAGGGGTCGACGCTCCTCCCGGAAGCGGCCGAGCAGTTCGCCGGTCAAGTGCTGCGCCTCAGCCGCACTGCCGCCGTTGCCGCAAGCGATCAGCTTGCCGCCCGCCGCAAAGACTTCCGCCAGGCGCTCGCCCCATGCGGCTACGACAGGAACAGCTGATCGTGCTACTCGGGCGGCGACAGCCAAGTCGTCGAGGTGCCGGCTCACGAGCTCGACAGTCAAATCTCCTTGACTCAAGTTCCCCTGACTCACGTTCACAGCCCTCCCTTCGTGGCGACTTTCAGCGCAGTACTTTCCGGGGCGGCCTTCGCCGCACCTGCATCCCCGTGCGCGCCCAGCTCCGCCACGGCCGCAACCACCTCGCGGGGATGGATCGATGACAAGCATGGATGACCAGGTACCGAGCAGATGCGCATCCTGGTGTTTCGGCATGCTGCTTGTTGATCACCAAGCAGCACTCGCGGTACGCCGTACGGGGCCCACTGCTGGGCCGGCACCACGGGCGCGAAGAGCGAGACCACCGGCGTACCGACAGCCGCTGCCAGATGGGCAGGCCCGGTATTCGGTACGACGACGACCTCGGCGCCGGCCAGCACCCCCGCCAGCTCAGGCAGTGACAGCAGACCTCCAAGATCAGTGGCCTGGCCGTCGGCGACAAAGCCGGTCAGGGTGGCCTCATCTGCGGATCCGGTGACTACCACTCGATGTCCGGCTGCCATCAGCGCCGCGACGATGGCCCGACTATGTACGGCGGTGGGTCGCCTGGCGGGCACCGCGGCACCGGGATGGAATACGGCGTAGGGTCCGGCGCCCACCCGAAAAGTGACATCAGGCAGTGGGCGCCGTACGGCAAGCCGAGCCGCCTTCTCGTCGGCAACAAAGCCGGCAGCGCTGGCCAGCGAGAGACTGCGCTCCGACTCCGGCAGGCCATCAGGCACACGATGGCGTAAATCGAGAAGGGAGCCCGGATAGTCGTCACAGATGGCACCGATCCACGGCACCTTCGCCATCCGTAACAGCAGCGCAAGCGGCAATGGGGATTGGTGAAAAGAGGTCAGCACCAATGCCGCGTCGAAGCACCGAGCCTCGACTTCGGCGACAAGATCGGCAATGACGTGCGGACGAACGGGCGGTGGGTCGAACAGCACCCAGGGCGCATCGAATTCCATGACGTCGTCGACTCCTGGCAACATTTCGGCTGCCTCGTCGAGCCCCGTTCGGACGAGCATGGTGACCTTGGCGCTGGCCGCCACGGCGCGTACGGCCGGTCCCGCGAGTAGCACATCTCCGAGGCTGTCGAGTCGGGCTAGGAGGACCCGCGAGAATCGGGTAGGTCCGCTCATCGTGATCTTCCGACATGCCGTCGTACCGCCGCCCGCAGGTTCGGCGCGACAGCGGCGACCGCATGAGCATGATCAATTTCGTCGACCTTGGTATGTCGCGTCGGCACAAGGACGGCTCGAGCTCCGGCCGCCAGCGCCGCGTCGACGTCGCTGCCAATGTCGCCAATCAGCAGGCATTCACCAGGAGCGAGGCCGAGCTCTCGGGCGGCGGCGGTCACCATTCCCGGCTCGGGTTTGCGGCACGTGCAGCGGGCGTCAGGCGCATGCGGGCAGACCTGCCAGGTGTCGAACGGACCGAGCAGCGACTCCACTCGGGCGTTGACGCGAGCAAGCTCACCGGGATTGATCAACCCGCGGGCGACACCGGATTGGTTGCTCACTACCCCGACGGCGACGCCCTGGCGACGCAGCTGGTTGAGGGTGCGCCGGGCTCCGGGCACGGGCCGGACTCGCCGTGGGTCAGCGAGATAAGGCACGTCTTTGATCAAGGTTCCATCTCGATCGAAGAGCACGGCCCGGGGCCTGCCGGAGGAAGCTCGGTGAGCGCTCCGTCCGGCAAGCCGGATCCGAAGCTCCCCACGGAGCCGATGTCCAACTGCGAGTGGCGGAATCAGGACGCTAGTCACCACCATGCTGCTGATCTCGGGTACGGTCCGTGGCCCGGCAAGAATGCGGCCAGCGGCGAATTCAGCCGTCAGTCCGGCCCAGACGAGGCTTGCAGTCGCGGCAAGGACTGTGGAAATCCGCCCTGAGCCCTTCGACAAGCTCATCGCGCACGCGACAACACCTGTCATCGCGGCTGCGCTGGTGATCACCTGGCGGCCGGTCCGTCCCGGCGTCGTACCGATCAGTGAACGCCAACGGCGCCCGTGCTTCGCGCGCATCAAGGCATTGTCGGCGTTGCCTGCCTGATTTGCGAGGCTGTCTCTGAGGCCGTTGCGCCAACTAGTTGACGAGGCGAGCGGGTGGGTCGTTACCCGCTCACCCCATGCGATGGAATACCCATTTCGAACTGTCCTTAAAGCCAGATCCGCATCTTCTCGAAAGGCGCGCGGGAAGCGCTCATCGAAGCCAGCGGTCTCGACAAGAGCGGTGCGGCGATAGGCCATGTCAGCGGTGATCCAGGAGGCTCCATTAAGCCCCAAAGTGCGGCGTTCGACGTCCGTAGGCCGGCGTCCCTCCGGCGCCGGCACAGATATCCACGCCTGGGAGGCGGCCACATTGTCCGGCAAATCCTTCAGATCGTTGACCAGTCGGCGGCACCAGTCGACGGGGATTACGACGTCGTCATCGAGGAAGGCAATCCATTCAATTTTTGGCCACTCGGCGCCCGCCGCCCGCCAGCCCGCGTTTCTCGCCGCGGCCGGTCCGCGACCGCCCGTACGGACCACTAGCAACGGCGCGGCGGTCTGCGGAAGATCAAGTTCAGACGTGGCGGCCCGCCGATCGTCTGCGATCACAATGCAGGACGGTGCGGGGTCGCCGTCGACAGCCTTGACCAGGTTGGCCAGCCCGGGGCGTCCAATGGTGGGAATGACTACGGCGTAGCTGACCTCGGTCATAGCCGCCGCACCAGGTAGGGGCCGATCGCGAGCGCGTCGACCGGCGCCGAGCCGAACAGTTCCAGCGCGTCTCGCGGACTGTCCACCATGGGACGCCCCGCGGTGTTGAGACTGGTATTGACCACGACTGGGATGCCGGTGATCTCGTCGAATGAGGTCAGCAACTTCGCCGTCAAGGGATCATCGGCATCCGCAACGGTCTGGATGCGTGCGGTGCCGTCTACATGAGTGACGGCCCGCAGTCGGTCGTGCCACTCGGGCGCTACATCGTGAACGAAGAGCATGTACGGGCTGGGGATTGGTCCGCGGGCGTAGATCTCCGGTGCTCGATTGGACAGCACCATCGGTGCCACCGGACGGAACTGTTCACGTCCTTTGATGTCGTTGAGCCGTTCGGTGTTGTCCTCGCGGGCGGGATGGGCGAGGAGCGAACGATGCCCGAGCGCGCGTGGTCCGTACTCGGCGCGCCCCTGAAACCAGGCGACTATTCCGTTGTCGGCAATGATCTCCGCCGCCGCGGCGGAGATATCGGACGGGCGTTCGTAGCGCAGCCGGGCGGTGCTCAACGCAAGCTCAATCTGGGCGTCGCTCCAGCCACGTCCCAGGGCGGCGGTCGTCATAGGGGTCAGCTCGTCGCCGGCCTCCGCGGCCACAGTCAGCGCAGCACCCAGGGCAGTGCCGGAGTCACCCGCTGCTGGCTGCACCCAGATCTCGCTGAACGGACTCTCGGCGAGCAGTCGGGTATTGGCCACACAGTTCAGCGCGACGCCGCCGGCAAGCGCCAGTCGGCTGCTTCCGGTGCGACCGTACAGCCAGTTGCCGAGATCGAGCAGGACCTCCTCGAGCACGGTTTGCACGGTTGCCGCGAGGTCGGCGTGGCTCTCATCGAAGCCCCCAACATTTTTTTCGGCACCCGGCCGGCGCGCCGGTGCGAAAACGCTCCAGTCAATGGGTTCGGTACGGAAGCCGCCGTCCGGAGTTGCGTACACCCGCTGCCGAAAATGATCAAGGTGCAGCGGCGCCCCGTAGGAGGCCATGGCCATCACCTTGTACTCGTCACTGGATCGCTCGAAGCCCAGATGGGCGGTCAGATCCTCGTACAACAGGCCGAGTGAGTGCGGCAGCGACTGAGCCTTGAGGAGGTCCAGCTTGCGGTCTCGATACTCCCCCGCCAGCATCGAGGTGGACTCGCCGCGGCCGTCGACTGCTAGCACGGCGCAGTCGCCGAGTGCGCCGTCCGGACCCCAGGGCGCCGCCAGGGCAGCGGATGCGGCATGAGCGACATGGTGCCGGACGAAATGGAACGGCTTGCCGTCGTAGCCGGGCAGGGCGGTTTTCAGGAACTGGGGCGCACGAGTCGCGTACGTCGTGCGCAAGTCTTCCCAGCTGGGGTCGAGTCCACCTGAATCCGGATCGACCAGAGCGGGGTCGTAGGAGTAGGCGACCGCGTCAAGATCATCTACGGTTATCCCGCCTTCGGCCAGGCACCATGCGATGGCCTGCTCGGGAAGCTCCCAGGCTGAAAACGGCACCGGGCGCTTCCCATGCTTGCGCCGGCTGAACCGTTCCTCCTCGGCCGCGGCGACCGTACGACCATCAACCACGAGAGCAGCAGCCGAGTCGTGGAAGACCGCGTTAATGCCGAGTACACGCACTGCTGTTCCTCCCCCGCCTAGCCGGTGTTGGCTACTCGGTTACTCCGAGGCGGTTACCCGACTTCTGCTGGGCAAAACACCTATAGGTGATTCGGTTCTCCCGTCGCCGACTTGTCAGCGTCTCAGAGTGCTACAGCCCTCTGCGACGCTGACAACTCGGAGGTGAACCACGCGATCGTTTGCTTCAAGCCCTCCTCTAACTGGACGAACGGTCGCCAGTCCAGTCGCCGTACTGCGCGGGTAATGTCCGGACAGCGGCGCTGGGGATCGTCCTCGACGGCCGGGAGGTGACGAATGCCGGCGTGAGACCCAATGATCTCGGCAACCAGGCTGGCAATCTCGAGAACTGTCAGCTCAACTGGATTACCCAAGTTGATAGGTCCAGGCTCCGACGAATGGGCCAGGCTCAGTAGGCCCGCGACCGTGTCGCTGACATAGCAGATCGACCTGGTCTGTTGTCCGGTCCCTGTCACCGTGCAGGGCTGCTCAGCCAGCGCCTGGGTAATGAAGTTCGGCACCATCCGCCCGTCGTCTGGTTGCATCCTTGGGCCATAGGTGTTGAAGATCCGGGCAACGCCAACCCGTACGCCGCGGGACCGTGCGTAAGCGAACGTCATCGCCTCGGCGAACCGCTTGGCCTCGTCATACACGCTGCGCGGTCCGATCGGATTCACGTGGCCGACATAGTCTTCGGTCTGCGGATGCCGCTCCGGATCGCCGTAGATCTCACTGGTCGACGCGAGCACAAACCGGGCACCATGACGCTCCGCAAGCTGCAGTCCGTGCTCGGTGCCAAGCGAACCAGCTCGCAGGGTCTCAATCGGCAGCCGATGGTACGCGTCGGGTGAGGCCGCTGAGGCTAGATGGAAAACCGCATCCAACGGACCCAGATCGGGCAGCGGATCTGTCACATCATGCTCGACAAGGCCGAATCCGGGAACATCCACCAGATGGGCGATATTTCTTTGACGTCCGGTGCAGAAATTGTCGACACAGACAACCTGAGTCCCTACATCGAGTAGCGCGTCGCACAAGTGAGATCCGATGAAGCCAGCGCCACCCAGCACCACTGCGGGCTTAAATTCCCCCGACACTCTGCTCACGTCTGAACAGCCCCTTCAGCCTAGGGGTGCTGTGCTGTCAGTGCGTGTTCGGTCCCCTGCCGCCGTACGGTCCGCTGGTATATCGCTGCGGTGTCAGCAGCGACCCGATCCCAGGAATATCGGCTTCGGACCCGTTCTAAGCCGGCCCGCG
>DATDKX010000014.1:0-19303 GCA_036519615.1 Propionibacteriaceae bacterium
CTGCCACCGGTGATCAACGCCACCCGATCTGTGAAGTCATATTGAAGAGCCATGTCTCTACGCTTACCCGAGGCGGCCCGACAGATCGTCAGGTGTCAGGCGCAATTGGCAGTACGTCGTGTGACGTAGTGACGCTGCGACGGACTGAGCAGTTCGTCGTCGGCTCGTCAGATTTGGGTTGCGCCATCTGACAGACTGTCTGAGGCGCACGACAGCTCACGACGTGGCGCGGGCCTCTAGCTCAATTGGCAGAGCTGCGGACTTTTAATCCGTAGGTTGTGGGTTCGAGTCCCACGGGGCCCACAAATTCCCTAGTGGGAGTAGCATTCCGACTCCGCTTTCCCCGTTCCCAGGCGTACACACTGTCACGATGCTGCCACAGAGGGGATCAAAGTAGTCACCTAGACCACGACCGATAGCACGGCGCGCGGCTGGTCATCACCGTCATGTCGCGGGGGTGAGATGCCTTCGAGTACAGCAGCGGCCGCCTGGTCGACGGCACGTCGACCCATGTAGACGTCTTGTGTCATCGAGATTCGCGCATGGCCGAGTTGGTCAGCGATGGTCCTGGCACTGAGACCCTGCCGGTCAAGCATGGTTGCAACCGTCTTCCGGTAGGTGTGCGGCACCACCCACTCAAACGGCGTTCCCCGCCGTACCCGACGGTGGTCACGCTCGACATTGTTCGGGTCACGATGCCCGCCAACCGAGTCTGGGAACACCGCACCCTGTGACTCCGGATCGCGTGCCCTCCGATCACGCAAAATCTCTACCAGCCAAAGCGGCACACGAAGCACACGGATGCTGGACTTCGTCTTCGGACGCTTGATCAACAGGCCCTGGCCCTTCACACGAATCAGCGTGCTGTCGATGTTGATCAGGTGCCGCTCTAGGTCAACGTTCGGCCAGGTTAGGGCCAGCGCCTCACCGATGCGACAGCCAGTCCCCAGCAGGAAACGCACAAGGTCAGGCAAGCCAGTCTGACATGCCAATTCGCTGCCGTCCAAGATCATCAGCCATGCGCGGCACTCCTCGTCCGTCAATGCCCGCGCCTCCTGCGTCGACGGGCGTTCCAGTGCTTCCACGTCTCGAACCGGGTTGTGGCGCATCGCATCGCGGCGGACGGCGAACGCGCAGATTCCGGACGTGACCGATCGACAAAGCTTCGCCACCGAGTACCCAGCCGCTCGCCGTCGATCCCGGGTGAATCGGTCCATCCGCGCCGAAGTCAACTCCGACAGCCGCAGTCCGCCAAGCCCCGGCAAGACGTGGCGCGTCAGCGCATGGCGGTAAAGCGCGACCGTTCGCGGGGAACGTCGACCCGCAGCCACCAGCTCGTCTAACGACTCCAGCCAATCGGCTGCGATATCGGCAAACGTAGAGCGCGGCGAATAACCCGGCCCTCCGGCTGCCATGGCTTCACCCAGCGTCGCGAAGAGCCTCCGACGTGCAGACGCCCTCGAATCGCCCGTGGCTTCGATCCGTTTGCGCATCCCCTGTGCGTTCCGGAAGTACACCGAGGCTGCCACGCGACCGTTCGGCTTTTCTCGGTAGTGGACATCGCCGTGCTCGCCAATATCCAGCCGCTGACCGCTCACCCTGCCGCGGGCCAATCACCCAGCCCCGCGAACCACGCCGTCACATCCTCCGGCCGATAGCGGAGGAACCGGCCGATCCGCCGACACGCCGGGCCGCGGCGCTGCACCCGCCATGAATACAAGGTCCCGACCGGGACCCCGAGATAGTAAGAAACCTCCTCAACAGACCACAGCCGATCGCGAGGAATATCGCGCTCGCCGTTAGCCGCCACATCCATGATCATCTCTCTTTCTCCCTTGTTGCGCCTCGTCTTCCCCTTTTGCCTCTCTGTCGCGATAGTGCTTGTCGTGACGTCCACGTCGAGCACGTCATGCCCGACCGCTCATTTATCGTCCCTGTCGCTCGGAGTACCGCCTGTCTAACCGTCCATCTAGCCAGCCTCTTTGCTGGCCGGGTCCCCCCGGACAGACCTGTGGACAAGAGACCGTCCATGATGCGAATCAACTGGCACCTCCCTAAGCCATCGTGTGGTTCTCGGCGGTCACGCCTGAGATGACGCCTGAGACGCGTGTCGCCGGGCGGGCAGGGCGCCACCTAGAGGTCATCCGTGACGCATGCGATGCTCAACGCAGGGAAGCGGTGAGATGGTCCATGTCACGGGAGCATCGCCCGCGACCGACACGCTAGCCTGCGTCGTCCGTACGGCTTTGCCGAGCGGGGAATTGAGTAGGGCCGCAATGGTGGAACTTCGGGGGGGAACGTAGAGGAACCAAACATCCAGTAACTCTCCGGCCGGCACCGGACACCGACAGGCCGCTCGCTGACACCGTCACCTCTTGTTATGGCGAGCTGCTGGTGTGATGGCCAACCCAAGGCAGCGATGTTCCCTCGGCAAATGACCTCGATGTCGTTGTCGACCGCCAAGATCAATGGCTATATCACCTAGCTGGGGCCGCTGGATCTTGGTGGTGGCATCTGTTGGATTCGAACAAATCTGGTGGGTTTCTGGCTAGGGGCGATACTGCGCAAACCGCCGCTGACCAGGCAAATCACTGCTCAACGCTACTCATTGTTACTCGCGAGTTTTCAACGAGTGACGGCCTGTAGACGGCCTGGGAGTTGATCAAGGGCTGCTTGTCACGCTTGAGGTGCGGGATGCTGCAATGTGAACCACCCGCGCCAGGGCGACCGCCGATCCCAAACAACCTCGAGCATTAATGTTCGGTGCATGCTTCGGCCGAATATCCGATAGCCGCCTAAGCAAGCGGCCCTCAGGAGACTCGAACCTGACCTCTTCCATGCCGTCGACAGTCGGCCTGTGAGGTGGACCAGCTCTGAGGCTGGCGATTGGTCACCCGCGTCCTCCGTTGACCACGACTGTGTGAGCTGATTGGTAAACAGTTTGGTAATCAGCGCCGTGGTCAAGGATCGACTGGTTGGGTATCACTAGGTCGGTTAGGCTGCGACTGCCTGTTAAAGGCCCGGGCTCAACGCCGCTCGGCCCTGGCGTACCGGATGCCGAGGAGGCCGAGATCACCAACCTGCGGGAGCACGTACGCCGCTCATCCTGGGCCGCCGTGGTACTGCACGCCGCCGATAGGCGCCGTGCCGCTTGCGCAGTGCCAGGTGCTGGCCTGACCTCGACATGATCAGTCGGGACCCGAGCTCGTCCGAATCCCGGCCCGTCACCGCGCGGGTGCGAATCTTCATCGCCTGCACGCCGGAGGTTGTCTTCGACTACTTTGCCGATCTGCGGAACGAGCCGCAGTACAACCGGCAGGTCAGTGGCATCACCAAGACGTCGCCCGGCCCAGTCGGGCTCGGCACCACGTTCCAGGGATCGCATCGCGGGTTTGGGCGGGTCACATGGCGCCTATCGGAGTACGAACGGCCAGGGCACGTTGTGATTGAGGGCAACGTCGGCCAGGGCGGCTACCGCTGGACCAGCGATTTCGAGGCCGCGGAGGGCGGCACGTGGATGACTGGTCGGATGGAGTGGCTTCCACCGCGTCGGTGGCGGCCCTTCCGACGACTGCTCGGGGCGATGCTGCACTGGAACGCGCGCCGCTCGTTTCGGCAGATGGCCGAAGTCCTTCAGCGGGGCGGATGTTGATAGGTGCGCACTGGGGCGTCTTGGAGTCAATGAGCGCTGGGGGGAGTCGTGCCGAGGATGGCCCGAACCCCGGGCACATACCGTGACAGGTGTCCGATGCCGAAGGCAAGAACTGTCCCGGTCAAAGCAACCAGCGCGAACTTGGCCACGGCCGGCAGGGCAATCTGTTCCATACCGGCCTGCAGTCCGATGACGATCAACAGATGAAGGATGTACGCCGCGTAGCTCGCAGTGGCCATCGCCACGAGGAGCGGGTTGGGCCGGCGGACCACCTCTCGAAAGAAGACAGTCAACCCAACGCACAGGCTGATGGCGATCACCGTCTCCCACGTGCTGCGAACCAGGGATGGCCAATTAAGCCCGCCAGAGGCCACAACGTCATCCCAGCGAGCGGGCGCCACACCCTGCAGCGCGTACATCATCGCCGCCGCCGTCAGGCCAACTCCCAACCAAATCGCGCCGAGGTGGGCCGGCATGCGACCTAACCAATCACCCCGGTAGGCCGCCACTCCCAGCGCGAACAAGATCACATATTGCGGCAGATGTGCGGGCTCGGTCGCCAGCACACCAAACAGCGGCACCCAGTCGTCCACTGGATACCACCAGCGGACCACCCAGGTGATCAGGGCTAGCACCGCAATGAGCGCCACGATCGCCGCGTTCCTGGGTGGCGGCCAAGACCAGCGGGCCGGCTTGCCTGGGGTGACATACCGCCGACAGATCGCATAGGCCAAGGAGTAGAGCAGCAAGTGTCCGAGGAACCACAGGTGCAGATAGACCAGGAACCAGCCGCTCTCATACAGCGAGCCAAGGAAGGTTGCCAGTGGCGGGCGCCCTGCGAGCAGATAGACGACGGGAACATGCACCGCCAACGCGAAGATCAGCAAAGGTAGACCGATGCGAGACCATCTCTGCTTGAGAAAGCTGCCGAGGCCTTTGCGGTCGTACGATCGCGGGACGAAGTATCCGGCCAGGAAGAACAGCAGGCCCATCCCGACCGCGGCGTTGACGGTATAGAAGGGTCGGAACCAGTCGCTGGAGTACGGGTCGGTTACCGGCCACGTACCGCCGGTCGGTCCGTACGCCTGGGCGGCGTGG
This sequence comes from Propionibacteriaceae bacterium, assembly GCA_036519615.1. Taxonomy (GTDB): domain Bacteria; phylum Actinomycetota; class Actinomycetes; order Propionibacteriales; family Propionibacteriaceae; genus Microlunatus. Next base: position 4,751 of record DATDKX010000014.1, read on the forward strand.
TGAACGATCACCATAACGATCACAGCGACGCGCAGCACGTCGACGAAAACCATCCTCGGCTGGCTGTCAGGGGGTCCAACCGTCGGCGCAGGTTTGGAAGCCGGTGACTGGTAAGACATTGCCGGAGGCGTGTTGAGTTGACCTGACTAGCGCTTAGATCTTCGCGAGCGTCGCATTCCGGGTGCCGCGTAACTGGCACGCGCGCTACCACTTAAGCCGCAGCTGAGGCCGAAGGGGCCGCTGGCGCGGGAGCTCAAGATCAACAACAGCCCGGCAATCACCGTGAGGCCGGCGGCGCGAGAGATCTTCACTGTAGTAATGCTGCCGCTTACTGGCGGCCTGAGCAGGGTCGGCGGTCTCAACGCGCTTAGGTCCTTGGTCCTTCGGGCATCTCCAAGAGATCGCGGATGTCGGCAAGTCGTTCGACGATGTGCGGCCGCAGTCGCGGAGCGATGATCGCCGGCAGCCAGGGCAACAAGGCACGGGGCCGCAGCGTCTCGCGGTGGTGCAGGAGGCAGCCGTCAGGCGTTGGCTCGATCTCGTAGCTCAGGTGTCCCCCGAACCACCGGGTGCTGAAGTCCATACCCAGTCGTGTCGGCGACTCCAGCTCGGTCACGATGCTCTCGATGCGGAACCAGCATCCGGGGGCGAGCCTCACCGCCTCGTGCCAGCGCGTGCCGACCGTGGTTTGCCCGGCTGGGTCCTTCTCCATGCGTACGACAGCGCGGCGTGGCAGCGGTTCGGCCTCTTGGATATCGGCGAGCAGCGCGAACACATCCGACGCCGATCGCCGAATCATGACCGACAGGTCGAGTGCGGGCCGGGAGCGACTCCGACCAGACCCGGCTGCGGCCATGCGACCAGGATGACAGGCGCATCGCCCAGCGGAGGTGGCGGACACGGTGTGCGAGGCGGGAGCCGCGCCTGCTTCGTATGCGCAGGACCTTTGCCTCTGCACCTGAGATGAGCACCTAAATAGGCTCGTAGTAGATGAGGGACGTCGTTGTTCGGAGGTCAATCATGGGCGTTGCCGATCCACTGCGCACCGAGCATGCGCAGCTGCTGCCGCGCCTAGAGGCACTGCCAACAGCCGCCATCGCGACCGAAGGCAGCGAAGATGAGCTGCTGGCAGCACTGGATACCGCCCTCGCCTTCCTGCGTGAGTCGCTGATCCCGCACGCCGGCGCGGAGGACGCGGTGCTGTACCCCATGGTGGAAAAGGTGATGCAGGCGCCTGGCGCCACTGGAACCATGAGCCGGGACCACGTGGAAGTCGTCCGGCTGACCGCGGACGTGCAGCGCGTACGAGACTCCCTGCAGGGCGCGCCCGACCCCGACGAGCGTCGCGAACTCCAGCGCATCCTGTACGGGCTGTACGGCATCATCCGGCTGCACTTCGCCAAGGAAGAGGAACTGTATCTGCCGCTACTTGATGCTGGACTTGGGTCGGCGGAGGCCACCGACATGTTCCGCGCCATGCACGAGTCCGCTCATCCGAGCGGCTCCGCCGACCACGAGCCCGCGCATCACTAGCGCAAGCGGCGAAGGTTTCGGAGGGCAATCATGGAAGGAAAAGCACGATGGAGCCAGTCGCAAGTCAAGCGAAAGACCGCAAGCGATGTCGGCCTGGCTGCCTTTCACACCGAGAGCAGTGAGGAAAGGCAAGTTAAAGCCATAGAGACAACGCAACACACATCCTTTCGTGCTTTCATCAAAAGGCACGCCGTGTTGACCTACGTCACTTTGGTGTTCGCGCTCACCTTGGGTCCATGGGGCCTCGCTCTCATCACCGCCAGTCCCGGTGCCTTCCCGGGCACCGGCGATGAGCTGACACCACTGGCAGACCCAGATCCGCTCATGGCACTGGCCTGGCTCGTCGGTATTCCCACTTCCGCCCTGGCAGGCATCCTGGTGATCGCCCTCGCCTATGGCAGGGAAGGCCTGCGCGACCTGCGATCGCAATTGTTCCGGTGGCGAGTGGGCGTTCGCTGGTACGCGGTCGCACTGCTGACCGTCCCGGTGTTGATGACGGCGATCCTCATCGCGCTTTCGCTCACCTCAAAGGCCTTTCTCCCCACCATTATCACAGCGGAAGACACTGCGAGCCTGCCGGTGGCCGGTCTCGTGGGCCTTCTCGTGGTGGGGCTGGTCATCTCCTTCTTCGAGGAGATCGGCTGGACAGGGTTCGCAACCCACGAACTCAGAAAGCGGCATGGACTGCTGGCCACCGGACTCATCCTGGGCCTGCCGTGGGGCGTGATGCACCTGACGTTCTACGCGGAAACCGCCAGTGGGGTTGTCCCGCCGGCGCTCGAGGTGGCCGTGATCTTCTTCTACTTCGTGCCCTACCGGATGCTCATGGTGTGGGTTTACGACCGTACCCAAAGTGTGCTGATCGCGACGCTCATGCACCTGCCGCTCATCGTCTTCCTGTTCAACCTCCTCGGCCCGGCGATGGCAGCGGTACCTGAGCTGATCTTTAACCTCGTCTTCGGTGCAACACTGTGGGTCTTCGTGGCCGCGGTCGCGGCGGCCAATCGCAGAAAGCTCTAGCGAGGGGAACACACGCGTGCAACTCCATTCAGACACGTTGAGTGAGAACGTGATGAACGGTGAGGTATCTCGGCGCCCACCATTGTGGTAGACAACCCAGTAGGTGTCTTTGGTGGAACAACTCCTTGAGGATTCCGGGTTGCATAAGAAGTCGCACACGCACATATGATCTTGAGTCAGGCTTGTCGGCCTGCTGCTCCAGGCAATGGACATTCCCATACATCGACTCGTAGACAACAAGAGCGCGCATAGCTACGAATCCGACTCGTCAGACCATGACCACATCGAGCAACTCGAAACACTCAGCCTCGGGCAGAGTCCTGATAAATGACAACATGTCTGGTGAGTCAGGTTTGCCGGGCATGTGAATTCTCGTCACTCCATCCACCAGCCGAACGGTCGCGGTTAGGTTGGTCCTCACCTCAGAGTCGTCGGCAGACTCGCCTATCCCCGTCGGGCCGCACGCCACAGGGCAAGACCGTCGAGCGCACCGGTCATGACTATCTGCTGAAGGTCGCGCTAGCGGTCCCCAGCCCTGATCAGGATGTCGAGCGAGTCTCGGCGAGGTGGTCCCGCAGGAGCGCGAACTCCGTCCTGGCGTGCTTGTCCATCGCGGCTGCGAACTCGGCAGAGAAGTAGCGTCGCAACAGCGGGTCGAGGACTCGCCCAACGCCGCGGAAGCCGGCGGTGACGATGTGCCGCAGGTCTACCCCGCCGTCGCGATCGGCCAGCTCGAGCGCCAGCCAGACCGGCAACCGGACTCCCTTCCCCAGCTGCCAGACGACCTTCTTATCTGGCACGACGTGAACGACGACAGCCTGCATCCGCACCCGATGCGTCCCGACGTATTCGTCCATCAGCACAATGTCGCCGACGTGACCGCGACGGCGGGACAGCGCATGCAGCTCCAGGTGGGTACCCAGCCACCAATGCCGATAGCGGTTGTCAGTGCAGTCGAGCAGGAAGTCGGTGATCTCGCTGCCGCAAATCCCGGCAACGAAGAACCGGGACTCGATCGTCAACATCGCGACCCTTCCTGTGTCGAGAATGGGCCAACCGGTGTCAGACAAGATGGCCGGCTCCTGTGCCAGGGTCAAAGGACCCAGTGTGCATCTGGACCAGGGCACGATCACGGGCTCGACCCTCTGCGCGACCGCCTCCGCGACGAGCGCAGGACGTTCGACCTCCTGCTCGACGGCCCTTCGACTCCAGGCCAGAGGGTACTGACACTGCCAAGCTAAAAGCCGCAGGACAATCCTGCGGCGGATACCGGGTCGAATGGAGGCTCGCGATGATGTTTCCCGGCATGAGCGGGCAGGTCAAAGCCATGGAGACAAGGCAACAGACATCCTTTCGTGCTTTCATCAAGAGGCACGCGGTGCTGACCTACTACACTCTCGTGTTCGCACTCTCATGGGGCCCCGGTTTCATCATCGTTGCCTTCATGGGCACTGGGGGCGTGCTGGGCACCGGCGATGAGCTGACATCCATGCCAGACGTAGCTCTGTTCGGCTGGCTGGCCATTCTCCCAGGTGCTCTCATCATCGCTGGGGCAGGCATCCTGGTGATCGCCCTCGCCTCTGGCAGAGTGGGCCTGCGCGATCTTGATCGCGGTTGTTCCGGTGGCGGGTGGGCGTTCGCTGGTACGCGGTCGCACTGCTGACCGTCCCGCTCGTGTGGACGGCGATCCTCGGCGCGTTTTCCCTCACCTCACAGGCGTTTCTCCCCACCATCATCACAGCGGAAGACAAGGCGAGCCTGCTGGTGGCCGGTCTGGTGGCCGGTCTCGTGGTGGGGCTGGTCGCCTCTTTCTTCGAGGAGACAGGCTGGACAGGGTTCGCTACTGCCGAACTCAGCAAGCGGCATGGAGTGCTGGCGACCGGACTCATCGTAGGCGTGCCGTGGATGGTGTTGCACGTGCCGGTCTACGCGGCATTCGCCAGTGGGGCTGTCCCGCCGGCGCTCAACGTCGCTGCGATCATCTTCTACATGCTGGCCTACCGGGTGCTCATGGTGTGGGTCTACGACCATACACAGAGTGTGCTGATGGCGATGCTCATGCACCTGATGATCATCGTCTGGCCGTTTATCCTCCCCGGCCCACCGGCGATGGTAGGGGTACCCGACCTGATCTTCAACCTCGTCCTCGGTGCGACGCTGTGGGTCGTCGTGGCCGCGGTCATGCTGGCCGACCGCAGAAGGCTCTCGCGAGGGGAACACACGCGTGCCACTCCACTCGGGTTGCATGAGACGGCGCACACGCACAAGAACACCTAACAAGAGGTTCACGAGGAGGTGGACGCAGTGGCTGCCGTGGAAGTCAGGAACCTGCGCAAGACCTGCGGCCACGTCGTTTGCGGTCGACGACCTGTCCTTCACCATCGATCACGCGAGGTATTCGCGCTGGGTTCGAACGGAGCGGGCAGGAGCGCACCACCGTGGGCTCGTTCTTCGGCCTCCTCTGGTCGTTGTGCTACAGGCTCGGGCCCACAAAGTGAGCCGCCGAAGCGCCGCGCGGCGGGGATGAGAGAGGGCGCCGTTGATGGTCACCCGACGTAGGCTGCTCCGAGGCGCGTTGGCCGCGATCGTGCTCGGTGGGGCGGTGATCGGGCTGGTGTTGGGGCTCATGATCGTGCTGCCCACCCCGAACCTGGGCCTGCTCTGGCCGAACCTAGCCCTGGATTTGCTCGCCGTGGTCGCCGAGGGATACAGCCTCTGGCTCGCCATCTTCGCCGTGCTCGGCCTCGCCTTGGCCCTGCTCGCGCGCCGCGTCGGGTTCCGCAGGAGCTCGCTTGTGGCGGCGGTGCTGGGAGTGGTGACCGTCGCACTCTCCCTTGTGCCCGTGGTGCAGGGATGGCGTACCGCCTCGCAAGAGGGCGTCGCGCTCTCGCTCTCGGAGTACTTCTCCTTCCCCTCCATCGGTTCGCCCGAGACGGTGACCTACGCCCGGCCGGAAGGGCAGGAGCTCAAGCTCGACGTCTGGCGCCCGCCGGACCAAGGCGACACCGCGGGGCCGGAGCGACGACCGGCGGTGGTCACAGTGCACGGCGGCGGTGGAATCTTTGGCAGCCGTAGCGACGAAGCCTTCTGGAGCGAGTGGCTCGCCGAGGAGGGTTACGTCGTCTTCAACATCGACTACCGGCTCGGGGATTACCGGCTCGGGCAGCCGCCCCGCACCCTGGACGCCACCGGCGACGTGAAGTGCGCGGTCGGCTGGGTCAAGGAGAACGCCGGCCGCTACGGCGTGGACCCCGACCGCATCGCCCTCATGGGCCGCTCCTCCGGCGGCCACCTCGCCCTGCTCGCGGCCTATACCGAGGGCGACCCACTGCTGCCGCCCAGCTGCGGCGTCCCGGACACCGGCGTGGAGGCCGTGGCCGCCTTCTACTCAGTCACCGACCAGACGCGCTTCGACGAGATGCAGTGGCCGTGGTGGAGGCCGCACCTCCTCTCGGTCGACTACACGAGATTCACCCCCGATAGCGAACCGGAACCCGACCGCAGTCTCATCTCTCCGACGTTCCACGTCGACCCCGGGGATCCACCGACGTTCCTTACCCACGGCGGTGAGGACCAGTGGGTGCCACCGGAGCAGTCGCTGCTCCTGGCGAACCGGCTGGAGGAGGCCGGCGTCCCCCACCGTCTCATCGAGCTGCCCTGGGCCAGGCACGTCTTCGACGTCGCCTGGGGCAGCTGGGGCGAGCAGATCGTCCGCCACGAGCTCGGGGAGTTCCTCGCGCGTCATCTCGCGAACTAGAGCCCGGACGCTCGGCAGAACCTCGATGAGGTTGCGCTTTTCTGCTCGCTGTACTTCCTCGGCAGACCCTGGACACCGGGGAAGCTGTGATCACGATCGACTGGACATCTCGACCGGAGCCGTCCGCCGGCTCTGGACACCTCGATTGCGCCAAGGCGATGCTCAACAACACCGGCGCGACAATCAGGACCGCCAGGTAATGGCTATTGCGGCAACTTCAAACCGGTAGTCCAGACATGTCCGATAAAGGGCGGTATAGACCACCAGCGCAGGTTAAATACCACAGCGGATACATCCACAGGTAGTTCCCTGGGAATGTACGCCGCGGCGTCGGTGTAGGGGTAGCCACGCAGCCACCTTGGCAGTACGGCCCCCGAGCGTGGCGGGGTCGTGACCCCGGCAAGGATCCGCGCATTCCATCGCGAGCGAAACCGCTCGGCATGTTACTCATAACAGGGGCGTATGTCCTGTCCTGGCGAAATCATGACCCTCGGCCCTGTCGCGAATCGAGAGCGCGTACGGGCTGGAGGAGGCCCGGCAAGACGCTCCTACCTCAGTCCCTAGCAGCTAGCCACGAGCGGCGAAGGCCAGTACGTCGGAGGCCACCCGCCCGCTGGCCGCGGTCTTCATGTGACCCTTCCCGGCGTACCAGATGAGCGAGCAGCCCGGTATGAGGACGGCGGTCTCCTCGACCACGTCGCGATTGAAGAACTGGTCCCGGTCGCCACAGATCAGCAGTACCGGCCCCCGGATGCTGGGCAGGACCGCCCGGGAATCGAACGCCACCTCAGCCCGAGCCTCGATCAACAAGTCATCGCGAGGCACCGTTTTGTACCGCGCGATCATCAGACGGCCGAGGCCGGGGCCGAGCAGCCGGCGGAGGACACCCAGGCGGTCACGTGGCAGCAGGTACTCCAGAATCGCGCCACCGGCTGCGGCAGCGTCACCATCAACAACTCCCTGCGCCATCTGCGAGTCCACCTGCTTACCCCACGCGCTGACCTCAGCAGCAGCGGCGACGATGGCGGTGTACGCGACCCGGCCGGGATGCTTGGCCGCCAGGTACTGCGCGATCATCCCGCCATAGGACTCCCCCACGACCAGGTCCACCCGGCCACCGAGCTCGTCGGTAATGGCTTGCGCGACATCGTCGGCCATATCTGCCACGCTGTGGCCGGCGCGCATGTGGCGCCGGCGGGTGAGGACCCAGACGGCAAACCCGGCCGCGACGTACGGGCGGAACCGGCGTTGGAACAGCCGCAGCAGCATCCCGGCCGGCAGTTCACTGCCCGGTCCGCCCTGCAGGAACAGCGCAGTCTTGGCCCCGCTTCCCCAGGTCAGATACTTCATCCCATTCCGGAACTGCCCGCGGCGCGCCGGGTATGTGTTCGCCGCCGGCGACGGTTCCTCGATCATTTCCTCACCTTCCGGAGGGGTGAACGGCCCTCCTGGCTGCTCTTGATCACTAACTAACTCTCGCTAGGTGCCTCGCGCGATGCTCGCTGTTCGCCATCCTCGGCACTGGTGAGACGCTGCCAGCCCTTCGCCTTTCTACTCCCGGATGTTCGGCGTGGCTAGGCTTAACTGTGATGACCGGGGTTTAGCAGTGAGCCGGGCCAACCTTCTGCGACAACGTCGGTACCTGGCCTTGTGCCGATCGAGGAATTGCTCGCGCAGCCGGTGGACAGGGCGCATGAGGGATGGTGCCCAGGACCGCCTGCGGCGCGCCTGTTAGAGGCCAATCGGGTCCATCCCCAACCATCATTCTGATCAGGATCCACCCTCCACGATGACGATGGGCCGCCAGACGGCGTGCCGCTGGACGGTCGACCATGGCTGAGCTCATGGCCGTGCTCGTCCTGGGCCTGCAGCGCCTTGAGCACTGAGTCGCTGTACACCTCGAATCCGAGCATGGCTTCCACATAACTTCGGCTGTCGGCCACCGATCTGTCCTTGTACGACGCCCATGGCACGCACCGGAATGACCAGCGCGAACGCCGCCCGCATATCTGCCTCGTCGCGCTCCGGCACAAATGGCAGCACGATAGCGACATCGTCGGCCTCAGGGCGCCGCGTGCGGCGCCGACGACCGTCTCTCCATCGAGTCGCAATGTGGCGCCATCGATTCTGCCCTCATCGCTGCCAGAGCGGCCGTCACTTCCGCACCTTTTGGTGCGAAAGTGCGCCTAACCTCTGGTCTGCCCCACTTCCGCGCCCCTTTGGTCGGAAACACACGCCTTCCAGTTGCTGTCCAATGGCCCCAACGGAATAGGACGAACGATCCTAGCCGCGCCTACCCGCGCTGACCGACGCTAGAGCTGACACAAGAAGTTTCGGCCGAAGCTAGTCGCCGAGCCCTGCGCTCAGCGACTTTCCGAGGAGGCCACAATGTCAGGGCGCACCCGCAAAGACTCCGCCGATGCCGTCGCGCAGCTGAACACGTCAATCGCTGATGGGAAAACAAGTGCTAGGCCGGCCGACCGCAGCAGGTGGATCGGTGTGATCCGCGCCCATCCTTTGCGGGCGTATTTCCTTATCACCTATCTGGTGACCTGGAGCTATTGGCTCGTGGTCTATGGGCTCGCCGGCAAAGCCAGCAGGTTGTTGGCGGCACCAGGAGTCTTTGTGCCCGCACTGGCCGCGGTTCTGGTAACTGGGATGCTGGGAGGAAGGCCGGGTCTGCGCACATTCCTTCGGTGCTGGATTCGTTGGCGGGTGGCAGCCCGCTGGTATGTGTTCGCCCTTCTCGTCCTTCCTGCCTTGGTGCTGCTCGGCTACGTGTTCCTCCCTGGTGGCACGAAGGGCTTGGAGGGCGGCGGCTTCACTGTGGGTTTGACGTATGCGGTAATGTTCGTCGCGCATCTCCCTATCGGTGGTGGCCAGGAGGCTGGCTGGCGCGGCTTCGCACTCCCGCGCTTGCAGGAGCGGTTCGGGCCACTCCGGGCGAGCCTGGTGGTGGGCGCACTGTGGGGAATGTGTGACCTACCGTTGTTTGTCTTCATACCGAATTACACCAATGCGGGATATGGTGTCGGGCAGATTGCGACCGCATTTATTGTTTCTGTTGGCGGTTATACGGTCGGCCTCTCGCTAATTTTGGCGTGGTTATTCAACCGCACCAATGGCAGTGTATTCCTCGCGACGCTGGCGCATACTTCAGTGATTTCGTTGGCATTCACTCAGACGACACGGGCTTCGACGCTGACATCCTTTCTGGCAATTCTGGCAATCGGTCTGGTGATTGCGGTTACCACAGGAGGCAGACTCGGATATCGAAGGCAGAACGGTGAGTAGTTATAGCGCTTCGCCGCCCTACCTAACTAATTTCGTCGGACCTGGGGGACCTTCGCCTCTGGTAACGCCCTGGGGTTGCAATCGGAAGCTGGTATTGACAGCGATGCAAGAGGAGGTCAGTCATGTCGGCACTATCGAGCGTCGACTCCTGCGGTGAGGTCATCCAACGCGCTTGGCCGGGGAGGCGGCTCCGAAAGTGGCTGCTTGTCGCCGGCATTGGGGCGGTAGGGGTCTACGCCGTCGGCGACCTGCTTACCGGTCTGTTATATGAGGGCTACAGCTTCAAGGATCAAGCGATCAGCGAGCTGTCCGCCTACGGCTCTCCGGTCCGCCCACTAGCGGTGACTTGGATCGCGCTGCACAACCTGCTCGGGATCGCCTTCGGTGTGGGTGTGTGGCTGTCGGCCGGCGGTAGCCGGGCGCTGCGTTGGACGGCCGGCTTCATGGTCGCCGCTGGTGTGGTCACGGCGCCGCTGCATCCGTTCTTCCCGATGAGCTCGCGGGGAATGGAGGCCGGGTTCAACGACACGATGCACCTCATCTTGACGATGGCGTTCAGCCTGTCCATCTTCGGTGCGGTGGCGGCCTCCGCGGTGGCAATCCGCGGGTGGTTCCGGCTTTACGCGATCGCGTCCCTGGTGGTGATCATGCTGTTCGGCGGGCTGACGGGCCCTCTTATGAGTGAAATCGCGAACAACTTGCCGACGCCTTGGCTCGGCGCGTTCGAGCGGATCAACGCCTACACCACCTTCGCCTGGATGGTCGTGCTGGCCGTGGTGCTGCTCCGCCGCACTGTCGGCGAGAGCACTCCGGATCCCGGACGCGCCTCGATGCCCGCCCCCGCCGACCGGACGTTGGCCACCAGATGACGAGCCACCAGGAGACGTACCTCGTCCCTACCGGCGATGGGCGCCAGGTTGAGGCACTGGTCTGCGGTCCAGCGGAGGGCTATCCCTTGGTCTTTCACCACTGGACACCCGGCGCCGCAGTGCCGTTCGGGATTATCGAGCGGCCGGCTACACAGCGCGGCCTTCGGGTCATCTCCTACTCCAGACCCGGATGCGGCCTCTCTACACCAAGGCTGGAGTCTGGTAGCAATGCAGTCATTGCGGATGCCGCCGCTGACACCGAGGCCGTTCTTAACCACCTTGGCCTCGGCGCGTTCGTCACGATCGGCTGGTCCGGAGGCGGCCCGAGTCCTCTTGCCTGCGCGGCGCTGCTGCCGGAACGCTGCCGCGCTGTAGCTTGTCTGGCTTCTCCCGGTCCACATGACGCCGCAGGGCTGGACCCGTTCGCCGGAATGACCGCAGCCAACGTCACTGAGTACACCGCCGCTGGTCAAGGCAGGGAAGCGCTGACGGCAACCCTTGAACAGTTCATCGCGCCGATGCTCGGCCTGACCGACGATCAGCTGCTCGAGGCACTCCGCGGCATGTTCGGCCCCGCGCTCTCCGGCGAACTCGGAGAGTACGCGGTGGCCTGTATGCGCCACTCGGTGCATCAAGGTGTTATCGGCTGGCGCGATGACACTCTTGCCCAGGTCCAGCCATGGGGCTTCGACCTTGATCAAATTCGCGTCCCGGTCTCGATCTGGCACGGCGCGGATGATCGCAACGTCGGGACCGAGCATGCGGAATGGCTCAGTCAGCACATCCCCGGCGCACAGCTGCACATCCTCGAAGGCGAGGGACACGTCTCGCTGATCTTGAGAATTGCCGAGGTTCTCGACGACCTACTTGAGCAAGGTCGGCTGGCGGATCAGCTGCAGACAAGATAGGCCTCCCTCGAGCCACCGATGGAGGAAGTGCCCAACTGTCGGCGCCTTGGTTACAACTCGCCCGCGTGCGGCTTTCCGCGTGAGCTCCACCCACCGCCCATGGACGACCTCACGTGTTCGTCCTGACGTACTTGCGCTGACGCTTCCCTGACGGAGCCGTGATCCAAACGTAAGCCGCAAACCCTTTACGGTATGGGAAGATCGATCCTTCGCCGTTGGCTCTTCGACTCGTCACCAGATGTCCTCGGCAGCCTTGGCGCGATCTTGAACATAGGCCTCGACCCACTCTGGAAGAATCCTGCGTGATCGGCCGTCCTTGATCGACCGCAGCTGGCCAGTGATCATCAGCATTCGAACTTTGCTCTCCCCGTAGTTGAGCAGCTGTGCCACCTGAGCCACCGTGTACCAGCGGGGCGTCAAGATCATCTCAGTTGCCGAGTTTCACCATGATGATCAGTAGCCTCGCTCGCTGTGGATGGAGAGGTACAGACCGGATTCTCTCGTCCACCGTGGAGAGCAGAGCAGAGATGATCAAGACAGCGGCCGACGGACACGGACGCGGATCCTCCTTATCGGCCCGGACCCGAACCAGCGCCGCGGCTCGCCACATCAGCCGCGCGACGCCAGCACCCCCTCGCCGTGTCCCGATCCACTAGACGTGCCTCCCTTCGCCGCCTCCGTTCGCTGGGCGGTTCACCCATCTGGCCGGTAGCGATCATCGACGCGCGTCACGGAGCGGACCAACGTACCTCCACCCTGATCTCAAATCCGAAGTGCCACACACCTGATGCACGCGGGGACGTACCCCCGGGCGGCGTGACCGCCGTGGCGGCCAATTCCCCTTTCGGGTGTGTGACCATGAGTGTGCACAAGCTCACCGCTGGGTCTGGGTATGACTACCTGACCCGGCAGGTGGCGGCCTTGGATGCCACCGAGAAAGGTCATATCGGGCTGGCGTCCTGCTACACCGAACGCGGTGAGTCACCTGGGGTGTGGATCGGGTCCGGGATGGACGGGATCGACGGCCTGGGCGCTGGCGACCCGGTGACCGCGGAGCAGATGCGAGCCTTGTTCGGCTGCGGTCTGCACCCACTCGCTGAGCTGCGGCAGCAGCAGTTGGAAGGACCCGACCTCACCCTGTGGGACTTTCAGAATGTGGCGCGGCTGGGGGTGCCGTTCAAGATCGTCGACAATGATCTGATCCCGTTCCGGCTCGAGGTGGCCAAGCGCATCGCGGCGCTCAACAGCGCCATCGGCTGGCCGGCCGACGCCTCGATCGCCGCGGCTGACCGGGCACGGGTGCGGACTCAGGTAGCACGGGAGTTCTTCCGGGCCGAGCATGGGCGCGACCCGGTTAATGCGCGGGAGCTGGCGGGGCAGATCGCAAAAGACTCCCGGCCGCGGACACAGACGGTGGCCGGTTACGACCTCTCCCCGGTGAAGTCAGTCTCGACCTTGTGGGCGGTCGCCGACCCGGCGGTGGCGGCCGCGATCGAACGGGCTCATCAGGCCGCAGTGCAGGAGGCGTTGACGTTCATCGAGACGTACGCGCTGTTCACCCGGACCGGACCACAAGGCATCCGGCAGGTCAACGTCCGAGGCCTGGTCGCTGCCGCGTTCACCCATCGGGACAGCCGGGCCGGCGACCCGGATCTGCACACCCACGTCGCAGTGGCCAACAAGGTGCAGACCCTCGACGGACGGTGGCTGTCCATCGACGGGCGGGTGCTGTTCAAGGCCAATGTGGCAGCCTCGGAGACCTACAACACCGCGCTCGAGCAGCACCTGCGTGAGACCTTAGGGGTGCGGTTTGCTGAACGGCCGTGGACCGACCCGGCGAAGCGGCCGATCCGGGAGATCGTCGGTGTCGATCCACGGCTGAACCAACGCTGGTCGACCCGCCGCGCTCACATCGAGACCCGCCGCGGCGAGCTCGCCATCCAGTTCCAAGAAGATCATGGCCGGCCACCGACCGCGGTTGAAGCGTTGCACCTGGCCCAGCAAGCGACCTTGGAGACCCGGGACGCCAAACACGAACCCCGATCCCTGACCAAGCAACGCGCGACCTGGCTGAACGAGGCGGCAACAGTGCTGGGCGGACGGGCCGCCGTCGCATCGATGGTGCGGACGGCGCTCACCCCGCCGGCCGAGACCGCCACGATCGCCGACGCCCCCGAATCGGGCTCGACCAGCGTCAAGCGGCGTGTGTCCTCGCTGCCGGGGCGCGCCACATTGATGGTCCTACCGGATAGGCATCGTTCCGCTGGCCGACTCTTGACGGGTCCTTGCGCGTGGCCGACAGTGGCTCACTATGACTCCCAACGAGCACGACACCGAAGTGTCGGAGCGCCAGGCCCACGCCGAGGCCACCTATGAGCGGCTGTTCGGGCCGCGCGACAACAGTGCGCCCGACAGCGATCCGGAGCTGATGGAGATCCTGCGCCGGTTCATCTTCGGCGACGTGTTCGACACCGGTGTGCTCGACGACCAGACCCGCGAACTGATCACCGTCACGGTGCTGGCGTGCCTGCAGACTTTGCCGCAGCTGAAGTCGCACACGGCCGCGGCGCTCAACGTCGGCGTCCAACCGATCGAGATCCGTGGGCCATCTACCAGCTGGCGCCCTTCATCGGATTCCCGCGCACGCTCAACGCGGTCGCAACGATCAACGACGTCTTCGTGGCCCAGGGCATCCAGCTGCCGCTCCCCGTCCAGGGCACGGTGTCGGACGCCGACCGATACCCAAAGGGCCTCGCTGAGCAGGCTCCTCTCTACGGAAACGAGGTCAAGGACAACCTGGCCGACCTGCCCCAGCCGTTCAACGAGCTACTGCCGCGGTTCTTGACGGAGTTCTGCTTCGGCGACTTCTACACTCGGGGCGGACTCACGCTGTCTCAGCGCGAACTCCTGCTGCTGTGTGCCCTAGCCGCAATCGGCGACACTACGGCCCAGCTCGGCCCCCACGGCCGCGCGTGCATCCAGGTGGGCAACTCCCAGGCTGCGGTCGTGGCCGCCCTCGTGCACTGTTTCCCCTACATCGGATTCCCGCGCGCCGTCGCCGCCATCCGGGCGGTCAAGAACCTGTAGTCACATCGACGGTACGCACGAACGTCAGCGGACCGTTTGGGATTACTTCCAAGCTACTCATACCTACGGGTCCGATTCCGGCCAC
>DATDKX010000015.1:0-2247 GCA_036519615.1 Propionibacteriaceae bacterium
ATCAAGGCACCGGCAACGCCAAGCAAGACGGTCACAATGAATCCGTACGGTTGCTTGCCTGGCAGCACGATTCGCGCGAGCACGCCGATGATCGCTCCGAAGATGATCGTCCCGATTACCTCAAGCATGACAACTCCTCTGGGGGATCGGTAGCTCGCGCACACTGCCCGTTATGCTCTGGCCAGTATCCTCCACGGGAATCCGCCGCTACCGGATGCTCAGCCCGAAAACCCGTCGTAGCCCGAGAGCCCATAGCTGGTGGTCCACAGGCCACAAGGCTGGACGGAACCGGCTCGGACACCTTGGATCTCTACCGCGCCACCGACAGAAATGCTGCTGCTAGCTCCTCAGTGATGCCCGAATCTGTGCTGCGCGATTCAGCTCGTTGGCCATCAAGACGCCGTAGGTGAATCCATTGTCTCTGCTCTGCCCGTTTCCAGACGCACTAATGGTGATGAGGAACTTCGCGGAGACGACGGCATCCTGATGCTCGCCCAGCAGAGTTTGGAGTTCCTCGGCCTCCTTCTCGATGGCCTTCATCTCCTTGTCGGCCGGTTCGACGAGTTCAGCCGCGTAGCGTGCCCGCTTCATCGCCTTCCGCGCCCGATGCAGCTGGTCAATGTCGTCATCGGACTTCCGAAGTCGTTTGTCAGCCTTCTGCTTGGCGTTTTCCACGTATTTGACCGCTGCCACGGCCTCCTCAGCAGCGGCTTCCGTGAGTGGCGGCGTGGCGCGCCAGCCGCGCAGCAGCTGCATCAGGTGCTTATAGCGCCTGGTACGCATTCCCTTCGCCAACCTAGCTAACGCGTCCTCCCGTTCCGCGGCGAGGGCCTTCGTGATTTCGTCTGCAACCCGTCCGCGGATCTGCTCCGGCGGCAATTCCGCGATCTCCTTGGTCAGTCGGTTACTCAGAATGTCTCGGTCACGTACCTGACCCAGCAGGTCGGCGTACCACTGCAGCTCCTTGTCCAGTTCCTCAGCTGGCTCGGCGTCGACCACCTCGTCAAAGATCCGTAGCGTGCTGCGTAGCCGGCGCGCCGCCACCCGAGTCTTGTGTACTGCTGGCATACCGGTGCGCATTCCGACGTCGTTGCCTGCAAGCACGTCGCATTGCGCCGTCAGGTACGCAGCCACCAACTCACCGACAGTGCCAGGCTCGATCGTGGAGACCTGCCCGTCCGGCGAGCTCGGAGCCAGGGCATGATCCAGCTTGGACCTGCTCGTACTGAGGGATGCGCCTGCAGCCTGCAGCAGCTTCCGCGCCCGCTTGAGATCATTCTTCTTGCCTGCGGGGCCCAGCTCGATCTCCACCTCACGCCACGAGTGCAGCGCTGAACCGCCGTCGGGTGGCCCTGACTCCACCTGGTCGTCGGCAATCTCCAGCACCAGCTCACCATCGGCATTGAGGAGTCGGTACGCCGTTCGAGTTGTCACGATCTTGGCGACTGGGTCGAGGCTCTCACCGGCGCGCAGCCCCTCCACCCCCGCCACCAAGGCTGGCGGCAGAGTTTTCGTTCGTGAACCGCTTTGCAGCTCCGTCTTTGCCGTCCCGCTTGGAACCTTCAACTGCCAGCCCGTCTCAGAGCCGCCGACCCGGCGCCGCAGCGTGATCCCAAACAACCGCAAACCAGCACCTGGCGTATCGAAGTAGGTGTTGTCGAGCTTGCGGACCTCTTGATCAAGACGACCCCCATCGGGCACCAATTCCGCAAGCGGCGGCATCACCCAATCCGAGTCGACATCGAACTTATCTTCTTGCTCTGTCATCGTTCGCACGCAAGTCAACCTCCTTAGCTAACATTTCCATACTCGGCGGACTCACCCGAATCAACCCAAGATCACAAGATCTCACATCAAGGTGAACGATCGGTTTCTCAGAAGATCTTGCCGGGATTGAGAATGTAGTGCGGATCGAGAGCGGCTTTGATGGCACGATGCATCTCGAGCACGGCAGGGGAGAGCTCCCGAGACAGCCCGCCGCGTTTGAGGAGACCTACGCCATGCTCGCCAGTCACCGTGCCTCCAAGATCAAGTGCAGCGCTCAGGATCTCCTCGAACGCGATCTTGGCACGGTTCTGAGCGGCAGTGTCGCCCGGTTCAGCTATGAGCAACGGATGTAAGTTGCCGTCGCCGATGTGGGCAATGCTGGCGATCAAAATGTCGTGCTCATTGGCGATCAGGTCGATGCGGGCCAGCATCTCCGGTACGGCGGCGATAGGTACGCACACGTCTTCGGTCAGCACCGGG
>DATDKX010000016.1:0-14479 GCA_036519615.1 Propionibacteriaceae bacterium
CACATCGACGCCGATATTGCCTACGCCCTTTGCAAGTACGTCGCCGCGAGCGGTGATCAAGACTTCATGAATAAGGAGGGTGTCGACATCCTGGTCGAAACCGCCCGGCTGTGGGCCGACCTCGGCTTCTGGCGTGAGAACGGCAGTGGAAGCCGCAGTTTTCACATTCACGGAGTGACGGGCCCGGACGAGTACACCACCGTGGTCAACGACAATCTCTTCACCAATGTCATGGCTCGGTTCAACCTGGCTAAGGCAGCCGAGCTCCTTCGTCAGCTAAAGCGTGAACTGCCGCGTGCGTACCAGCGGGTAGTTGAACGGCTCGAACTCGCCGACTCCGAAATCGACGAATGGGCTGCCTGTGCGGAATCATTGTCGATCCCCTACGACAAAGTCACCGGGATCAATCCCCAAGACGCACACTTCCTTGATCGGGAAATCTGGGACCTCACGAACACGCCGCCGGAGAAGCGGCCGTTGATGCTTCATTATCACCCGCTCGTGATCTACCGATTCCAGGTGCTCAAGCAAGCCGACGTGGTGCTGGCGATGTTCCTGCAAGGTGATCATTTCAGCAATGAGCAGAAGCGGAACAACTTCGAGTATTACGACCCCATCACCACTGGTGATTCCACACTGTCCGGCATTGTGCAATCGATCATTGCAGCTGAAGTCGGTTACCGGGATCTTGCGCTCCGCTACTTCTATAACTCGGCATTTGTCGACCTAGCCGATCTGCACGGCAACACCGGCGACGGTGTGCATGTTGCCTCGACCGCCGGAGTCTGGGACATGCTGGCCTTCGGGTTTGGCGGCATGCGGGATTACAACGGCGTCGTTACCTTCGACCCCCGGTTACCAGAATCATGGGCCGGTCTGACGTTCCAGGTCACGCTTCGCGGCACCCGCGTGAAGGTTGACGTAACCAGTGGTGCGATTGCCTTTAATGTCGTCGAGGGCGATAGTGCCGAGCTGGACGTTCGTGGCGAACGCTTCACGGTCTCGGCTGGCAACCCAGTACGCGTGCCGCTGGCACACCACGGCCCGTGCATCGACGATCCGCTGCCATCCAAAACCGTCGATCGACGGCCGGACGGCACGCTGATCACTGCGTCGGTGCCGCAAGCCGTCGTTCTAGGCCGTTAAACGCCGACTGCATCACGATTCGCGAGCTGTTAGCTTGCACCTGCTTGCAATTGCAAGCACACTGGCTGGCATGGTGAAAATTCCAACCCACAAGATCACGGACCAGCTCGGTTCGCTGGGTGAGTTCATAGCGGGCCAGCGCCGAACCGCTCAATTGTCGCTGCGTCAGCTTGCTGCACAGGCCGGGATATCCAATCCGTACCTCAGCCAGATCGAGCGGGGGCTCCGCAAGCCGTCGGCAGAGGTTCTGCAGCAGTTGGCCAAGGCGTTGCGAGTTTCGGCAGAGACGTTGTACGTCCGGGCTGGAATTCTCGATCCCGACGACCATCCCGCAACTTCGGTCGAGATGGCCGTGCTAGCGGATTCAGCGATCACGGAGCGACAAAAGCGGGTCCTTGTCGATGTGTACACCTCCTTCGTCAAGGAGAACGAAAGGAGTGCAACCAATGGGCAGGGGCCTAAGATGACCAAGCAAGAGCCAGCTGGGATGAAGTAGAGACGATAGCCAGCCCCGAAGGAAGTCTCTGCTCAGAAGGCTGCCGCAAAGAGACCAGCTGGCTAAACCTTCGACCCTCGCGCCCCACTCCCTTGCTCGCGCCCCCCGCGTACAAGAGAGTGGGGCGTGGGATCGCCCCCCGGGCTGACCCAGACCTCTACAGCTCCAGTCGCCGACCGATCCCCGAACTAGACGTGGTCGAATATCGAATGGAAAGCTGACTCAACATTGATGTTGCCTCAGCCGGCGCAGTTGCCAGACCTGACGTGAGCTGTCGATCAGGAAGCGGAGTCTGCTTCATCAAATCCTCCCCCGATCTCACTGCGGCCGACGACTTATGTCGCGCCTCCGGTGGGGAAGGAACCGATGGCTACAAAGCGACGGCAATATCTTCACCGATACAGCCGCCGAAGTGGAGATCGACGACGCGGTCGTGATCGACTTGTGTCGAAGCGCTCGGTGGTTGGTTACGAATTGAGCACTATGGCAGGCGGCGTGCTTCGCCGAGTGCCCGTCAGACTGCAATCAAGCTGCATCCTTAGTGGCTGGCTACCCCTCATCACGGGTTCGAAGTGCCGGCTTCGCGGTCGGCTCGACGGGCGCCTGGTTGTCCGATGGGTGATCGAGGACGACCGCAGGTCGGGAGCGGGTATCCACCCGGAGTTGGAAGATGTCTGGGCGGCTGTAGTGGCCGACTGGGTCGAAGAGCCGGCGGGCGGCGCGCACCGCGGCCAACTCGACCTCGGCGTACAGGATGGTCTCCTCGTGCCGAGCAGGCCCCGCTAAGACCTTGCCGGTGGGATGGATGATCACGCTATTGCCGGGTTCAACCCAGCCTTCGTTGTCGTGATCGTTGGCCCAAAGGCGGTCGCGATGAGGAAAGTCGACCGGGATCTGGTCGACGTGGAGACAAGGGTTGACGCCGATGACATAGCAGCGGCCTTCCAGAGCGATGTGTCGCATGGCGGCGATCCAGCCGTCGCTGGCCGCGAGGGTTGGGGCCGCCCAGATATCCACGCCTTGGCTGTAGAGGTAGTAGCGGGCCAAGGGCATGAAATTCTCCCAGCAGGTCAACCCAGATAGCCTGCCGTGCGGGTCTCGATGATTGGCAGTGTCGAGCCGTCGCCCATGCCCCACACGGTGCGCTCGGAGCCAGTGGGCATCAACTTGCGGTGCTTGCCAAGTAGACCACCGTCGGAGCCGAAGTAAAGGGTCGTGTTGTAGATGGTGGTCCCGTGCGGCTCACGTTCCTGCACGCCGATCACCACATAGGAGCCAACAGCGCGGGCGGCGGCCCCAAGCGCTTCAGTTACTGGGCCGGGGACCACGACGGCCTGATCAACCAGCATCGCATACCAGTCCTCGTCGCCGTCCCAAATCGGTCTGGAGTCGATCCAGATGGGCGTTCCCGGAATGTACACCTCGGGAAACACCACGATCCTTGCGCCGCCGTTGGCTGCTTGGTGCAGCAGTGTGACCGCCTTGTCCAGGCAGGCGCGCTGGTCCATCAATATGTACGCCGCTTGCACGGCGGCGACTGTCACCGCGGCCATAGCCGTTCCTATCGGCGCCTCGCAGGCGGCCTGTCGCAGTTGCCTGCGCTAACAGAACGATTGTCGCAGAGGTCAGCAGCGTTGTCGCGTCGCTGATGATCGGTTTCAGTCACGGACGTCGCCTGATTCCATGTCGCCTTAGCTTTGCTTGGCGCGAGCGCGGGCTCGGGCCCGCTGAGCGGCGGACAGCACGACCTTCCGCATTCGGATCGCCTCCGGAGTCACCTCCAGGCACTCATCAGTGCGGCAGAACTCCAGCGCCTGCTCCAAGCTCATAAGCTGCGGAGGCACGAGCCGCTCGAGCTCTTCCCCAGTGGAGGAGCGGACGTTGCTGAGCTTCTTCTCTCTTGTCGGGTTGACATCCATGTCCTCGGCGCGAGCGTTCTCCCCGATGATCATGCCCTCATATACCTCAATGCCCGGAGTTACGAACAAAGTGCCCCGCTCCTGCAGACTGAACAGGGCGTACGAGGTGACTTGGCCAGGCCGGTCGGCCACTAGGGAGCCGCTGAGCCGACTGCGAATAGCACCGGCCCAGGGCTCGTACCCCTCGAAAACGTGGTGCATCAATCCGGTGCCACGGGTCTCGGTCAAGAACTCGGTCCGGAAACCAATCAGTCCGCGGGCGGGCACGAGATATTCCATCCGAACCCAACCGCTGCCGTGGTTAACCAACTGCTCCAGCCTGCCGCGGCGTAGTCCGAGCAGCTGGGTAACGACACCGACGAAGTCTTCGGGGATGTCAATGGTCAGCCGCTCGACTGGCTCATAGATCTTGCCGTCGGCGGTGCGGGTCACCACCTGGGGTTTCCCGACGGTGAGTTCAAAAGATTCGCGGCGCATCATCTCAACCAGGATTGCCAGCTGCAGTTCGCCACGGCCCTGTACCTCCCAGCTATCGGGGCGTTCGGTGGGAAAGACCCGGAGCGAGACATTGCCCACCAACTCGGCATCCAGCCGGGCCTTCAGCAGGCGGGCAGTGAGGCTCTTGCCGGCGCGGCCGGCAAGCGGCGAGGTATTGATGCCGATGGTCATGGAAATCGACGGCTCGTCGACTGTGATCAGGGGCAGCGGCCTGGGATCTGCCGGATCTGAGAGCGTCTCTCCAATCGTGATATCAGGAATCCCCGCGATGGCTACGATGTCGCCAGGTCCCGCCGACTCAGCAGGTTCCCGGGCCAATGCGTTGGTGATCAACAGCTCGGAAAGTTTGACGGTACGAACACTGCCGTCGGCGCGGCACCAGGCGACATTCTGATTGCGCCGCAACGTTCCAGCGACCACCCGGCATAGCGCCAGCCGGCCGAGGTAAGGCGATGCGTCGAGATTCGTGACATGTGCCTGCAGCGTCGCTCCTTCGACATAGCTGGGAGCCGGGATGTGCTCCAGGATCGTGGCAAACAGCGGTCCGAGATCTTCACTGTCGGGCATTTCGCCGTTCTGTGGCGCCGTCAGCGACGCGCGGCCGGCCCGGGCGGAGGCGTACACCACCGGGAAGTCGAGTGCATCGCTGCTGTCTTCGTCCAGCAGGTCTAGGAAGAGGTCGTAGGTCGCCTCCACCACTTCGGGGATTCGCGCATCCTGCCGGTCGACCTTGTTGATCACCAGGATGATCGGCAGCTTTTTTGCCAGCGCTTTTCGTAGTACAAAGCGGGTCTGGGGGAGTGGGCCTTCAGACGCGTCTACCAGGAGCAGCACCCCGTCGACCATCTCCAGACCGCGCTCTACCTCGCCGCCGAAATCGGCGTGACCCGGCGTATCGATGATGTTTATCGTGACAGTGGCACCGTCCGGCACACGGTGACGTACGGCGGTGTTCTTGGCCAGGATGGTGATGCCCTTCTCCCGCTCTAGATCCATCGAGTCCAACACGCGCTTTTGAACGGCCTGGCCGGCACGAAACGCGCCCGATTGCCAAAGCATGGCGTCGACAAGCGTCGTCTTGCCATGATCGACATGAGCGACAATCGCAACGTTCCGCAAATCAGAACGGATGGGCACGCAGAAACACTTTCTCGGACGCAGCTGAGGGGAGGGGGCAACCCCGCGAGTGTAGTGGCCCTTGTGGAGTCCCCTTACCACCCAGCGCCGAAGCAGCCGAACGGTATGGGTTCGGTGGTGGCTTGCAAAGCATCGGCAAGCGCGTACGCCGGAGCTGCCCCAGCGGCAAGTCGGCGGTGGTAATCCACCATCAGATCGGCAGCGCCTTCGTCGGAAACCTTGGCTACGCCGGAGATGATCGTTGAGGTCCCGCTGTGAAGGAGCGCACGGGTCAATCCCAGCGCCTCATCGCCCGGCCGTACTGTGGCTTGCCCCAGCTCGCACGCAGAAAGCACCACCTGCTGCGGCGGTTCGGCTATCCGATCGAGGTCGTAACCGACCACGGGCCCGTCGACCAGACTGATCGAGGAGAACAGTGGGCTCTCACGCTCGTGCCGGCCGTGAGCCGCCACGTGCACCAGCTGAGCGCCGTCGATGGCGCTGAGAAAGGCCTCGCCCGTTACCTCCGCGCCGGTCAGCCTCTCACACCCGGGCCAGTGCTGGGCCACGCCGGCTACCTCCTGATCGGCCCGCCCGAGGCCGGGACCAGCAACCGCTACCACTGGGCCTGACCTGTTGCAGAATCTTGCGTGGGCTTGCAGCCAAGCCGTAGCGGAGTGGGCGATGGTCAGTGGCTGACCGGTCAGACTTGGCAGACCGGCCCATGGCAGGGCCGCCAGTCGGCCCGGCGGCACAACCACAGTGGGCGCAACGGGCAGATTCAGTGGAGTGAGCAAGAGCTGATCGAGTATTCGCAGGTCTCTGGCCAAAGAATTACGTGCCGAGATCCGCAACGGCTCCGGCACGTGACTAAGGGCTAATACATCAAGATCAGCCGTGATCCGTCGGCACAATCGTTCTGCCTCGGCCATTGTGGTCAACCGCTGCATCCAGCAGCCGCGGCGAGTCAGCACAATGCCATGGATGTCATCGTCGATACCGAACATGGTCAGGAGCGCTGCGCCGTCCAACGCTTCCCGCACGTCGCCAATCTTTGGTTTGTGGTCGACCGAGTCCGAGCCGCGAACAGTCCAGGAGCGACCCCGAATCTGACGCTGCAAGGCTTGACGCCGCCTGCACAACTGTTCCCGGCTCTCACTTTCATCGCCTTCATGATCAAGCTGGGTCATCACCCAGCGAAGTTGAGTCAGCAGCTCCGCCGTGACCTTATCCTCAGGAGGTCGTACCGGCGTCACACGGCTGGAGATCGCTCGCGCCCTTTCCAGCCACGCGAGCACAGCTGCTGGCCGACCGGATGCGATCTCCTCAGTGATCGCGAGCGCTGCGAGCGTTACGCCATGCGCGGCGCTCGAGGTCTGTAGGTCCAGACTGCCGAACTGAGCCTGGTGCTTCATCAACTCGGCCATTCCGGCTCGCGCCTGTCGTTGCGCTGCAGCCCGGTCACCCCGGCCATAAGCCAACTTGGTTTTCACGAGACGGGCGTACAACCGAAGATCCAGCGGCTGTGCCGAAGAGACAGTTGGCAACGCTCGCGGCTTGGCTCGCCGGCTGGGTCCCGCGTACTCGATCGCAATCAGGCGCGCCAGTTTCGCCTGGTCGCGCAGGCCTAACTGGTTGAGCACGGTGGTGAGCCGGTCGGCGGTACGCACCAGCTTGTCGCCACGCAGACCAGCCTCAGCATCCGCGCGAAGGATGACCAGCTCCCCAAGAGCGATCGCACGTCGATTGTTGCCTCGCAGCAACCTGGCTACTGCGGTGCGGCTGATTTTCTGAGCAAGCTTGTAATTACCAGCCAGCAAGGCGACATCTGCCCGAGTCAGTTCTGCCTCCGCCAGCAAAGCGACTAGCTCGGTTCGCTCCAGGGCCGCGGCGGCCTCCAGAAGCGTCCGGTCGGCATCTGCCACCAGACCAGCGCTCAGCAGCACCCTCGATCGGTCAATGCCGACAACACCTTTGTAGTGATCAGAAGCTGCCTGTTCGACCGTCGGCATCAATTCAAGTGATCGAGGCAAATTGCCGGTTAGATAGTGCATATAGCCGAGGTTGTGACGGGCCGCGAACTCGAGCTCGGCAAGCCCGTATCGTCGACTTAAGACAAGAGCACGGCTGAAGTCTTCGATAGCCGACCGAATGTGTCCAAGCTGATCATGTGCTTCGCCACGATTGATCAAGATCTTGCATTGGTCGGCTGGCTCGGCATCATCAAGCAGCTGAACCGCTCCATCCAGTTGCTGGATCGCATCTGTGACTCGGCCTTCGCTAAGCAATAAAAGGCCATGTTGGGCTCGCGTGATGACCGTCAGCTGACCGAGAGATCGACGATGGGCGAGCCGCTCCGCCTGGACGAGTAGCCGAATACTTTCCCGGATTTGACCCATCTCGTGAGTCGGATAGCTCAGACCCAACAGAATTCGTGCCGACAGGCGGTCGTGTTCGGTGGAACATTCTGAGAACGCGAGATCTGTGCCCTTGAGCGGGACGGCAGAATGCAATGCACTCATGGCCTCGCCGAACAGCGTGATTGCCCGGGTGTAATAACCAAGATCTGAGCTGGCGATGCCTTCAGTAAGCAGGGTCGCAGCGTGCTGGTGATCACCCCCACACGCCACATCTGCCCCCACAGACCAAATTTTGCTCTGCTTTTCGCCGGTGTGCCAGATCCTTTAACTGTCCGTAAGACTTCGGTCCCCCGTACCCTTGGGCCTATGGCGGGAAGCACAGACTGGTTTCGAGATTCGTTCCGGACCGAGTATGAGAAGCAGAACGCAGCAATCGGACGGTTCAATCTGGCGATCTTCGGCAAGACTGGCGTCGGCAAGTCGACCCTAATCAACGCCATTTTTGGGGAAGAGGTCGCGCGTACCGGCATTGGAGAGCCGGTGACCCGCGGCAGTCATCTTTACTTAGACAAGATCGGCCACCTGGGCATTGTTGACACCCAAGGTCTTGAGGTCGGTAAGGACAATAAGCAAATCTTGTCCGAGCTCGACAAAGCGATGAGCCAGATGCGCCAACTGCCACTATCGGAGCAGATTCACGTTGCCTGGTATTGCATCCGTGGCATGGATCGGCGCTTCGAGGAGGCTGAGGCGGACTTCGTCCGCAGACTCGACGAAATGGGGCTGCCGGTCATCCTGGTGCTGACCCAGGTGCCTATGCGGGGTGGTTATGTCCATCCAGATGCGGTACTGCTCGCCGAGCAGATCATGGCAAAACGGCTGCCGATCGTTTCCGGGCGGCCGTTTATGACGTACGCGAAGGCCGACGAGTTCGCGGGGCAGCCGGCTTACGGGCTCAAGGAACTGCTCGATGCCACCTTTCGCGTTGCGCCCGAAGGTGTTCATGGAGCTCTCGTCGCGGCGCAAGAAATCGATCACGTCCGGAAAGCGCAGGAGGCGCAGAAGTTCATAGCCGGCGCCGCAGCCAGCGCGGCAGCTGCTGCTGCCAGCCCGATCCCTTTCTCCGACGCCGCATTGCTGGTGCCAATCCAGCTCGGGATGATGGCCCGTATTGCTCAGATCTACAAGATCAAGTTCGAGCGCGCTGCACTGATGGCGATTGCTTCTACGACGGCCGCGACACAGATAGGACGCGCCACCTTCACGGGTCTGCTCAAGATGGTGCCCGGCGCCGGAACTGTCGTCGGCGGCGTCATCGGTGCTGGGGTCGCTTCGACGTTCACCTACGCCATGGGGCAGGCATGGCTGACGCTGTGTCAGCGCGTGATCAAGGGCAAGCTCGGCACGGCAGGCACTGTCGTCGACAATGAGCAGCTGCGTGAGGCCTTCATGGAGGAGTTCCGCAAGCAGCTCAAGTCAGGGCGTAGAGAGCTGCGTACTTCCTCTACACCCTGATCCAAACCTGATCCAATAGTCTGCAAGTCGATGACTATTCCGGACCTGGCGCCGCTGCTGGAAGGCGAGCCGCCTCATGATCAAGTTGTCTTTGCGACTCGACTGCAACGCTATTGGCCGGATCTGTTGACCGGTCTCACCGGTGCCTATCCCGACCATGCGCCAGAGATGGCCAATCGACTGGTAGAGATCGCCGCGCAGAACTTTCAGCAGCGGCCGGCAGATCTGCGGCTGCTTGATCTACGACGCCATGCCGATCCGCAGTGGTTTCAGCATCCCCAAATGCTGGGGTACGCCACCTACGCGGACCTGTTCGCCGGTGATCTTAAAGGTGTCGGGGACCGGGTTGACTATCTTGCCGAGCTTGGTGTCACTTATCTGCATCTGATGCCGTTGCTCAAGCCTCGGGCAGGACAGAGCGACGGCGGGTATGCGGTCATGGACTATCGGGCAGTACGCCCCGACCTAGGAAGCATTGATGATCTTCGCGAGCTGGCCACCGTACTGCGCTCGCGGGGAATTTCACTCACTCTTGATCTTGTACTGAATCACGTGGCCGCCGAGCACCAGTGGGCGGTGAATGCCCGGGCTGGAGATCCGTTTTACCGCAACTACTTCCATATGTTCGCCGACCGAGAGCTGCCGGACGCGTACGAGCGGACGCTTCCAGAGGTCTTTCCAGATTTCGCGCCCGGCAACTTCAGCTATGACGAGGAGTCCCATTCCTGGGTCTGGACAACCTTCAACAGCTGGCAATGGGATCTCAATTGGCACAACCCAGACGTTTTCTATGAGTTCGCCGATTTGATCTTGTGGCTTGCGAATCTTGGTGTGGAATGTCTACGCCTGGATGCGATTGCCTTCATTTACAAGCGGATGGGCACCAATTGCCAGAACCAACCTGAGGTGCATGCGATCACCCAGGCGCTGCGTACGGTGGCTCGGATCGCAGCTCCAGCGTTGATCTTCAAGGCAGAGGCGATCGTCGGCCCGACGGACCTGGCGCCATATCTCGGAGTAGGCAAGCATGCCGGCAAGGTCAGCGACATGGCGTACCAGAACTCCTTGATGGTGCAAATCTGGTCAGCGCTGGCCGCCAAGGACACCCGGCTGTTTTGCGCGGCCATGAACCGATTCCCCGCAAAGCCACCAAGCACGGTCTGGGGCACGTACCTGCGCT
The DNA here is from genome assembly GCA_036519615.1 of Propionibacteriaceae bacterium. GTDB lineage: Bacteria > Actinomycetota > Actinomycetes > Propionibacteriales > Propionibacteriaceae > Microlunatus. The sequence goes on from DATDKX010000016.1 coordinate 10,231, forward strand.
GCCACGACGATATCGGCTGGGCAATCGATGACGAAGATGCTGCCTCGGTTGGTCTGAACGGCTATGAGCATCGGCGGTTCCTTGCTGATTACTACGCCGGGCTTTATCCCATGAGTGATGCCCGCGGCCTGGTGTTTCAGGAGAATCTGGAGACCGGCGACCGCCGGATCAGCGGAACGGCAGCATCACTTGCTGGTATTGAGGCGGCGTTAAACAGTGGCGACCAGGTCCATCTCGATCTGGCGGTTCGTCGCTATCTGCTTGCCTACAGCATGGTCCTCGGATTCGGAGGATTACCGCTGATTTACATGGGCGATGAGCTGGGTCTGCGGAACTACGACGATTTCCTGGAAGATCCCGATCATGCCGATGACAACCGGTGGGTCCATCGGCCGCCCATGCCGTGGGACTTTGTCGACCGTCGCCACATGGAAGGCACCGTGGAACATCGGATCTGGCACGGCCTGCGGCACGTCATCGCCGTGCGGTCTTCGCTGCCGAGTCTGGACGCCTCGGTTGAAAGCGAGATCCTCGATCCGGTGAACCCGGCGGTTCTGGTGTTGCTGCGACGGTTCCAGACTCAGACGATGGTGGGTGTGTACAACATGACGACCGAGTCGCAGAAGCTGCCCCGTTGGGTGATTCCGCTCGGAAACTGGGCCTGGGATGCGCTCACCGAGGAGACGCCGTTGACCGACGGACCGCTGACCCTAGATGGCTATCAAGTGCGCTGGTTCGTGCAACAGACGTGACCGAGCCTCGCGATAGCGCTATCAGTGAGATTCGGGCCGAGTTGTCCGAACTCGATCTTGACTGGAGCGAAGCGGCACCCGGCCTGTTCTCGGTCAGACTGCCCGGCACCCGCAAGCTGGTCACCGAATGTGCCCTCGAGGTTGGACAGCATGCGATGCACGTCCGAGCCTTCGTTGCCCGGAATCCCGACGAGAATCATGTGGGCGTCTATCGCTGGCTGCTGGAGCGCAACCTCAAACTGCATGGCATCAGCTTTGCGTTGGATGCGCTCGGCGACATTTATCTGACGGGCCGGATGCCGGTTGGACTTGTTACTCGAGTGGAGGTCGATCGGCTCCTTGGTGCCGTGGCGGAGGCTGCCGACGACAGTTTCAACGTGATCTTGGAGTTGGGATTCGCCGAGAGCATCCGGAAGGAGTGGGCTTGGCGACACTCACGCGGAGAGTCGACAGCGAACCTAGCCGCCTTTACTCATCTGGACCCGGGCGAGCGTCGGAAAAGCTGATCTGGATGAGGCGAGCGGGGTGGGTTGACCACTAGGCTCGCTGCCATGACCGGAACCTTGATCCTCTTACGGCATGGCGAGAGTGAGTGGAACGCCAAGAACCTGTTCACCGGGTGGGTCGATGTTGATCTCAACGCCAAGGGTGAGGCCGAGGCGACCCGTGGCGGTGAGCTGCTCATTGAAAGCGATTTGCTGCCCGACGTCGTGCACACCTCGGTGCTGCGCAGAGCCATCCGGACTGCACAGATCTCGCTCGACATTGCTGATCGGCTCTGGATCGAGACCAAGCGTTCTTGGCGCATGAATGAGCGCCACTACGGCGCGCTGCAGGGCAAGGACAAGGCGGCCACTCTCGAAGAATTCGGTGAAGAGCAGTTCATGCTGTGGCGGCGCTCGTACGACATTCCGCCGCCGCCCATCGACAACGATGATCAATACGCGAACTTCAACGACCCGCGCTACGCTGAGCTGCCAAGCGAGGCGCGGCCCCGTACCGAGTGCCTGAAGGATGTGCTGATTCGGGCCCTGCCGTATTGGTACGACCAGATCGTGCCCGATCTGCGGGCAGGCAAGGTCACTCTGATCGCTGCTCACGGCAACTCAATACGGGCACTGGTCAAGCATCTGGACCAGATGGGCGATGAAGCCGTAGTCGGCCTCAATATCCCGACTGGTATTCCGTTGGTCTACGAATTCGACGACGACCTGAAGCCGGTCGAGATCGGCGGCCGCTACCTTGACCCCGAGGCCGCTGCCGCATCCATCCAGGCAGTGAAGATGCAGGGTCGGAAGTAGCCTCCCTCTCTGCGTCCACCTCAGGGGTCGTTTCGCCGAACAGCCGTCAAAAGGACCCGCCGGGTGCGGCTGCGTCAGGTCGTTTGGCCGCACAGCCGTCAAAATGATGACTTGCATTTATCCACAGCTATCCACAGATCACACAAGTTTTTCTGGCATTCTGCGTGGCCGTTGATTCAACATCGCCAGGGTCGCCTCGGTCGTGCTCGGAGACGGCCTTATCAAAGCCGGCCGGACGAGCGCTGCAGCTCTTCGGCATGCCGCCACGGCTTGGCATGGCCGCGGCGCAAAGCTAGCTCGGCGAGCAGCGCGCCATGTTCGCGATGGTGTCGACTCCGCGATGGGGACCCGCCTTCGCATGCTGCTCGTTTTGGCGGGTCTTCCAGCCCCTGAGGTCAACTTCATCTTGCGTCACCCCGATGGAAGTTGGTGGATGCGCTTCGACCTGTGCTACCCATCACTCAAACTGATCATCGAGTACGACGGAAGGCAGCATGCCGAAGATAGCGATCAATGGCTGCATGATCTGAGGCGCCGAGAGGCGCTGGACCGGATGGGATGGCGGGTCATCGTGATAACGAGGCAGGACTATTACGAGGCACCGGAGGAGGTGTTAATCCGCGTGCGTGATGCTGTAATCGAGCGAGGCATGGTCGGCGTACGCCGTCGTTTCAAGCCTGAGTGGGCCCGTCACATCATCGGAGCCTGAGCGTTCCGACGGCCTGTGCTGCGAAACGACCCTACGCGGCGGCCACGGGTCGGTCCCTTTCACGGCTGTGCTGCGAAACGATCCTTCGAGAAGCGAATCAACAGGTCTACGGCTGCGGCCAGATCCGATCCTCAGGGAATTGGCCAGTCACGACGTAAATGATTCGCCGACCCATCGATGCCGCATGATCGGCTATCCGCTCGTAGTACCGGCCGAGCAGCGCTACATCGACGGCAGACTCCACGCCGTACGCCCAGTCATCGCTCAGCATGACCCGGAATTGCGTACGCCGCAGTTCGTCCATCTCCTCATCGCGATCTCGCAACTCCTGCGCGTTCTGGATGTTGCGGTCGTTCAGCGTCTGCCCGGCGGTGATCACCATCTTCTCGGCGACGTCACCCATGCGTACGAAGTTCGGACGCAGCGTCTCCGGCACCGCGGTGTCGGGATAGCGAAGCCGCGCGATCTTGGCAATGTGCGCGGCAAGGTCGCCCATGCGCTCCAACTCGGTCACCATGCGCAGCGTGGCAACAAGGGTCCGCAGCTCACCAGCAACGGGGGCTTGACGCGCCAGCAACGAGAATGATCGCGCCTCAATCTCCGACTGCTTGGCGTCAATAAGCTCGTCGTCACTAATCACCTGCTCGGCGAGGTGAATGTCTGCTTCAAGCAACGCAGTTGTCGCCGATCGGACGGCTGATGAGACGACCTGGGCCATATGGACCAGATCGGTGAGGACGTCGTCCAGCTGCTCCCGGTAGGAGTCGCGCATGAGAATGTCCCATCTATTTCTTGAGCTGCTCGCGCTCGATACAGATGCTTGCAGCTTCGAGGATGTCTCCGGCTTCAGGTTCATTAACACTATGCCCGGTCGCTACACCGAATCGGGCACGTAGTTAACGGACAGTGAACATGCGCCAAACGGTTGATGGACCCTGCGCTCGAGGAGTAGCAAGCGGCAGAGACGGCGTCCGTTTCACCCTACTATCGTCTCGTGAACCCGATCGGGCTCGCCATTGTGGCGCTCGTCCTCGGCGTCGGGATCGGCGTGTTGCTCGCCTGGGCCAGTCTGCGAACCCGACAAGCCGAACCGAGCCCGACCTTCGAGGTCGCCGAGTCGGTGGTCCCAGTTGGTGTGGCCGAAGTGCTGGCAGTACTGCCGTCCGCTGGTCTTGTGGTGGGCCCACATGACGAGGTCCTTGAGGCGACCTCGATGGCGAGAACCCTGGGCTTGGTACGGGGCAGTCGGATCAGCGTGCCGGAGCTGCTGGAACTGGTCCGCGCGGTCCGCAGGGGAGGTGATGCTCGAACGGTCGATCTTCAAATCACCCGGGGTGTTCGAGTGGCCTCTACCTATCTCACCGCTCGGGTTGCTCCGCTCGACGAGAGCCTGATCTTGGTGCTAGCCGACGACCAAACGGCGGCTCGACGTATCGATGAGACCCGCCGCGACTTCGTCGCCAACATCAGCCATGAACTCAAGACAC
>DATDKX010000017.1:0-2636 GCA_036519615.1 Propionibacteriaceae bacterium
TCGCGAGACTGCACGGCACAGAACGGACACTCTTGTTGTTCAGTGGTGGCCGGTTTGTTCTCACCCTGGATGTAGACCATCCGGTGCGGAGTCCACAGCCGTTCAAATCCGTCGGGAGTGCCGGGATGAGCAGCCGAATCCTCAGTCACTCCACTGCTCACCTCTCAGACCTGACGGCGCGCCGCGATGTCGCCGGTGATCTCGTCGATAGCCGCATCAATGGGCACGCCGTTCTTCTGCCGGCGGTCGCGGTAACGGAACGAGACGGCGTTAGTGGCAGCGTCCTCCCCGCCGGCGATCAAGATGTATGGCACCTTGGCTCGTTCGGCATTGCGGATTTTCTTCTGCATCCGGTCGTCTGAGGTGTCAACCTCGACCCGCACCACCCCCGCTGCCCGCAACCGGTCGGCGACGTTCACCAGGTAGGCGTTGTGCTCCCCCGCTACCGGGATGCCGATCACCTGCACCGGCGCCAGCCAGGGTGGAAACGCCCCTGCGTAGTGCTCGACCAGTACACCGATGAACCGCTCTACCGAGCCGAACAAAGCCCGGTGGATCATCACCGGCCGCTGTCGACTGCCGTCGGGGGCAGTGATCTCCAGGTCGAACCGATCCGGCAACATCAGATCGACCTGAATGGTCGACATCTGCCAACTCCGACCGATGGCGTCGCGCGCCTGAACCGAAATCTTAGGCGCGTAAAAGGCGGCGCCACCCGGATCCAAGACAAGATCGAGACCTGATACCGCCGCAGCGTTGCGCAATGCGTCGGTGGCTCGCTCCCAGTCCTCCTCGGAGCCAATGGATTTCTCCGGGTCCCGGGTAGACAGCTCCAGGTAAAAGTCGGTCAGCCCGTAGTCGGTAAGCAGATCGAGCACGAACTGCAGCAGCGAGATCAACTCGTCTTGCATTTGATCAACGGTGCAGTAGATGTGAGCGTCGTCCTGCGTCATGCCTCTGACACGGGTCAAGCCGTGCACGACGCCGGACAGCTCATAGCGGTAGACGCTGCCGAACTCGAACAAGCGCAGCGGCAGCTCGCGATACGACCGCCCCCTGGACCGGAAGATCAGACAATGCATCGGGCAGTTCATCGGCTTCAGGTAGTAGTCCTGGCCCTGACGCTTCAGACTGCCATCGGCATGCCGCTCTTCGTCGACGTGCATCGGTGGGTACATCAGGTCGCTGTAAAAGCCCAGATGGCCCGAGATCTTGAACAGCTCCGCTTTGCTGATATGCGGAGTGTTCACGAACTCATAGCCGGCCTCGATGTGACGCTGCCGGGAGTAGTCCTCCATGATCTTGCGCAGTAGCCCGCCCTTGGGGTGGAAGACCGCCAGACCGGAGCCGATCTCGTCTGGGAAGGAGTACAGGTCGAGCTCGGCGCCCAGTTTGCGGTGGTCGCGCTTCGCGGCTTCTGCAAGCCGGGTCTCGTACGCCTTGAGCTCGTCCCTGCTTGGCCAGGCCGTGCCGTAGAGCCGCTGTAGTTGGTTGTTGTTCTGATCGCCGCGCCAGTATGCGGCCGAATTCCGCGTCAGTGCAAAGGCCGGAATGTATCCGGTATGCGGCACGTGCGGACCGCGGCACAGATCCTTCCAGGCAATCGAGCCATCACGCCGCACGTTGTCGTAGATCGTCAGCTCACCAGCGCCTACTTCCGCGCTCGCCTCCTCATCGGCGGCGGCCGAGGACTTATCTGCGATCAACTCCAACTTGTAGGGTTCGCCGGCCAGTTCCGCGCGGGCCTCCTCGTCACTGACCGCCCGCCGCTGGAAGCGCTGCCGCTCCTTCACGATCTTGGTCATCGCCCTTTCGATCTCGCGAAGATCATCGGGGGTGAACGGGTCGGCCACATCGAAGTCGTAGTAAAAGCCGTCCTTGATCGGCGGTCCGATGCCGAGCTTGGCTTCCTCGTGCAGCGACTGGACGGCCTGAGCAGCAACATGTGCCGCGGAATGCCGCAAGATGTCCAGCCCTTGCGGGCTATTGATCTTGACCAGTTCGACGATGGCATCCTCCGGCAAGGTGCGATTGAGGTCGCGCAGCTCGCCGTTCACGCGTAAGGCCACAATCGTCGGGTCGTCGCCGAAGAGATCAAGTCCGGTGGTGGTGGTGTCCGTCACTCGCTGCTGGCTGACGCCGTCCGCTGCGATGGTGATGGACATGGTGAACACAATCGATCCCTTTCTGTGCTGGTCTACGGGGCACGTGATTGCCAGGCAGAGGCCCCGGGTAAGCCTAGACCTCAAGAGGCAGAGGCTCGACTGGCTTATGAGCAAGCCCTTATGAAGACTGCTGATCTGTGCGGCGCGTTCACCGCGGCGTGTGAGATATGGTGGGCGTCGCTCGACGGGCGATTGGCGCAGTGGTAGCGCGCTTCGTTCACACCGAAGAGGTCACTGGTTCGAACCCAGTATCGCCCACCAGCACAGAGCCAGCTTCCGGGCTGACAAACCACCTACAGCGGCCCGGTGAGTGACCAACTGAGTGACTAAGCACCTGAGCCGCCGTGTCCGAAGAGCCGATCCATGACCGTTGCGCCGGTCTGGATGACGGGCCGGATCTGATGCCGGTAGACCAGCTCGGTGACGGTGGTGCCGCTGTGGCCGACGAGCTGCGCGATGTCCTGGAGGGGC
>DATDKX010000018.1:0-3863 GCA_036519615.1 Propionibacteriaceae bacterium
GGTGGTCGCAACTATCTGGGCGGCTTTTTCGGCTGGGTGTGGCTGGCGATCATCATCATCCCGGTCTATTACGTGGTGATTACTACGTTCAAAGATCAGGGCGCCTACTTCACGCAGAATCCGCTTGGCTTACCCAATCCACCGACGTTGACGGCCTACCAGCAGGTGGTTGAGGCCGGGATCATCCGCTATTTCTTCAACTCAGTCATTGTCACCGTCGGCGCGGTGATCCCGCTCGTGCTGTTCAGCTTCTTGGCCTCGTACGCCATCGTCCGGGGCGATAGCCGGTTGCTGCGTTTCAGCCGTACCTTGTTCCTGCTCGGTCTCGCTATCCCGTTGCAGGCCACGATCATCCCCATCTATCTGATCATCACCAAGATCCACATGTACGACACACTCGGGGCGCTGATCTTGCCATCGATCGCTTTCGGTATCCCGCTCTCAGTGTTGATCTTGAGCAACTTCATCCGAGACGTACCACGCGAACTCTTCGAGTCGATGCGACTGGACGGTTGCACCGACTGGCAGATGGCGTGGAAGTTGGCGTTTCCGCTGACTCGGCCGGCTATCGTGACGGTCGGCATCTATAACGGCCTGAACGTGTGGAACGGATTCCTGTTCGCCCTGATCTTGACCCAGAGCCCTGAGAAGCGCGTCATGCCGCTGGCGCTGTGGGCCTTCCAAGGCGAGTACCAAGTGAACATCCCTGCCGTTCTTGCCGCTGTGGTGCTGTCCACCCTGCCGATCTTGATTCTCTACATCCTCGGCCGTCGCCAACTACTGCGTGGCCTAACAGCAGGATTCGGTAAATAGCCCTTCTGGAGGAGAAGCCCAATGACCACCTCCCCAACTCACCCTGCGCCCACCTGGCAAGATCCCGACGCGGATGCGTCTGCTCGGCTCGACGCACTGATTGCCGAGATGAGCCTGCCGGAAAAGCTGGCCCAGCTTGGCAGCGTCTGGCTCGGCTTCAATGTCGTGACAGGTGAAGTGGCGCCCATGCAGAACGTGTTCAGCCGGCCCTTCTCATGGCCGGAGGCGGCGGCGGATGGCATCGGTCAGCTGACCCGAGTATTCGGGACCAAGCCGGTGACGGCGGCCGAGGGCGTGCAGCGGGTTCGTGATCTGCAGCGGACGGTGGTGGACTCGAACCGGCTGGGCATCCCGGCGATCGTTCATGAGGAATGCCTCACCGGATTTACGACCTATCAGGCCACGGTCTATCCCACAGCACTGGCCTGGGGTGCCACCTTCGATCCCGGACTGGTCCATGAGATGGCCTCCGCTATCGGTCGGGATATGGCCGCCGTGGGCGTACACCAGGGTCTGTCGCCGGTGCTGGACGTGGTCCGGGACTACCGCTGGGGACGGGTCGAGGAAACCATAGGCGAGGATCCCTACCTCGTCTCACAGCTCGGCAATGCATACGTGCGCGGCCTGGAGGACAACGGCATCATTGCGACCCTCAAGCACTACGCCGGCTATTCCGCGTCCAAGGCTGCTCGCAACCACGCGCCGGTCAGCATGGGTCCGCGCGAGTTGGCCGACTACATCCTGCCGCCATTCGAGTACGCAGTGCGGGTCGGTCGCGTGCGCAGCGTCATGAACTCCTACACCGACATCGACGGGATCCCAGTCGGCTCCGACCCTCGGCTGCTGACCGAGATACTCCGAGATGCCTGGGGCTTCACCGGGACGGTTGTTTCCGACTACGGCGCGGTGACCTTCCTGCAGCTGACCCACCGGATCGCCGGAACCGAAGGCGTGGCCGCCGGGTACGCGCTGGCCGCCGGCATCGACGTCGAACTGCCGAGCACACTGTGTTACGGCGAGCCACTGCTGGACGAGATCGAAGCCGGTCGGGTCGATGAAGCGCTGGTGGACCGCGCGCTGCGGCGGGTACTGGCACAAAAGCTGGAGCTTGGGTTGCTGGATGCCGGCTGGTCGCCGGAACCCCTGGACGACGGCATCGACTTTGATGCCGCCGGCAATCGTGACATCGCGCGCCGGATGGCTGAGTCCAGCATTGTGCTGCTAGACAATCCTGAGCGGTTGCTGCCACTGCAGACGCCGCAGCGGATCGCGGTGATCGGTCCCTGCGGCGACGATCCGCAGGCGTTCTTCGGCTGTTACTCCTTTCCCAATCATGGGGCCCTGGATCCTGACTTCGATGGCGGCATGGGCATCGTGGCCGACTCGCTGCTGGATGCGTTGCGGGCGGAGTTTCCGGCTGCTGAGGTGCTCTACGAGGAGGGCTGTCAGGTCAGCGGCGGCGATCTGTCGGGAGTGGCCGCTGCGGTTGACGAGGCGGCAGCGGCCGATGTGGTGGTCTTGGCCGTCGGCGACCGTGCCGGGCTGTTCGGGAACGGAACCTCGGGGGAGGGCTGCGACGCCGAGGACCTCAATCTGCCGGGTCTGCAGCCGGAGCTGGTGGCGGCGATCTTGGAGACTGGACGGCCGACTGTGCTGGTTTCGGTGGCCGGTCGGCCGTACGCGCTGGGCCAGTACCAGGGTCGAGCGGCGGCTATCGCGCAAGCCTTCTTCCCTGGCGAAGAGGGTGGGGGAGCGCTGGCAGGAGTGCTGTCTGGCCGGGTCAATCCCACCGGCAAGCTGCCGGTCGAGGTGCCGCGGCATGCTGGCGGCCAGCCGCACACGTACCTGGCGCCTCCCCTCGGGCAAGACACCTCCGTCGGACAAAGAACGCACGGAGTGAGCAGCCTGGATCCCACTCCGGCATTCCCCTTCGGGCATGGCCTGTCCTATACCTCGTTCGGCTACGAGAATCTGCGCGCCAGCGCGGGCGAGATCGATACGGCGGGGGCTGTCGAGCTGACCGTCACCGTACGCAATACCGGGGATCGGGATGGGCATGAAGTCGTCCAGCTATATGTCGCGGACCCCGTCGCCAGCGTGACGCGTCCGGTGACCCAGCTCATCGGGTTCGCGCGGGTGGGTCTGGCCGCGGGGGAGTCGGCCGAAGTCTCGTTTACTGTGCACACTGATCGGGTGTCGTTCACCGGGCGAACCATGGAACGGATCGTGGAGCCGGGCGAGGTGACGTTCCGGGTGGGTACCGCTCGCACGACGTTTGCGGGCCCCGTGTCGGTCCAGCTGGTCGGATCTACCAGGATGATCCAAGGCGAACGAGTGATGGACACTCCAGCCGTCGTCAGGCACGCCCCAAGCACCTAGGAGGAACCCTCATGGCACCGCAGCCGACGAAAGAGGACAAATTTAGCTTTGGTTTGTGGACCGTCGGTTGGCAAGCACGGGATCTGTTTGGTGAAGCGACCCGGCCGGTGCTGGCTGCCGTTGAGGCGGTCAACAAACTCGCCGAGCTTGGGGCGTACGGGCTCACCTTCCACGACGACGACCTAGTCCCGCCGGGCAGTAGCAGTAGTGAGCGGCAGCGGATTATTAGCGAGTTCCGGGCAGCGTTGGACGAGACCGGGATGGTGGTGCCGATGGTGACCACCAATCTGTTTTATGACCCGGTGTTCAAAGACGGAGGTTTCACCAGCAACGACCGGGGCGTGCGTCGGTACGCGATGCGCAAGGTGATGCGCAACATGGATCTGGCTGCCGAGCTGGGTGCACAGATCTATGTCTTTTGGGGCGGCCGGGAAGGCTCGGAGGTCGATTTCGCCAAGGATGTGCGGGCGGCGTTGGATCGGTACCGGGAGGCAATGGACACTCTCGCCCAGTATTCGATCGACCGTGGATACGGGCTGAAATTTGCGATTGAGCCGAAGCCGAACGAGCCGCGCGGGGACATCCTCTTGCCCTCGATCGGCCACGCGTTGGCGTTCATCAGTGAGCTGGAGCACGCCGAGATGGTTGGCATCAACCCCGAGACCGGGCAC
>DATDKX010000019.1:0-6340 GCA_036519615.1 Propionibacteriaceae bacterium
ACATTCCTGGCGAAGATTCCGATCCAAGCACAAACGGGGCCCGGCAGCGGATGCGGGTGCCTCTTTATCCAGGCTCCCCCTGCCCAACATGTGACCAACCGTTCGACCTGCCCAACCCACGGTGCTCAGCCGCACGATGGCTGAGGGTCCCCCGGTTTATCGGAGGCTCGATTCGGGGTTTCCAACTTTGACGGTGGTGTCTGGGTTGGCGTTGGTGATGTCAGCGTAGAACGCTGCTTCGTATTCGTCGGGGCTGCGCATGTCTAGTCCGGCGATGATGCGTTCGGGGTTGTACCAGCCTTCGATCCAGGCGAAGATCGCCAGTTCCGCGTCATGCCGGCTGGCCCAGCTGTGCCGGTAGATCAGCTCGGTTTTCAGGCTGCCGAAGAACGACTCGGCCACAGCGTTGTCGTATGAATCACCGACCGATCCGGTGGAGGGCGCGACGCCGGCGTCGACGAGGCGTTGGGTGAATCGCAGCGAGGTGTATTGGGAACCCTTATCGCTGTGATGGATCAGTCGGTCCCGCACAACGTTGCGGCGCCACAATCCCATCTCGAAGGCGGTCAACACCAGGTCGGTGGTCATCCGATCCGCCATCTGCCAGCCCACCACCTTGCGGGAGAACACATCCAACACCACGGCCAGATACAAGACCCCCTGCAGCGTCTTGACATAGGTCAGGTCCGCCACCCACAAAGTGTTCGGCTCAGCAGCGGCGAAGTGCCGGTCGACCAAGTCCGGTGCTGCGCTGGCGCGGTGGTCTTGCCGGGTGGTGTTCCAGTGTTTGTGCAGGTGAGCACCCTGAATGCCGAGTTGTCGCATTAGCCGTTCCACCCGTTTGCGGCCCACCCGGATACCGTTGCGGGCCAGCATGGCATGGATGCGAGGCGCGCCGTATGTGCGGCGCGACCGCTCCCAGATCGCCTCGATCCGCTCCGCCAGGGCGGTATCAGCCACAGCCCGTGCCGACCGCTCCCTGTTGGTGCGGTCATAGAAGGTGGACACCGGTTCGCCGATCGCGGCGAGCAGCGGCGCAACCCCGAAGGTGTGACGATGCGCTTCCACGAACGTCACGACCTGCGCCGGGTCGGGTCGGCCTCCTGGGCGAAAAACGCGCTCGCCAACCTCAAGATCTCGTTGGTGCGCTTGAGCTCCGCGTTCTCCTTGCGGAGCCGTTTCAGTTCTTCGGCGTCCTTGCTGGTCAACCGGTCATCCCGCTCACCGCGGTCGGCCTCGTCTTGACGCACCCACTTGCGGAACGTCTCGGTGCCGATCCCCAGCTCACGGGCCACATCGGCGATCGTGCGGCCCTCCGAAGACCGATACAAATCGATCGCGCGAGCCTTGAACTCCGGGGCGAACTTGCTCGGTCTGTTCACAATCAGCTCCTTCCTTGGCCCAATCAGACCAAGATCGAGAGCCTCCAGGAAAGCGGGGGAACCTCAGAGATAGGTAGGAATTGTGGTCCGTGTGGTCCGTATGGTCCGCACCGCGGGGCTCAGGCAGTGCGCCGGTGAGCCCGGTACGGCGGAAAAGGACGGGCACACCGTCTCGGACTACCTGCCAGCCGTTCGCGTCGATGCGCACGGCTGTTTCGGCTGCGTTGCCGAGGTCGAGCCACACCACACCGTCGGTGGCGGCGACTCTTAGGTGGACTTGGTCGGGGTCTTGGTCTTGCGCCATGCCTTCTAGCACGAGCAGCGCGTCAGCTAACGCTTGCTGGGGTGGCGCTTTCTTGTGTTTCTGGTAGTACGCCTGTGAGAGTTCGGCGCGTAGCGAGTCTTTCCCGCCGCGGAGTATCCGCACGACGTGCCGGCCGGGTCGGATCGCGTACGGCTGACCATCCTGGGTGACGCCGAATTGGTATCGCTGGAGTGCCAATTCGACTAGCTGTGAGGCGGCCGAGGGGTGCCCGCTGGGTTTCTCGCCGCCGCCTGTGAAGTCGTCGCCGATCTTGACTCCCATCTACGCCACCTCCTCGACGAGCACCGAGGTGACTTCGTCGCTGATCTCCTCGGACCTTTCGTCCAGGAGGAGCTGCGCGTGTCTGCGGCATGCCGCGGCGGTTGCGTGGCAGCGTGTCCAGGCTTCGTTGAGTTCGTCTCGTGGGGCGGTGCCATGGTATTCACCGAGCTTTGGTGCGGCGTCTTCAAACGTCTGGGCGCGTCGCTCCCAATAGTCGGCGGTCGCCTCGGTCAGGGCGTCTTGCAACACACGAGCTGCGAGGTGGATGCGCAGCGGGACGCTCACATTGGTCAAGGCGTCTTGCAGCTGGATATAGAGGTGGAGTGCGGCGGTCATAGTGCACCGCCTGCGGTTTGGCTGTCGAGACGGTGCGTGTGTTCGCGGCATTCATCGATGCATTGGTCGCACCAGGCGCCTTCGCGACCGCTGGGTCCGTCGCAGCGACCGCAGAGCGGGTCATGTTGCGGTTCGTTGTCGGCGGTATTCGCTAGGATGAGATCAACACCCAACGCCCCATCAGCAGCGGTGTTTTTAGGAACAGGCCCGGACCCCATATCCGGGCTTGTTCGCTTGTTAGGCAGCGGCATTGGAACCACCGCCGCTCCGCAACAGCGCAGCGATGCGAGAACGCTGATCTTGGGTGAGTGGTGGCGCGGTCTCGACAACGCGGCGGATGTAATCCTCAAGTTTCGCGGCTGCGTAGTCGCGGCGCTTATCGGCGGCGGATATCGGGTCGCTGGTGCGTTTGGATGCGCGGGCAATATCTGCGCGCATTTGTTTGAGTGAATGGGCTTCGGGCAAGGCTGACCGCCCCTTTCTGGGTGCGGCTGCCCGAAGCACTGCCAGCGATATCCCTGCTGGCCGGGTAGGGCCAATACCTCGAAGGTGTCGAAGCCCTGGGGCGAACTTGTTTACTTCAAATTAAAGTTTAGGTGGTCGTCGGCCGTTACGCCAACTCAACTGTCTTAATATCGGTGGATGGCGCCTTGCCGCGTTTCTTCGTTCTGCCTGAGGGGCTGAGCCGATAAATAGCGTCGCGTAAACGGGCGGCGTCGATCGTGTGGCCTTCTTTGTGGTTAGGGCACGGATAGAGCCCAATCGGCCCAGATTCCACCTCAGTGACGTAATTCAATAGCTGGGTGCTTATACCAGGAGGACTGAATATCCGGATCAGAACAAGCTTTCTCTCCTCCAAACTGGCGCCGATCAGCCGGTTGCTTCGACACCGCACCATCACTTGGATTTCAGAGGCGTCAGAATGTGCATCGCGACCCCAGGTTGGCCGACGGCTCACGGCTGCCTCCATTCGATCTTAACCAGCTCCGCCCGGAAATAGTTTTGTCCCGGCTGCCAGCCTGGCGGGCGGCCGGTGCCTCGCTTCAACGTCACCACAGCCAACGCGTCAACCACGGCACGTCTGCGGTCCAGCGGCGCCTCAAGCCATGCGGAACCGGCATCATCAGCATCCGCGATACCGGAGAGCGCCGACCCGTCGAACAGCTTCCCAATCTTGGCCCGAACCTCCGCCAGCTGCGCATTCAACTGGCGTGTGCCCTCGGTCAACTGCTGAGCATCAATCAACCCTTGCGCGAAGAAACCGGCCAGCGAGTCGAGTCTGATACGCAGCGCCACGGACTCAGCCTCAAGCGCCGCCAACTCACCGGCATTGTCACGGGCGACTAGGTCGGCCACGTCCGGCCTGCGGAGCCGTTCTACGATCACGCGGCTCACAAGATCGTCAACGTCGGCCTGGCGTCGGCTCACCCGTCCACAGCCATCACGGCAACGATAGGCGCGAGCCCCGTTCGCCTTGCTGCAGATCAGCTTGGCACCGCATTCGCATCGGTACAGACCAGAACCGAGCCATCGGCGAGTGGGGCCGCGGTCGCTGGACCGGCGCTTAGGGTCGGCTAGCTTATCGACCAGCGCCTGCCACTCCACCTCTGGAACGATCGCTGGCCACTCCGCTTTGCCGATGATCTTGCCCTGGTGTTCCATCAATCCGGCGTTGCGTGGCCTGGTCACGGTGCGCCGCAGCGAATTGCTGTGCCACGGGTTGCCGGCGCTGGTCCGCCTTCCCTCTGCATTCCACTGGGTGACGATGCCGCGGAGGCTGGCGCCTGCGAGCAATGCTGTGGTTGCTTCGGCGATGGCGTTGGCTTCGACCGGTACAAGGGTGATGCCGTCGGCGGCGTAGCCGTACGGTCGGCGGCTGCCTTTCCACTTGCCGGCCTCCGCTGATCGTTGTTTGCCGCGCTGTTGCCGTTCGACCATGTGATCAACCTCGTAACGTGCGGTTGCGCCGAGCATCCGGGCCACCATCAACCCGCTAGCTGTGGTCAGGTCTAGATGTCCGGCCTTGACGGTGTAGGTCTTGACGCTGTGGGATTCGCATGCTGTCACATAGTCCTCGAGTTCGGCCGGTGAGCGATGCAAACGGTCGGTATGCCAGGCGATCACCGCATTGATTTCGCCAGCCTTGACCTCGCCAAGGAGAGCCTTGTAGCCAGGTCTCGGCTTCCGCGCGTACGCGCTTAGATCGTTGTCAGTGTGGATCGAGACGATGGTGCAGCCGAGCGACTTGGCGAGTTCGCGGCAATCTGACTCTTGTGTCGCAACGCCTAACCCAGCTCCGACACGGTCTCGTGAGATTCTGCAATAGATGCTCGCCAGCACGCGCTAAGTATGTCATAGTGATGACATTGCTACGTCGTAGTGACTGCCGGCCTTGGGCAGGGTGGCAGGACTGAGGTTGATGGTCAGTAGCGAGATCGGCCACTCCTGGCCGGAGTTGCTGACCGCCGCCTTGCAGCGATCACGGGCCTGGTAGAGCGCCGAGTCAGGCAGTCCAACGAGTACCGTTCGTGGCAGCCCTGCGCCGATGTCGGCCTCCACTTCGACGATCCGACCCTCGAGGCCGACCAGCGCCACTGACCACGCGCATGCCGAAGCCACTACCCCACCGCCCGGACGTGGGTCACGGACGGCTCCTGAGCGGGCGCCAACACCACTCCAATGGCATCCAGCCGGATGCTCGACGCCTTCCTGCGATGCTCCCGCATCCACAGCGCGGCCAGTTGTCGTAGCGTACGCATCTTCGCGTACGTGATGGCCTCAAGGGGATGGCCGAAACCGAGTCCGCTGCGGCATTTCACCTCACAGAAGACCAGCGTCAGTCCGGACGATCCAGCCTCCGCGGCGACAATGTCGATCTCTCCTAGCCGGCACCGCCAGTTCCGCTCCAGCACCTGCATGCCCTGGCGCTCCAATTCAGCACAGGCCAGGTCCTCCCCGCGGATTCCGATCTGCTTCTTCGCCTCCGTCGCCGCCATCGCCCACCTCCATCCGGAAGCATGCGGACGTGAGCGCAAATCCCGCGGGGTCCCTGAAATCTGTGGAAACCGGGCGTCAGAGCGCTGTGGAAACTAGCTGGTTTTGGGCACTTCCAGATCGCTGTGGGCGATCTCTTCGATGGAGACATCGCGGAATGTTAGGACCTTCGCGCTCTTCACAAAACGAGCGGGACGGTACATGTCCCAGACCCAGGCATCGCCCATGGAGACCTCGTAGTAAACGTCGCCGCCCTCGGTGCGCACCTTCAAGTCCACGGCATTGCACAGGTAGAACCGGCGCTCAGTCTCCACTGCGTAGGTGAAAATGCCGACAACGTCCTTGTACTCGCGGTAGAGCTGAAGCTCCAACTCACTCTCGTACTGCTCGAGATCTTCCGCACTCATCGTCGTGGCTCGCCGCGTTTCATTGCGCTTCGACTCTAGCCGTTCGGGAAACGTTGACGAAGCGCATCCGGTGGGTGGCAGAGGGCCCGAACGCGTCGAGCTTCTCTTGATGCAGCGGCGTGCAATAGCCCTTGTGTTCTGCGAACTCGTACTGCGGATAGAGCTGATCCAGCTGACACATGATCCTGTCGCGAGTCACCTTGGCGATGATTGAGGCAGCTGCCACACAAGCGACCACCTGGTCGCCCTTCCAGATCGCAAGCCCCGGGATGCCAAGCCCATCGACGCTGAAACCGTCGGTCAACACATACGTCGGCGCGACATCGAGTCGTGACAAGGCCATCCGCAGTGCCATCACGTTTGCAACGTGCATACCGAGCGCGTCGCATTCTGCCGGCTCGATGCACACCACGGACCAGGCGATCGCCTTCTGGGTGATTTCGGCATACAACCGCTCTCGCTGTAACGCGGTGAGCAGCTTGGAGTCCTTCAAGCCGGCGATCTGCCGCGATTTGGCGTCGCTCAGGATCGTCGCTGCTGCCACCAGAGGCCCCGCGCACGCACCACGGCCGGCCTCATCGGCACCAGCCACTGGATCGAGACCCATTTTCTGCAACGCGCGTTCATACCCATAG
>DATDKX010000020.1:0-9680 GCA_036519615.1 Propionibacteriaceae bacterium
ATCAGATCTGACTCCGGCGGCACTTGGCTGGGATTGAGCTGAAAGCCGGCTGGTGGAGACAGGATGAGCCGCTGAGGGTGATGCCCTGCTGCGAGGAGCGCGGCCTCGGGTTCGGTGAACTGCGGATGGATGATCAGTGGCCGTTCGGCACGGAATGCGCGCGCGATAAGAGTGAAAGCCTCGGCGCCTCCCGCGGTCGGGAGGACTTGATCGACGCCGACACCGTGCGCCGCCGCGATGGCCTTGGCAGCTGCATCGGTGTTGGGGTATGCAGCAAGATCAGCAGTAGCGCTGTTGATGATTGCGCTGAGCCAGTCTGGGGGAGCGGAGAGCCGGACATTGACGGCCAGGTTTACCAGGCCTTCGGCAACGTCTCGGTCTCCGTGGTGATGAAGATCATAAATTGGCTCGGAGCTCATCCTCGCGTGATCATGGACCGCGTTTGCGAATCGTTGGGCCAGCTCCGGATAACCAGCCCAATGCAGATGCAGATAGCTCGCGTGCAGCGTCTCGCGGCCGGCACCGCCGGGATCGAGAGAGAAACCAATCGGTTCACCGTCCAGAAGCCAGGCTGCAGCCGGACTGCCTGATGGCTCGACAGCGGTGCGGTGGAACTCGTGGCCAGTCACTTGAGTTCCGCCGCGTGCCAGAAGGTGATCATGATCGGCGATTGCGGTGCGATAGCTCAGGGTCAGCCGTTTGGTCATGATCGCGTCTGCCTTGATCGCGCCCACCATTGGGAGCCCATCCAAGGTACGGCACAGATACAGCAGCCCGGCACACTCGGCTGCCGTCGGCATGCCATCCTCGATCGCCGTCCGGATCTCATCTCGCAAACTGTCGTTGGCCGAAAGCTCCGTCGCATGTACCTCGGGAAACCCACCGCCGAGGTAGAGTCCGGCCGTCCCAGCAGGAAGCTGCTCATCTGAGGACGGATCGAAGATCACCGGCTGACATCCGGCAGCGCGGAGCAGCTCGTCGGTCTCCGCATAGCGAAAGCTGAAGGCCCGACCAGCCGCGATGGCCACCACGGGACGCGCCACGGACGGCGGTCGTACGCCTTGGTCAGCAGACCATGGCTCGGAATCCAGAGCCGGGGCGGCCTGCGCGATTGACATGATCGAATCGAGTGCCACATGATCGCTGATCCGCCGGGCAAGCTGAGCCACTGCCTCAGCAGCCTCTACACGTTCCGCTGCCGGGATAAGACCGAGATGACGGGATGGAATCTCGATGCCGGCATCCCGCGGCAACACCCCCAGCACCTCGAGGCCCGTCGCCTGCAACGCAGCAACGATTTCAGCCGCGTGCCGATCAGATCCGGCCTTGTTAATGATCACGCCGCTCAACCGGATAGTGGGGTCGAAGGTATTGAGCCCGTGAACGATTGCGGCCGCGGTGCGGGACATATGGGAGATGTCGAGCACCATGATCACTGGAGCCCGCACGATGCTAGCCACATGGGCCGTGGACGCAAACCCCTCGGCACCGATTTGGCCGTCGAAGAGCCCCATGACACCCTCGATGATGGCGACATCGGCGGGCTCTGGTGTCTGTGCCCCGTGCAATAGCAGTGGGGCCATCTGTTCCTCACCGCAGAGGTAGGGATCGAGATTGCGACCGGGCCGGCTGGTGGCCAGCGCGTGGTAGCCGGGGTCGATGTAGTCCGGTCCCACCTTGAAACCCGCAACCTTGAGACCTGTCGCGCTCAGCGCGCCCATCAATCCGGTGGCTACGGTCGTCTTGCCATGACCCGAAGCGGGAGCGGCGATCACCAGGCGTGGCAGTGCGATAGCCGATCTTGGCAATCTCGAGTCGATCACCACTCGATCCCTCGTTGGCCCCTCTGGCCCAGGTCGAAGGGGTGTTTGATCTTCGTCATCTCGGTGACCAGCTGAGCGACCTCGATCAGCTTTGGATCGGCGCGCCGGCCAGTGATGATCACGTGCTGATAGCCGTTGCGACGCGTCAAGGTATCGATCACGTCATCGATGTCGACCCAGCCCCAGTTGATGGGGTAGGTGAACTCGTCGAGCACATACAGCGTGTGCGTCTCCGCAACGAGCCGACGCTTGATCTCCTCCCACCCTTCCGCCGCGGCGGCAGCATGATCATCGTCGGTTCCGGTCTTGCGGCTCCACGACCACCCAGCGCCCATCTTGTGCCACTCGATCAACCCGCCGCGGCCGGTCGTGTCGTGAAGTTCGGCCAGCGACTCGAGCGCAGTCTGCTCGCCGATCCGCCACCGGGCGGACTTGACGAACTGGAAAACTCCGACAGACCAGCCCTGATTCCAGCCGCGCAGCGCGAGGCCGAACGCGGCGGTGGACTTTCCTTTGCCGTCCCCAGTATGAATGATCAACAACGGCCGTTGCCGCCGCTGCCGAGTAGTGAGCCCATCCTCCGGAACCAGATCCGGAACCCCGGCTGGCATTACGCGGCCCGACCTTGGCGTACGGCGCGTACGAGTTGCTCAGCCGCCACTTCGTCGACCGTCAGGTATTGAGCGCCGAGGTGCAGGCTCAACGTCTGTGCCAGACCCAATGACATCCGTCCCGACTCACAGTCGATCACCAGCGAGGCGACACCGGTGCGACGCAGTTGATCAGCGACCCATCGCGATCGACCCACCGCATCGGCGCCGTGCGTCGCCCGGCCGTCGGTCACCAGCACGAGTAGCGGTCGGCGGCGGGGATCTCGAATTCGCTCCAGCCGCAGAGTTTCCGCAGCGCAGAGCAGCCCTTCGGCAAGCGGCGTACGGCCGCCCGTTGGCAATTCCTGTAGCCGCCGTGCTGCCGTATCGATGGAAGACGTCGGCGGCAGCGCCAGGGTTGCCGTTGCGCCACGGAAGGTGATCAATCCGATCTTGTCGCGGCGCTGATACGCGTCGAGCAAGAGGGAAAGTGCGGCGGCTTTGACGGCCTCCATGCGGCGCCGTGCAGCCATTGAGCCCGATGCGTCGACAACCAGGAGCACGAGATTGGACTCGCGCCCCTCAGTAACGGCAAGGCGCAAGTCCGGGACGGCCAGGCGCAGTTGTTCGGCAGGAGGGCGACCGCGTGCGGACTGGTGTGGCGCGGCCGCGCGGATGGTCGCGGTGAGATGCAACCGGCCCTGATCACGGTTGGTCGGAATCGCCCCGACGGTGCGCCCGACGGAGGTGAGAGCGCGGCTGCGACGCCCCGCCTCACCCATGCCGACGCCGGGTGCGGTGAACAGCCGGGTGTGGTACGCCGCGCCCGCCGAAAATATCCGATCCTGGGACCCTGAGCTTGTCGAAGGGCTATGAGCGGGCTGCAGATCCTTGTGCGCTGACTCCGTCGAAGCACCTTCAGGAGACTCAGGCGGCTCTCCGTTGGGACTCGAGTCCATGGACGGTCCACCGGGCGGCTGACCGTCCGGCGGTCTCGGATCGGGCTCTGGCTCCTCATCAAGAAGTCGATCAAGAAGATCCTCGTCCAGGCCGGGCGCATCGAAGGGATTGCGGCGGCGCCGATGCGGCAACGCGAGCCTGGCCGCGGCACGGATATCGGACTTGGTGATCTCACGGCGACCCTGCCAGGCGGCATGGGCAGCCGCCGCTCGCGCGGTGACAATGTCGGCTCGCATGCCGTCCACCTCAAAGGCCCCGCATACCCTGGCGATAGTGGCGAGCTGCCGATCATCTAGTCGCACCGATGGCAGCAGCGATCGGGCAGTGATGATCTTGACTCGCAGTTCATCTTCACTGGCCGCATGGTCGGCGACGAAGGCTGACGGATCACGATCGAACGCCATTCGGCGCCGGATCACTTCTGCTCGCAGCTCCGGATCCCGCGGAGCGGCAATCTCCACTGTCAGGCCGAAGCGATCAAGCAGCTGTGGCCGCAGCTCGCCTTCTTCGGGGTTCATGGTTCCGATCAAGATCAACCGGGCGGCGTGGGCAACCGAGACGCCTTCGCGCTCAACAGTTGATCGGCCCATCGCCGCAGCATCCAGCAGGAGATCCACTAGGTGATCATGGAGGAGGTTGACTTCATCGACATAGAGGATTCCCCGATGGGCCGCGGCCAGCAGTCCGGGCTCGTACACCACCTGCCCGATACCAAGAGCTTGCCGTAGATCGAGCGAGCCGATCACCCGATCTTCGGTTGCGCCCACTGGAAGCTCAACGAGCCTCGTCGGGCGCGAGGTCACTACAGGATGATCATGAGGGCCATCTGGGCAGGTCGGATCAGGCTCGGTTGGATCGCAACTGAAGCGACAGCCTTCGATCACGCTGATGCTTGGCAACACGTGTGCCAGCGCGCGAACCATAGTGGTCTTCGCGGTGCCCTTCTCACCGCGTACCAGGACCCCGCCGACCTCTGGCGAAATGGTGGTCAGGATCAAGGCGAGTGCCATGTCTTCGGAACCGACGACTGCGGAGAACGGAAACGTCCGCACCTCACACCCTTCCTGCGGGTATCCACGCCCGCGGCATGTCTGGGTTGGGCCGGCGTACGCGGTATGCGACAGCGGCCAGCCACGGCAGTCGTCCTGACTTCCCGGACCTTGCTTGATGGTGACCAAGCGTCCGGGTCACAGTGGCGGGACCGCTCCGGACTCACACCGGATTCCTCTGCCGTCGCCGCCTCGAATCATGTCATAGAAAGTCCGGGCATACAGTCTGAGGCGTGATCGAGGTGGTCGGCCTGAGCGCGCGGGGGTGGGATGACCTTCCGGAGCGACTGCGGGCGATAATCCGGTCCGCGGACATGCTGCTTGGGAGCCCTCGCCATTTTGATCTGATCCCGCAGCTTCCTGATCAGCAGCGGCTGCCGCTACCCACTCCGCTGCGAGCAGGGCTGCCAAGCCTGCTCAACCGGGTTGCTGGTCAGCGCGTCGTAGCACTTGCCTCCGGTGATCCATTGGTCGCCGGGATCGGTAGCACTCTGGTTGAGATCATCGGAGTTGAGGCGGTTGGTATTCATCCGGCAGTGTCCTCGGTCTCGCTGGCGCGGGCACGAATGGGCTGGGCGGAGGAGACAACACGGCTGGTGCGGTTGCGTGGCGGCGATCTCGACGTTGTGCGTCAGTATCTGTTCCCAGGTCAACGCTTGATCATCTTGTCGCGGGACGCCGCCAGTCCCGATGAGGTCGCGCAGCTGCTGATCGATGTAGGTTACGGCGAGAGTGTGATCACGGTCTTAGGTGATCTTGGTTCCGAGAGTGAGTCGCGAATCGATGTAGTGGCCCGTCATTGGGCGGGCAAGGCGCCGGCGCTCAATGTGATCTGCGTTGTCTGTGCCGGAGTGGGCCGTGACGCGTCGCTGGCGCCGGGTTTACCTGACGAGGTGTTTGATCATGACGGGCAACTGACAAAACGTGATCTTCGAGCATCGGCGCTGGCTCGTCTCATGCCGCGGCCGGGGGAATTACTGTGGGATGTCGGCGCCGGCGCCGGCTCCATTGCCATCGAGTGGCTGCGGGCTGACCCTAGATGCCGAGCGATTGCGATCGAGCACAACCTGGATCGGGTGAAGCGGATTCGTGGCAATGCGGAATCGCTGGGCGTTCCGAGTCTTGAGGTGTTGCACGCGGAGGCGCCGACAGCCCTGACTTCACTCGCCCGGCCAGATGCAGTTTTTGTCGGCGGCGGCGTGGTTGCCGAGACACTCGAGCAGTCCTGGGCGGCGTTACGACCCGGGGGCCGGCTGGTCGTTCATGCGGTGACGCACGAGACCGAAATGATCATTGCCGATTGCTGGCGGGGCTACGGCGGTGAACTAACCAGGCACTCCGTGGAGCACCTGGAGCCGATTGGGCGCTATCACGGCTGGCGGCCAGCGCGACCGGTGGTGCAGTGGAGCGTGATCAAGGACGTGGCGTGACGATTCATTTCATCGGGGCGGGCCCGGGAGCGGCCGACCTGCTGACCCTTCGGGCCGTACGGCTGCTTGAGTCATCTCCGGTTTGCATGTATGCCGGCACCTACATTGACGATCAGATCCTGGCTTACTGTCCACCCGGCGCAACCCTGATCGACAGCCAGCATCTTGATCTTGACCAGATCACTGAACACTTGGTTTCGGCTGATCAGCGCGGCGATGATGTCGCGCGACTCTGTTCTGGGGATCCCTCGATCTATTCGGCACTGGCCGAGCAAACTCGGCGACTCGATGAGGCTGCCGTGAGCTGGGACGTGACGCCGGGTGTGCCGGCATACGCGGCTGCCGCGGCGATTATTGGGCGCGAGCTGACCGTCCCAGAGCTGGCTCAGACGGTGATCTTGACCCGTACTCAGGCTGCATCCACCGCAATGCCGGAGACAGAATCACTCGGATATTTGGCCAAGACGCGGGCCACCATGATTCTCCACCTAGCGATTCGGCGGATTCGTCAGATCTGTGCGGAACTGGCGCCGGCATATGGCACCGATTGCCCGGTGGCAGTGGTCGGCAGCGCCACCCAACCCAACGAGCTCGTGCTCCGTGGGACTTTGGCGACCATCGCCGACCAGGTGGAGACTGCCGGTTTGCGACAGGCTGCTGTGATCATGGTTGGGCAGGCGTTGCACGCAGAGGACTTTGCGGAGTCGCATCTGTATGGGAAGCGCCGTCGCTAGTTGACTCAGATGTCTGAGATCGGCTGGTCCACACCATCGAGCCGTGGCTGCGCCGGGTCTGGCTGGAACCAATGATCAGCAGGCAGCTCATGTCGATGCTGTCCGGGTCAAGTGCTTCCAGGGTGGTAGTGGTCAACTCTTCAGCAGCGTCGCGACCGACGTTGCGGCCCACAACTACTGGTGTGTCCGGCGCACGTAGCTGGAGCAAGAGCTCGCGTGCTTGGATGATCTGGTCTCGACGGGTACGCGACGCCGGGTTGTAGATGGCGAGTACTAGGTCAGCCTCAGCAATCGCGCGCAACCGCTTCTCGATCACTGACCATGGCTTGAGCCGGTCCGACAGTGACACCACGGCGTAATCTCCGCCCAGAGGGGCGCCAGCGCGAGCGGCAACGGCCTGAGCTGCCGTTACACCCGGGAGCACCGTGATCTTGACGCCGGTGTAGCGATCGTCCTCGGCTGCCTCGAACACTGCCGACGCCATGCCGAAGATTCCGGCGTCACCGCCAGAAACTACAGCAACCCGTTCGCCGGCTAAAGCAAGATCAAGAGCGTACCGGGCGCGTTCCACCTCAACCGTATTGCCGCTCGCATGCCGCTGTTGATTCGGTCGAGCCGGCAACCGATTGAGATATGGCCCGTAGCCCACCACATGATCAACTTCGGTGAGCACCTGAGAGACCTCAGGCGTGGTCCAGTGATCGGATCCGGGCCCAAGACCGACCACGAAAAGCCGCGAATCATCGACCCCATCAGATGGCAGGTGCCGTTGCACGGCGGTAGATCGATCTGCGGCAGCAAGGCGCCGATCCTGGCCCGGCACGACGATCATGGAGAAGTACGGCACGCTGGCAGGCTCGACGTCGGTAACAGGCAAGATGCGTTGTTCACCGGTGGTGGCCCGCTCAACGTAGAGAGCATCGCCGAGTCGGCCGGACTGGCGCAGCGCCTCCCGTACGCCAGGGAAAGTCCGGCCCAGTTTCATGATCGCCGCGGCATCGGCATCAGCGAGTCGGCGGGCGAGCTCAGGCACGGGCAGGGTGCCCGGCAGCACCGCGAGTATGTCCTCATGCCTTGCGAGCGGTGTCTTCAATGCGGTGGCGGCCGCTGTCAGCGAGGTGACTCCGGGGACGATTTCGCTCGGAAAGCGTGCCGAGAGCCGGTCATGGAGGTACATGTACGAGCTGTAGAAGAGTGGGTCACCTTCAGCCAGCACGACGACATCGCGCCCGCCGTCCAGGTGCTTGCTGAGCCGCTCGGCAGACTCGTCATAGAAGTCATTGACGGCGCCGTAATAGCCCAGTGGATGATCAGTCGGACCTGTCGTGACGGGATAGATGAGGAGCTCCTCGATTACGTCCTCACTGATCAACGAACTGGCAATAGTACGCGCAATTGATCGCCCGGCCGTGCCTGAGTGATATGCGATGACATCCGCATTCTTGATCAATCTTGCCGCTTTGAGAGTGATCAACTCCGGATCACCCGGCCCGACACCAACGCCGTAGAGATAACCGGTCACAAGATCTCTGCCTCACGAGCAAGCGCGTTGATCGCCGCAGCACATAGCGCGGACCCGCCACGGCGGCCATGCACGACAAGCCACGGAATGCGCCAGGGATTCTCGGCTAATGCGATCTTGGATTCGGCCGAGCCGACAAAGCCGACGGGAATCCCGATGATCGCCGCCGGGTGCGGCGCTCCACCGGCGATCAATTCCAAGAGATGGAACAGTGCGGTGGGCGCGTTCCCGATCGCCACCACTGCGCCCGCCAATCGGTCATCCCACAATGAGACAGCAGCTGCGGATCGCGTCGTTCCCCATCGCGCCGCTAGCTCGCTTGCGCGGGGATCGTCGAGTAGACACAGCACGTCATTGTCCGCCGGGAGCCGCCGCCGCGTCACCCCGGCTGCGAGCATCTTGGTGTCAGTGAAGATCGCCGCCCCGTCTGTCAGCGCAGTCCGGGCGGCAGTCACTAGTTGCGGATGAAACTCAAGATCGTCGACCAGTCCGACGTCGCCGGAAGCGTGAATCATCCGAACCGCTATCGGGCGCATCTCCTCGGGCAGCCCTGAGAGGTTCGCTTCCGATCGGATTGTGGCAAATGAGCTCCGATAAATCTCTGCGGGCTCCCTGACATACTCGTAGCGCCGCACGGGTGCGGACATCACCGCACCTCCCCGGCGACTGTGAGCAAATCGCTCACAGCGGGCGCTACAAGATCAAGATGATCGCCGTTAGGAGCACCGCAGCGTCGTTCGCAGCCGCTGACATGGGTCCGTCGCAGCGGCGACCCGGACTGAGCGAGGGCAGTCGCGTAGGCACGGGTGTTGATCAAGGACTTCTGACAAGAAGGTCCACCAACGCAGGCAGAAATGGCCGACCACGGGGAGTCCGGATCGGCGATCAAGCCTGCCGCCATGAGTAAGGGCAGGTGCCGGGCAGCTCCGGGCAGTACCAGACCTCGCGATGGTGTGATGACGACGGGCCCATCGGCAACTGTCTCTACGGTTGCAGCCTGAGCCGGCGTCAGCAGTGCCAGTGGCACATGAACCGAGGCAGCACTGGCAACCACACCGAGCGGGGTGGCAGCGGTCGCGTGCGGCATCTCGATCGTCCGTACGCCGTGGAGATTCCTCGCCCAAGCCGGCAGGTCGCGGACATGCCAAACATCGCCATATCGCTGAGCCGCGGTCAGGAACCGGTGGGCAAGATCGAGCAACAGCTCCACAGCGTCGGCCGCCGATACCGCGATGCCCAAGGGCCCACCGCCGATCAGCACCCAACCATGATCATCATCAACGGCCCGGTACCCAAGATCAAAACAGACTCCGCTCAGATCGCCGCGGCCGTCATCGAGGGCGAAAAGAAACCGGCTCGGCAGGCTGGCAAGGTCAGGATCGACACAGAGGCCCGCATCCAGGCTGACCACCATGGGCCGGACATCAGCGACGCCACCGCTGACCCCGGTGAGCGGCGACGCGACGATATTGCGGACCCGCTCATGGGTCTCCGACGGCAGGAAGCCCGCCTCGCGCACCGCATCGATGAGGCAGGTCGGCACCGGGTAGGGCAGACCGCGGAGCTGCACGC
>DATDKX010000021.1:0-17342 GCA_036519615.1 Propionibacteriaceae bacterium
TTCGGGTCCAGTCCGCCGGTCAGACGGACCGGAGAGCTGCCTTGCGATGTCGTCGATGTCATGAAAGTTGATCCTGTCTATTGAGGAGTACGGCGGCCGCGTCTCTTGGTAGGCGTTTCGACAGGCTCAGGGCACATGCGCACTGAGCCTGTCGAAGCGCGACGGCGGTTAGCTGGCGGGCGCCCTAGAGGGTGGGCTGGTTATTGATAGCCGTCATGCCAGCTGTGATCGGGGAGGGCTTGAAACCTTTGAGGATCAGGTAGACGCCGAGAGAGAACTCCCACAGCGCGATCGGGATTGCAAGCAGCCCCGACAGAGGGGACATCCTGTCCCACAGGCCGAACAGCGTGGCGACGTCGGAGGCGAGCAAAATGGCCGCTCCGATCAGGCCCACCAAAGGAAGAATTCGGGGGACGAGGCGGGACTGGTAAAGCAACGAGCCCAGCAGCAAGGCGTTCATAACAGGCATCAGGCTTTGTCCGAGGACGAAGATGCGGTCATAGAAGGCGACGAGCGCCTGGCCGGCGATCAACCCATCTGCTCCAGCTCCGGCCTGCCGCAGGGTTACCGCGGTGAGCAGGCTCGCGACGCCGACGAAGATGGCGGCGGCTTCCAGGACTCGTGTGCCGACGAAGCCCAGCGCGCGTGCTTCGCCCTGTCTCTTTACCACGGGGTAGAGGACGACGGCGGTGCCGATACCGGCGAGGGCCACGATGATCTCCAGCACGCCGCCGAGGACGACGGGTGTATCCGGACCAGGGCCGACCATGTAGTTCGGATCGTGTACGGCACCGTAAAGGGCGAGAGTCGGGATCGAGACAAAGGTGATCACGTAGAACACGCCCGCGACCAGCGCGGTCTTCCTCAATGAGTCCATTGGGACTCCTTTCGTTGCTGTGGTTCGGTCGGTGATGGTCATGTCGTTCTCCTATTAGCAGATTGCTGAGCACCTATCGAGGTGCGGTGGCGGTCGGTTTTGATTAATGGGTATCGACCTGAGTGACGGAGACCAGCGGCAGGCCTATATCGCGCACCTTCTGGAGCAGGCCATGGAGTGCTGCCTGGTCGGCGACAAGGCCAGAGATGATGGTGGTGCCGTCGCTCTCGTGGGTCAGGCCAAGTCCGTCAAACCAGGCGGCCCATCGAGGATCGAGGCGTCCCTTGAGGCGGATTTCATACCGTCCGGCCTCGCGATCATCGCCGGTCGCCGTCTCGCTCATGGTCGAAACGTAGGAGGAGATGTGGTGAGCGAGCATCACCACATGTGGTGATTAATGTGGTGATTGAGTGATCACAACTTCGGAGACTCTTGGCGCATGCACTTCGCGAACAGCGTGACCATTCGGCGGCCGCCCAGCGAGGTCTTCGCCTTTCTCGTCGACCCGGCCAATATCCCGAAGTGGAACTACGCCATCGATTCGGCCCGCCAGGTCAGCCCAGGCCCGGTAGGCGTTGGAACACGAATCCAACAGACGCGGTCAGTTCCGCGCGTGGCCACCGAGGAGCTCGTGATCACCGAGTTAGTGCCAGGGCGCCGCATGGCCCTTGAGGGCGACATCGGTCCCCTCTCCGGAACACTCGACTATCAGGTCGAAGAGGTGCCGGAAGGCACCAAGCTGACCAATACCGCCGATCTGTCCGGTCGCGGGCCGTTGCGACTGCTCGCTCCATTGGCCGCCAGTCGGGTACGCGATGCGGTGGCCGCCAACCTCGACAAGCTCCGCGACCTCCTCGAGCCATCGCCCTAAGGACGGTGAGCGTCGCGTACAACGGTGGGCCAGGATGGCGGTCGCGTGTTTCGCGATAAGAGATCGAGTTCTCGGGCCCGGCGTACCGCCGCCCGACGATTGTTGACGCCGAGCTTGGCGTAGATGTTCTTGGCGTGAGTCCGCACGGTGTTCAAGGACACGACGAGCTCGCGAGCGATGTCCGGACCGTCCAGGTCGCTTCCGAGCAACCGAAGCACGTCTAGCTCGCGTTCACTCAGGGGCTCGATTATGGCCTGTTGGATGGGCGCCGTCTCCTGGGTCTTGTCAGCGTCCGCCAAGAGCCGACGGACATAGCTCGCCGCGATCCCGTGTTTCGCGGCCGCTCTGAGCAACGAGGCCATTGGTCGGCCCTCGTCCACAAAGATCCGGACGTAGACCTCGGGCTCGGCTAACGTCAGCGCGCGTTGCAGTGATGCAAGCGCAGCCGGGCTGTCGCCTTGCGCCTGCCAGGCAAGCGCCTGCAGCCCCAGGATTTCGATGATGCTGCCCGTTCTTTCCCCCTCTTCCGCCGCTTGCAGGAGGCGTTCCAGGAGTCCGCTCGCCTCCTCGAGGAAACGCGCCCCGCGCTCTGCCGTGTACTGGGCCAGGAGCACTCGCGCGAGCGTGATGTGCTCGAACTCACCCAGGTAGCTGAGGTCGTCATCGGCGGACAAACCTTGCTCGCGGACCCAGCCGAGCGCTTCACCCAACCTGCCCTGCCTGATCCACACCCGGGTCCTCATGGCGGAGATGGGTCGGACATGGGGGAAGAAGTCGCTGACGTACCGGCGCTCTGCTTCGTTGAGCAGGTCGAGTGCACCTTCTGGATCTCCTTCAGCCTCCCGAACCCGCGCCATAGCGAGCCGCCGGTCTCTGATCCCGTACCGCTAGCTCTGCCTCCGTCCAGCCACCGTTCGGCGTCCTGCAGGCGCTCCTCAATGCCCGTCAGCTCACCGCCAGCCACCAGTGCCCCGACGAATCCGATGTTGAGCACCGGCCTTACGCGGACCAACTCGTCAGGAATCACTGTGAGCCAACTACGCAGTGTCGCTTCCCGTCGATCCCGGCGCAGCTCTGGCATCGCCAGTTCGATCAAGTCCGCCGCCCGCTCGAAATGCTCACCTGCCAGCGCATGGTCGATCGCCTCGGACCGATCGCCGTTCTGCTCGTACCAGATGCTGGCCTGCCGGTGCAGCTCAGGAACTCGATCACGCTGCTCGTCCAGCAAGTGCGCCTGCAGCACGTCGGCAAATAGCTGGTGATAGCGATACCACCGACGGCGATCATCCAGCGGGACTACGAACAGGTTTCCTTGCTCGAGCGCGGCGAGCTCTGCCTTGCCGCCGTCCCGGCCGGTGACGACATCGCACAGTGGGCCGGTCAGCCGTTCCAAGATGGAGGTCTGCAGTAGGAAGTGTCGAACATCCACGGGCTGGCGCTGCAAGGCCTCTTCGGCCAGGTAGTCGACTATGTATCGGTCATCACCAGCGAAGTCGGCGATAAATCCGGCGACGTCATCTCGCCCCCGCATCGAGAGCGCCGCCAGCTGCAGCGCGGCGATCCACCATTCGGTGCGTCCCTGCAGCGTCGCGACGTCCTGTGCCGTCAGCGCTAAACCCATTGCCCCGTTGAGATATGTCGCGGCCTCCTCGGGAGTGAAGCGCAGATCCGCGGCGCGACCGGCGATCACGACATGTACGTGTGGGGGAAGGTGCTCCAGGAGAAAGGCCATTCCCTCCTGGACGTCGCGTGCGTCGATGACCTGGTAGTCGTCGAGCACCAGCACGACATCGTTGGAGACGCCCTGGAGGTCGTTGAGCAGGCTGGCAATGACCGCTTCGATCGACTGCTGCGGCGACTGCAGGAGCGCGAGTGCATCGGCACCAACCCCGTACGCCGTCTTCACCGCGGTGACAACGTAGGTCCAGAACAATGCGGGATCGTTGTCCCGCCGGTCGAGCGAAAGCCACGCCGCCGGCCCCCCACTGGATGTGGTGTCTGTCAGCCAGTCCGCAGGTCGGCGGCCCGGCCTAATGTTGCGCCGTGGCGAACGACGACGTGGTGGGGTGGCTCCTTGACTCTGACCCCGCGCTGCGGTGGCAGGTGGAGCGGGACCTCGCGCACGCGCCCGAAGACGTCTGGCGGGCGACGCGCGCCCGCGTCGCGACCGAGGGTTTCGGCGCGCGCCTGCTCGTACTGCAGGATCCCGATGGGCAGTGGGCGGGCGGGGCGTACTTCCCCGCTGACTTCGACTTCGCCGGTCCGGAAGCGGCGGAGGGCGCCGGCCAGCCGTGGACGGCGACGACCTGGGTGCTAAATACGCTGCGGGATTGGGGGCTGCATGCTGCAGCCCTGGGTGACACCGCCGAGCGCCTCGCTGTGAACTCCCGGTGGGAGTACGACAACCTGCCGTACTGGGGCGGCGAGGTCGACTGTTGCATCAACGCCTGGACAGTTGCAAATGGCGCATGGCTCGGCGCCGATGTCTCCGGCCTCGCGGCTTGGTTCTTGGAGCACCGGCTCGCAGACGGCGGGTGGAACTGCGACTGGGTCGAGGGTTCGACGGTGTCGTCGTTCCACTCGACCCTGAACGTCCTGAAGGGCCTGCTCTTCTACGAGTCGGTCACCGGGGGTACAGAGGCTATCCGCGCGGCCCGGCGCGGGGGCGAGGAATACCTGCTGCGCCGAAACCTGTACAAGCGATTATCGAGCGGGAAGCCGGTTGGGCCCTGGGTGTCGCGGTTCGCCTATCCGTTCCGCTGGTTCTACAGCGTGCTGAACGCGGCCGATTACTTCCGCGCGGCGTCGCTTCTCGACGATCGGCCACTCGACCCGCGTATGGCGGAGGCGATCGAGCAGATCCGCGCCGCCCGGCAGCCGGACGGCACCTGGATCCAGGAACGACGACACCCCGGTCGTGTCTGGTTCGAGGTCGACGTGGATGCCGGTGAACCCTCGAAGTGGCTCACGCACTGCGCGACCCGGGTGCTCCAGTGGTGGGATGCCTCGGACACCGGCCGCTGACAGACTGGGGTCACGATTGATGTCGGGCCGGCAGAACAGCAAAGGAGCTGGTCCTCCTGGCGCCTCGGCTAGCGGGCGAAATCCCAGCGGGTCGCGCCGTGGGGCTCGGCGTTTGCCACGCCGACGGCGGTGTGCAGGGTGAGGCGGTACAGGTGCCAGGGCGCGGGTCCCGCGCTGGGCGCGCTGAAGGGGGCGGTGAACGCGTCGCCGTCGACCTCGGCCGGCCAGCCGCCCGTGCGGTAAACGGCCGCCAGACGCTCCAGGACGGAAGCGTCGGTGACCCGATGTGCCTCGCCCTCCAGCACCCGGTCGATGCCGCGTAAGCGCACCGCCACACTGCATGCCGGATTCGCCGCCAAATTGCGCGACTTGAGCGTGCCCGGTCCGCTCGTGAAGTACAGCGCATCGTCCACCCATACGGCCCCGACGCCGGCCGAATGCGGTCGACCGTTGGGCCGCACGGTCGCCAAGAAGAACGTCAGGTCTGTCTCGGGTGTGTCGCTAACAAGGATGTCGCGGGGCCGGCTCCACGGCAGCTCCGCAGACCCGTATCGGTCGAGATTGCGAGTTGAGATCGGCTCGGTCATGGTGTCAGTCATACCCTGCGCCAACGGGCCGACCGGACGTCGGCTATCAACAAGGCGTTGTGCGCACAGATGGGATGGTGAATGTGTTTGAGGATTTAGATGGCCAAGTTGCGGTGATCACTGGCGGAGCTCGCGGGCTCGGTCTCAGCATGGCCCAAGCACTTGGGAAGTGGAGAACCAAGATCGCTCTGCTCGACGTCCTCGCGGAGGTCAAGGACAGTGCAGAAACGGTTCAGCGCGACTTGGAGGTGGAGTGCCTAGGTGTTGTGGCAGACGTCACCGATGACCGCAGCGTCGCTGCGGCTTTTGCTGAAGTCGGTCGCACGCTCGGGTCGCCGAGCATTCTGATCAATGCCGCCGGCATCACGGTCTGGGAAGACAGCATCGAGGTCGCTAAAGAGTCCTGGCAACGGGTAATCGACATCAACTTGACGGGTACGTTTCTGTGCTGTCAGGCGCTAGCGCGGGCGCGCACCGCAGCTGGCAAGGAAGGCGTGATCGTCAACGTCTCCTCAATGTCCGCACGAGTTGTGAACCTTCCGCAACATCAAGCGTCGTATCACGCATCGAAGGCCGGCGTTGACATGCTGACCAAGGCGCTGGCCGTGGAGTGGGCGTCTATCGGGATCCGGGTCAACGCCATTGCACCCGGATACATGCTGTCAGAGATGACCCGGCAATTTACGGCTGCCAATCCGGAACTCGCGGAGCGGTGGCGGAACATGATTCCGGCTGGACGAATGGGCGAACCGGCTGATCTTGAAGCGCTCGTGGTCTTCTTGTGCTCGGCCAGGTCTTCCTATGTGGTGGGCCAAAGCATTGTCATCGATGGTGCCTATACGGCCGTGTGACGATAGCTGATGATGAGCAGCTACGTCACGGTCGACCTGGGCGCCACGAGCGGCCGAGTCGTTCTTGGACGACTGCAGCGTGGTCGTCTCGACGTGGCCGAGGTGCACCGATTTCGCAATGAGCCATCAGGATCCGGTCGGAAACAGCTTTGGGACGCTGAGGAGCTCTTTGCACAGACCGTTATTGGCCTACGACGTGCTGCCGCTGAGTTGGACGGTGCCGCCGGCAGCATAGGTGTGACCGCCTGGGGCGTGGACGTCGGGCTCCTCGACCAAGACAACAACTTGTTGGCTCCCATTCAGCATTACCGCGCTGCGTCCCCGGAGGCCGCGCAGGCCTTGCTCGATCGGCTAGGGGCCGAAGAGCTCTTTGAGCGTACCGGTGTGCTTCCACAGCAGATCAACACTGTGTTTCGCATTCGCGAGATTCTCGATTCCGCCGCCATATCGGAAGGCGTGAGAGCGCTATTGGTGGCCGACCTGTGGTGTGCGCTGCTGACTGGTGTCCGGACGGCCGAGCGGTCGATAGCCAGCACTACAGGTCTTGTCGCCCTTCGCACCGGCACGTGGGACATGGCTTTGTTGGACGCTGTCGGCGTCGGCGCCTCGCTCTTCCCGCCCGTCATGGACAACGGCGTTGTGATTGCTGAGCTCGATAAGGAACTTGCGGCGAAGGTCGGTGCCCGCAATCAATGGCCCTTTGTACTCGTGGCATCGCATGACACGGCTTCGGCGGTGGCGGCGATTTCAGGTCGCCCCAACACTGCCTTCGTGTCATCGGGCACATGGTCGATGGTGGGCGTCGAGCTAGCTGCTCCCATCGTCACAAGCGACGCGTTGGTTGCCGGCTTCACGAACGAGGCCGGACGAGGCGCCACGACACTCTTCATGCGTAATCTCACAGGACTGTGGCTGCTTGAACAGGCCATACGCCAGTGGCAGGGGCAAGGCAAGAGCGTCCCCATCGAGAGCCTGTTGCGTGACGCCGCGGCTGTTGGTCCGCTACCAGCAGCCTTCGACGTTAGCTCTCCCGAGCTCGTCTCGAGCGACGACGTCTTACGCACTGTCCGGATGCAATGCGCGTCCACTGACATGGCGTCCCCCGAGTCACCGGCCGAAGTCACCCGCTGCATCCTGCAAAGTCTCGCACTTACGTACCGACGCACTATCGATCTCTGTGAGCAGCTGACGGGCAAACGCGTGGAGGAAGTCCACATGATCGGAGGCGGATCACTGAACCCGCTCCTGCGCCAGCTCACCGCTGACGCCTGCGGACGCGCGTTGCGCTTCGGCCCTGTCGAAGCAACCTCGCTCGGCAGCCTGGCCGCCCAGGCTGTTGCGCTAGGAGATCTGGCGGATGAAGCCGAGGCGCAGGCAGTGCTGCAGCGAAGCTCAGATGGGGGATTGCTCACCCCGTCGAACGACCAAGCCGTACGACGCTTCTGGCAGCAACTAGACAGCACCGTTCCCACTTCCGGGTGCAATGCATGACCGCGGCAAACGACCTGACCGATCTAGTCCAGCTGTCCCGCACACTCGGTGAACCCTGGCGCCGATTTGCCATCTTGGCAGAAGGCAACACCTCCCAGCGAGTCGCTGAAGATCAACTCGCTGTCAAGGCCACGGGCCGGTCGCTCCGCCATGCCTCGGCAGAGGACTTTGTCGTGGTCAGTCTGAGACGGCTGTCTGACATCGTCGACGATTCGCAAGCCGGCGACGCCGAGGTGGCGCGTTACTTCGACGAACTAGAGATCGAGCAAGGCATGCGTCCGTCTGTGGAGGCCCTGCTGCATGTGGTGTGTGTCCTGGACGCCGGTGGCACGGCAGTGGCCCATACGCATCCGGAGTCTGTGAATGCGCTGCTGTGTTCCGATCGTGCGGATGTGCTTGCTGGACCGCCAATCTTCCCGGACCAGGTGGTGGTGATTGGGCGGCGCGCGTTGCTCGTTTCCTACTCGGATCCGGGGAGTGGTGCTGGCGCGAGACGTACGTGCACGGCTAGCACGGCATGCAGCTCAGTGGGGTATGCCGCGAGTGATCTACCTGGGAAATCACGGCTTATTTGCCCTCGGCGCCAGCGCGACGCAGGCGCTGCAGCTGACGGAAATGGCTGACAAGGTGAGTCGGATTCTCGGTGCGACGCTCAGCTTCGGAAACGTTGTTCCCATGACAGAGGAAAGCGTCGAACGCATCGACACTCGCGACGATGAGCAGATACGCCGTACCGCCCTGGCGCGCGCCATGTTGCAGCACCCCGGCACCGAGTGAGATGGGCGCCGTTCTAGATCTCTTGATTGATCGGGAGCATGACAAGATCGCGGATGTTGATGTGGCGCGGCCTTGTCACCATGTACAACACGGCATCGGCGACATCTTCTGACGCCAGCCCAGTTCCGCCAGCGACGCCCTCGGCGACCGCCGCGCTGTCTGTGACCTGACAACGATCATTCAGCACGACGCCTGACGCAACCGCCCCGATTCGAACGCCGGTTCCGATCAGTTGCCGCCAAAGCGTGTGCATCAACGCCTGTACGGCGTGCTTGGATGCGGAGTACACCGCCTCCCAATGGATGGCCTGGTGACCCGAGACCGAGCCGGTCACGACAATGTCGCCGGTTCCGGCGGCGATCATGTATCTCAGCGTCGCATGGATCGTGCGCATGACGCCGCCGATGTTGGTGTCAATGAGTTGGAGCAACTGCGCTCGCGAGTGATTCAATGTACGGACGGGATTAGCGACTGGAGTAGCCGCCGTCTATGGGCAGCGATACGCCGGTGATCATCGAGGCGGCATCGCTGAGCAAGAACACAATCGGAGCGGCGATCTCGGCCTCAGTTGCCCAACGTCCCAGTGGCATCTGCTCGAGAAATGGCCCTCCGACATCATCCCGACCCCAATACCACGCCGACATTGGCGTCATGACCACGGTGGGATTCACCGCGTTGACGCGGATGTTGTACTTGCCCAGTTCCAAGGCCGACACCCGGGTGATGCTGTCCAGAGCCGCCTTGGATGCGCCGTACGAAATGTGGCCCGGCAGGGCGACGAGGCTCGCTTGACTTGAGACGTTGACGATCGACCCGCCCCAACGGAGACGAATCATCGACCGGACGGCGTATTTGGTGACGAGTAGGGCGCCTCGGGTGTTGATGGCGATGACCTTGTCGAAGACGCCGATGTCGGTGTCCATCGGAGTGGCGATCTCGCCGCCGAAACCAGCGCAGTTGACTACGCCGTACAGATCGAGTCCTTCCAGAGCGGCGCGGACGCTCTCTTCGGATGTCACGTCGAATGCCAGGGTTCGCGCACCAGTTTCATCTGCGACGGCGCTCAAAGCCACCTCTGACCGTCCGCTCGCGATCACATCTGCTCCGGCAGTAATGAGCTGCCGAACGGTCTCGCTACCAATGCCGCCTGTGGCACCAGTCACCAGCACGGGTCTGTGGTTGAAGTCGATCACCGCTCCACCTTCCCACCCTGAGGTGCTCCCACCGATCAGTCCACGCCTGCTGCGGCCAGCTCGTCGGCCCAGCGGCTCGCCTCCTCCGCCGAAGGTCGCTTCCCCTCGAGGTTGGCCGCTGCGAACCGTGCAGCGAGGCGAGTTGCCCGCCTAATGCCCGTTCCTTGTGCAAGGCCGTAGAGGAGTCCGGCGCTGGCGGCATCGCCCGCTCCGGTCGTGCTGACGACGCGCCTTGGTGCAGCCGCCGGTACCCACTCCGCTGTCGAGCTCCACGTAGACCGGATTGACGAGAGAGCGGCCCCGGCCATCGCGAGCCGATCGGCGCCAGCGCTGACCGCGTACGCTCCTCGCGCACCCGCCGACACCACGGCGACGGCGCATCCATCGTCTACCAGACGGCGAGCGCATTCCTCCACAAGATCGTCCTCGGGCGTTCGGGCGATGCCGAGCGCCGACGTTAGATCGTCGATGCTCGGCGTGGCGATGTCGACGTATGGCATGATCCGGGCGAAGAGTCGGCGCCAGTCCACCTCGGCGGCTCTAGAACGCCGATCCACCACGGCAAGGTCGAGCGAGGTAGTGATTTGTCGACTGCGGGCCTCCTTGAGCAGGTCGAGGAGGGGCGCAGCGTCGTCGGTCAGCAGCGCCGGCAGCAGTGGTGGATAACCGAGATGCAGGATGTCCACTCCGTCCAGGTTCACCTCATGGCCTGTGAACACGGCGTTCGCTCCGGGGTGATGCCAGAACGTCCGATCATGATCAGGCAGTTGTAAGACGATGGTGTACGAAGTCGCTGCCCCTGGCCTGGTTGTGACGCCTCCCATGTCGACTCCGTGTTCGGCGAGCAAGCGACGGATGATCTCGCCAAGCGGGTCGTTGCCAACCATTCCGCATACGCGGGTCGGCACACCTGCCGCAGCGAGGGCGAGGCCGGTGTTCGCGACGCATCCGCCGAGGGTGAGCTGTGCCGAGCCAATCTCGTACAGCTGGCCTGGCACTAGCTCGGGAACACGGCTGAGCTCGGGAGTGATGTCGATGCAAAGGTGCCCGGCGACGAGTACCGAGTGCACAGCCATCACCTGCCTATCCGTACGACCTCGCCCGTGTCGTGCGATTGGATCGCCGCGCGGTAGATCGCATGCGTTAGGGCGGCCTCATCCGGTGTGGCGCAACCGAACCGGTCCCCTAGAGCTCCCTCTCGCTCGGCCAGGAACGCGGCCAGCATCTGCACCATGGCGTCGGAGAAGCCGGACTCGAAGTTAGGGCCGGTCACCGTCGGCCATACCGACTGGCTGCCGGTGTCTAGGGAGGACCAGACCTGTTCACGAGCACCGCCGGGCACGTCAACGACCGAGAAGACCTCTACCTGCTTCGAATTCTTAGTCGAGAATCGCACCCCGCCATCCAGGCCCAGCGCTTCGAACTCCCAAGTGTTCTTCTCTCCCGGGGCGATCCGCTTCATCTCGGTCGTCAACGGGAACGAGTAGCCATCCGTGCTCACCCACCCGTGCAGGACTGCGTTATCCCAGGTGTCGCAGCGCTCCCGGCCTCCGTTCGCGGCCGGTCGTTCGGTCACGATGTCCTGGAGCACCCCAAAGATCCGCTCTGGCGCCCAGCCAAGTCGCAATGGCAGATGCCACACGTGCAGCCCAAGATCGTTCATGACGCCGGCCTCGCCGCAGTACCGTGCCTGCCGCTTCCAGTTGATCGGCTTGTTGACGTCGAGGTCACTGGCGTGCAGGAACGCGCAGCGAGCCTCGATGATCCTGCCCAGGGCGCCGGAGCGCACATAGTTGACGGCTACCTGCGCGCCTGGGAAGAACGGAAACTCGCTGGCGCACCGCACGAATGACTGCGGGTTGGTCGCTGCGGCCACCACGATTGCCTCCGCGGCGGACGCATCGATGCCGAACGGCTTCTCGGCGAGCAGGCTCTTGCCCGCCTGGATGGTGTCGACGTAGAGCTGCCGATGCAGGTCGTGACGTACGGCGATGTAGAGCACATCAATCGCATCGTCGCCCAGGAGGTCGGTGTAGTCCGTCACCTTCCGGGTCACAGTGGGTATCTGGTCGAACCAGTCCAGGGCTGCCGGGTTGATGTCGCAGACAGCCACGAGCTGTGGACGTACCGGGTGATCGGTCAGTGCGGGCCAACGCTGCAGCGCCGCGGCGATCTCTCGTCCCATGAGTCCGCCGCCCACGATGGCCACGTTCACGATCTTGGTCACTACGCTTCTCCCACCAACCGCATGGCGTCGTCGACACTGGCCTTGTCGTGGAGCACCGCCATCAGTGCTCGGGTGATTCCGGACGGGTTTTCGTGCTGCACCACGTTCCGGCCGTACACGATGCCGCGGGCGCCCTGGGCAAGCACCGCTGCCGTCCGCTCGAGCAGGGTGCGGTCGTCGACGCGTCCCCCGCCGCGTACGAGGACGGGAACGTCGCCCGCGACCTCGATCACCTTGTGATAGTCCTCAACGTTGTCGGTCGGGTCGGCCTTGATCATATCGGCACCCAGCTCCCGGGCCTGGCGGACCAGAGTCATGATCTTGTCGGTGTCACCGTCATGTATCCGCCTCCCGCGACGGCATTGTCCTTCATGACGAGCGGTTCGATCATCAGCGGCATGGCGTACTTGGTGGCCTCGGCCCGCAGGGCCATGATCGAGCGGACATTGGCCTCCCGCACCTCCGGCCGCCCCGGCAGCTGCATGAGGTTGGCGCAGATTGCGACCGCGTCGAGACGGACGGCCTCCTCGATCGCATTTGGGATGTGGTGGCTGAACAGGTGCTCATCCAGCGGATTCCCGTAGACGTTCGCAATGTCACTCCTCAAGACCAGGGCCGGCTTCTGCTTTCCCGGAACGGCCTGCAGGAGGCCGGCGTGGCCCAACGTCAGCTGTACGGCATCGGGATTGGCCGCTATCAAGGTCCGAACCACCGCATCCATGTCCTCGATGCCGGTCAAGAAGGATCGC
The DNA here is from genome assembly GCA_036519615.1 of Propionibacteriaceae bacterium. Classification (GTDB taxonomy): domain Bacteria; phylum Actinomycetota; class Actinomycetes; order Propionibacteriales; family Propionibacteriaceae; genus Microlunatus. The sequence continues at coordinate 12,648 of DATDKX010000021.1, forward strand.
TCACCGAAGAAGCCGTGGTCCACAGCCACGTCGAGGGCTCTCCCCGACTGCGGGTTGAAGAGGCGGTTCAGGCGATAGACAGACATGCGACAAACTTCGATCCTGGATACGTTCTCCCATAGGAAGACGGCACGGGCATTGTCGAGTAACCAACAAGATGAGAGCTGAGCTTGTCGAGGTCCGCTGGAGGTGCCGTTCGACAGGCTCAGGGCAGATTGCGGATGCTCTTAACCGGAGTCCTTGCTGACGTTCGGCGACAGGATGGTCACCACACTTGAGTCGTCCTCGGCACCGAGCCCGGCGGCTTCGGCGATCAGGTACAGCTGTTCGGCAGCGGCGGCCAGCGGCAGCGGGACGTGGCACGCCCGACCGACGTTGGTCACGATGCCCATGTCCTTGACAAAGATGTCGACTCGCGATTTGACCTCGGCGCCGCCGGTATAGGCCTGCAGCATGCGAGGGCCACGGTCGGAGAACATGAATGAGCCTGCCGCGCCCTCGGACAGCGCGCTGATCACCACCGCTGGATCGAGTCCTAGCCCGCGGGCGAGCGCGATCGCCTCAGCTGCGGCGGCAATGTGAACTCCGGCGAGGAGCTGATTGATGGTTTTCAGGGCCTGCCCGTCACCCGGGCGTGGACCGACGATTGTCAGGGTGGAGGCGAGGTGGTCCAGCACTGGCTGGGCCGTCGCCAGCGCATCCTTCGTCGCTCCCACCACTATGAGCAGATCGCCATTTCCGGCCCTGACAGGGCCGCCGCTGATCGGTGCGTCGACCAGCGGGTACCCGGCATCCTCGAGCCTGTCTGCCAATGCGCGCGCGGCCTCGGGGCCGATGGTGCTGGTCAAGATCACCGGAGAGCCGCGTCTCAATGACTCCAACACTCCGTCATCGCCGAAGAGTGCGGATTCGGCTTGGCCTTGATCACGAACCGCGAGTAAGGCAATGTCAGCGTTCTTGCTGGCACCTTCCGGAGTGGCCTCGGCCACGATGCCATGTTCCCCAGCGAGCTGCCGGCGCGGCTCGAAGGGGTCGAACCCGGTGACGGAGAAGGCGGTCGCCAGGTGCGTGGCCATGGGTAGGCCCATAGCGCCCAGGCCGATGACGGCGATGTTGGTTCGGGTCTCGGACACGGCGTGGACTCTCCTTTGGAACTGAGGACGCGTTCAGACACTTCGCAGCGTGTCGACCACCGCCGCGAGCGCATCGTCATCACCCACGTTTCCGGCGAACACGATGTAGGGGATGCCTTGAGCAAGCCCGGTAACAGGCTCCCAGAGCGAGATGATGCCTGGCAGCATCGTGCCGCGGCACCAGGCGCGCTGAATCTCCAGGCCCTCGGTCGCGGTATCAGACGAGGTAATGCCGCCTTTGGCCAAGACGAAAGCTGGCCTGACTTCGCTGACGATCTCGCGCACGGTGCCGACGAGCGCGGCGCTGACCGTACGGGCGATCATCAGACTGCGCACGGCATCGCCGCCGGTCACCAGCGTTCGACTGGTCCGGATCACGATGTCGCTATCGGCGTCATTGTTTCGCAGCGCGTTCGCGGCTTGCCCGGCGACATCGTTGACGTGGCGGTCACGGGCGCTGTCGTCGAGCAGAGTCGGGACATCGAGCTCCAGCTCGATGATCTTGTCCCGGTCGCGTAGCCGGTCGAGCTGGCGGGTGGTGAGCCCCACGTGGGAGCCGACAGCGATCAGCCCGTGCTTCGTAGCCGGGCGGACGTCCTCGGTATTCGTCGGCTGCTTAGACAGGATTTCCTGGAGCCGCTGGGCGTTGGCAGGCGGTGTGGCAGTTTGGCCGGTACGGGCACGTACGAACGACGGTCCGATTCGGTAGATGAAGTTCTGACCGGCTGCCTCGGCGCGCAGCAGTGCAAGAACCACGACTTGCTGATCGGCGTCAGCGGCTGTGTCCACCACTACCGGTTGGCCGTTACGCAGATCGGCCAGGATCTCTTGAACCCGGTCCGGCCCACCGACTCGAATGTCGGTCAACGTGATCGTGGCGACCTGGTCGCGGGGGATTCGGCCGGCTGTCTTCTCCTCGACCCAGTCGCGCAGGTCGGAGTTGCGATATCCGAAGCTGGCATCTTTGGCGAATTCGCTGTGGGAGACCGGAATCATGCCCTCGGCTGTCCGGGCCCAATGCACCGAGTCGACTGTGAGGCGCCCGGGCTCGACGTAGCTCGGGCAGATGATCACGCCGTCGACCACGGTTCCGCGCGCGGCCAGCTCCTAGGCCAGGACGTCGGTCTCAAGAGGGAAGTAGCCGCGCAATGTGGAGTCGCTACGACTCGCGATCACATAGGGCACCTCTTCGAGAGTTGCCGCCTGATGCAGGGCGTCGACCACCTGCCGGTTGCGTTCGGCCGCATCGGCCTCAGAAAGGCTCCGGGTATTGGTCAACACGAAGAAGCCTGTAGTTGGCTGTTGCAGCGCCCATTGCAAGTCCGCGACCGTCCAGCTCGTCAACACGGGCAGATCGGCAATCGTCTGAGTACCGGTGGGATCGTCATCAAGAAACACCACCCGCCGGCCCTTTCGGACCTGGTCCAGGTTGGCACCGACATCGAGAATGGGTGGCTGGCCGGCGAGCAGTCGGTCCAGCGGGATGGCGCCGACAGACTGAGACGACGGTGCAGGTGGGGGACCAGCGGTCACGGTAAACCTTCTCGTTGGGGCCAGCTGTTCCTGTGAGACTACCGAGATGCCAAACATCCAGCCTGGGCGGGGGAGTCTCTTTGATTGATACGCGAGGATTGGGGTAGCTGAGGCACTGGACGCCGTGGGCCGCCTGGCAGTAAACAGATAGCAACACACCTAAGCCGACTCCAGTGGGCGGGCGTGCCGTTGTCCGAAATGGACGATCGTGCCCCGTGGAAGGTCGTTGACAAATGACCGAACAGATCGAACACATCGCGGTGATCGGTGCCGGTTACATGGGGGGCGGCATCGCGCAGGTGTTCGGCATGGCGGGCATGGATGTGGTGATCATGGACGCGGACCCGGCCCTCACAGCGCGACAACTCGATCGACTTCGCCAAGAGGCTGAGGACTTCGAGAACCGAGGACTGCTAGACCCGGGATCAGCGGAACTGGTTCGGAAGAACCTCCGAGCCGCCAACAGCGTGGCCGAGGCTGTCGCGGACGCAGACTTTATCGAAGAGGCGGTCCTCGAACGGCCCGAAGTCAAGGGGCCCGTGCTGCACGGCATTGAGGGGGCGGCCCGCCCAGACGCAGTGATCGGCAGCAACACCTCGACGCTGCCGATTGGTGATCTTGCTGCTGGATTGACGCACCCCGAGCGCTTCCTCGGCGTCCACTTCTCCAACCCTGCGCCGTTCATTCCCGGGGTTGAATTGATTACTCACTCCGGAACCGATGAGGGCGTCATTGAAGCGAGCGAAGCCCTCATTCGCCGGACGGGCAAGCTGACGGCGCGAGTCAACGATAAGGCCGGCTTCGTGCTCAACCGGCTGCAGTATGTGCTGCTGAGGGAGGCGGTCAATCTCGTCGAGGAGGGCGTGGCGACACCGGAGGACATTGACGTCATCGTCCGCACCACGTTCGGCTACCGGCTGCCGTTCTTCGGTCCCTTTGCGATCGCCGACATGGCCGGGCTAGATGTCTACCGGGACGGCTTCCGTACGCTCCAGGCGCATTACGGCGACCGGCTGGCCGTGCCGGCTCTGCTCACCGAGCTGGTCGAGAGCGGCCGGTACGGACTGAAGCAGGGCGGCGGCTTCGTCATCCCGGCCGGCGACCAGGCCGCGCTGGTGGCCTACCGCAACACCGCGTATGCGCGGCTGGGCCAGCTGTTGCAGGAGCTCGGGCCAGCCCCACAGGGAGGAAGCGACTCATGAGCAATTCCCCGTACAGCGCTGAGACATGGCCGATCGCAGCCGCCATGCTGCCGTTCGGCAGCACGGATTCCCGCGGCGGCCCTATCCACGACGCCGAACCAGAGGAATGGGCCAAGCACCTACGGCTGGTGCGGCGGATCGGCTTCACCGAGGTCGACCCCACCGACACCTGGGTCCGGGTCGGCGATCTCACCCCGGAGCGGCTGTCTGATTTCAAGAGCGTGCTCAGCGACGTCGGCTTGACCATTCCCGCCATTTCGACTTCGCGTCGCAGCGTGATGGATCCCGAACATGGCGAGGAGTACCTCGCCTACAGCCACCGGCTGCTCGACAAGGCGGCGGAGCTGGGCGTGCCGTTGGTCAGCTTCGGCTTCTTTCAGGGGTTCACCGAACAACAGCAGCGCGCGCTGTGGTTTTGGCTGGTCGATGGTTGGCATGACGATGAATCGCCGGAGGCGCGCAGCCGCGCCGTGTCGTTAATCCGTGAGCTGGCCGAGCACGCCGCCGGCAACGGCCAGCAGATCACCCTGGAGATGTATGAGGACACCTACGTCGGGACCTGCGACGGCGCGGTGCAATTCCTCAACGAAGTGGGACACGACGCGTGCGGCCTGAACCCTGATATCGGCAACTTCATTCGGCTGCACCGCCCGATCGAGTCGGTGCCAGACATGCTCGACAAGGTGCTGCCGTACACCAACTACTGGCACGTCAAGAACTATTTGCGTGATGAAGACCCGGCGACGGGTCAGGTGATGACCTTCCCGGTGCCGATGGACTTCGGCTTGATCAACTACCGCGCCGCGATCAGCCAGGCTCTCGACCTC
>DATDKX010000022.1:0-4455 GCA_036519615.1 Propionibacteriaceae bacterium
GCTATGTAGTTCTATCGAGCCGATGGTGGTGAGTCGATCAGCGCGAACAGCAGTCCGCCGAGCATGGCCATGTTCTTTAGAAATTGCACCTGTTGCACTTGCCGTTCTGACGGGTCGTCAACCGTCCAGAACGCATGCCCAGCGATCGTCGTCGGCAGCAGGGATGCGGCGAGGACTGCAGCAGAGAATCTCGGTTTGATACCAAGAGCAAGGGCGGCGCCGGCTACCAGCTGAGCTCCACCATTGACGCGGACGATCAGCTCGTCATCGATGGGAAGTGGTACCACGCGTCGGATCTTGGCGAGAGTGTCGGCGGCCTTGCCGACTCGCCCGCCGGGGGCCTGAACGACCGCGTACCCACCGGCGATGTAGACCGCGCCGGTGAGTACGCGCGCTAATGCCCTGACCACCGTAGTCGTCATGGTGCCGGGCGCCGTGGCGGCGTCACTCCGAGCAGTCGTCACAACGGGCAGCTGGTGATCGGAGTCCGGGATGGCTCTCGGCATTTCGTTGCTTCCTCCTCAGGGGGCGCCTGCCATCAGATGGTCGATTATATGAAAGGCCGACGGCGACGGAGATGTTGTCCCGGCGACAATCAGGTCCCGCCGGTCGCGGAGCGGAGCCGGTTCGATTTTTACCGGCGGTTCCAGCGAATCAAACCCCCGGCATTGAGTCACACACACTGGGCGAACCGGTTATCCGGCTCATGATCAGTGAAGGCGCTCGGCGCCCCTGATGGTCTGGGCGGGGTCCGCGCAGGAGGACCACGGCAGCGGGGTAACGGGTTCGCCGGGCGTCGGGACGTTCTGGCACATCACCTCGGTCCTGAACACCGGGGCGGGTCCATCAGCAGCGAGGACCAGATCGCTTCGTGCGAGACTGTCCAACCAAGCCCCGGCGTGCCCTGAGCTATCGCGTCCCAGTCGTCTACGGCGCAGCCATCTTCAGCGCCCCACTCCAAGATCGCCAGCGTGGTGTTCGGGTCGTCGACCGAGGCAAGCGCCCGCTCCCTGAGCAACCGAGCAGGGCCGACTGATCGTCCCCCACGCTTGAGAGAGCGACCGGGTGGAGGGCGTTGAGTCATACGCGCCTTCCTAGGGCATGATCACGTTGGCGGAGGCGCTGGCGGTTGGCTTGGCGGCGGTCACGCCGCGGAGCACTGTGGCCCAGTTGAGCGTCATCACGATCGACACACTGCGAACCACCAAGATCAACTTCATCGAGGGAAACCAAGATGGCAAAGCCCGGCCCGCGGTAGCCGGTCAAGGGCCTGATCGCGCCCTTCAGCGGCCATGCCATTGATCATTTGTCCGTCGTTTGTCCGTGAGGTCCGTCGTCTTCAGGCAGCACCAGCCACCCCGAGGGGTGTGACGGTGTTCTGCAGGCCGCCCACCTCGGCGCTTTCGCGGTCGGGGATGGCGAGACGGTGACTGCCCCAACGGGGATGGTGACGATTTCGGCGTCCGCGCCGGGGCCTCGACGCCGGCCGGCAACGGTGCCGTCGATGGCAGCTCATCCAAACACACCAGGGCTGGGCAAGGCGCTTTTACGTAGTGAACAGCCGGCGCTCACTATCCCGTGCCGCGACCGCCTCGGTCTCGCGCATGGGACCGCTAGAAGTCGGTGCGGGGCACCATGAGCAGCGCGTGTGCAGGGAGTGGCCTGGCGACCAGCAGTCATGGCATAGCCCGATGCGATCCGCAACACTCAAGCCATGACCGCCATTCCACCACCGACCCGCTACCACCGATGGCTGGGATGGCACGCCCCAGCTATGCGCCGAACCGTCATCGTCGGCACCAGCGGGCTAATCGTCGCTGCTGCGCTCCTGTCGCTCGTGCCTTGGGCCGTCGCGGTGGTGACAGGTTGGGATGTAGCCGCGCTCGCCTTCCTCTTAAGCGTCTGGCCAATCATCATGCGTGCCGACGGCCCGCGCGCCGCGCAGCTGGCCAAACGCGAAGACGAGAACCGCGGGTCGGCGACAGCGCTGTTGCTTGGCGCGAGTGTTGCCAGCCTCCTCGGTGTCGGCTTCGCCCTCACCCTTGCGGGGCGGGAGGGCGGCGCGCTTCAGGTGCTGCTCATCGGCTTCGCGGTGCTAACGGTCGTGTTGTCGTGGACGGTGGTTAATACAGTTTTCACCCTGCGCTACGCCGATCTGCACTTCGGATCGAAGGACCCAGGGATCGCCTTCGAGGACCCGGCCGGACCGGAGGAGCCTACATATCGCGACTTCGCCTATGTTGCCTTCACCATCGGCATGTGTTATCAGGTGTCCGACACCACGATCCGTGATCGACGGATCCGGCGTACAGTGCTCTCCCATGCTCTGCTGTCGTATGTGTTCGGCACCGCTATCGTGGCGGGCTCGGTCAACCTCATCGCCGGCCTGATTCGCTAAACCGTCCACCAGGGGCCAAACCAGATGATGCGGATATAGACGCGTTCGCCGTCAAGCCGAAGGCCGTATTCCATCAAGAAGTTGCCAGGCAACAGTGGCTAGCATGGGCGCGCGGCGGGGCGGTTACAGCGCCGAAGACAAGCCGACCGCGGCAGCATGGCTGAGGGATGTGGGTCGAATGGACGTTCGCCTCGTTACTAAGAGTGGGGTTGAGGAGCGTGGCGTCGAGGAGCTGCCGCTGCTACTTCAGGGTGACGACGGTCTCGTGTGGGTGGACATCCCCGCCTGGGACGATGAGGCAGTGCGTGTGCTCTCGGAGGTGTTCCGGTTTCACCCGCTGGCCGTGGAGGACGCCATGGAGCGTAACCGTGTCCCGAAGATGCACGCCTACCACGACCACGTGTTTGTCATCCTGCATGCGCCCGAACGAGGAAAGCACGGGCATGTGCACTACATCGAGTTGGACCAGTTCGTCGGTCTCCGCTACCTGGTGACGGTGCATGGACCCACCAATCCGGCCGTCCACCCAGACGTTGCCATGCGTGAGACCCGCACCGTGCTTCAGCGAATCCAAGCCGGGCGGCTGCGGCCGACCACAGCATCTCAGCTTTCCCACGCCATCGTCACGGTGTTGACCCGCGAGCAGGAGGACTTCATCGAGACCATGACCCAGGATGTGTGGCAGCTTGAGCAGCGGCTAACCGGCGGGAACGTCGGCGATCCCGAGAAGTACCTCGACGAACTGTTTCTTGCCCGGCACGGCCTCCTTGCCGTACGCACCATGGGCGCCCAAAGTGGCGCGATTTACCACAGCATGACCACCTTGACTGGCATCTCAACCGAGGGCAGACAGCTGGTGGCAGATAATGCGCAGCAGTTCGACCGAGTCCGCAGCCTGGCCGACGGCGAGACGGAATATCTCCACGGCGTGATCGAGTTCTACCAGACAGTCCTCAGCGTCAAGTCAACACTCCTGGGCCAGGCGCAGAACGAAAAGGTACAACAGCTGACCGAGGCCAGCTACGCCCAGAACGAAGAAATCAAAAAGATCTCCGCCTGGGCGGGCATCTTCTTCGCCCCCACCCTGATCGGCACCGTATACGGCATGAACTTCGACCACATGCCCGAGCTGCACTGGGTCATCGGATACCCTCTCGCGCTGCTCGCAATGGTGCTGTCGTCGGTCGGCCTCTACTTGTTGTTCAAACGGCGCAACTGGCTGTAAAAAGCTAAAGAGCGTCCCGAAGCAGCGCAGACTTGATCATCTAAGGTCTTAACCCGCCGTCGCCTGAGCGATCATCTTTTCTCACACCACCCCCAAAGTCGACTGATCAACACCAGCCCTATTTGCGAACCCAACGCAACAGGGTCAGAGAGATGGCAAGCATGATCAACAACAAGATGATCAGCCGGTACGATTTCGTGGAATCGTTGACCATCACATTCATGCCAGGACGGACGAGAGGGAGGTGATCACGAGGGGTGATTGTGTGAAAGGCCGACGGCGACGGAGATGTTTGTCCCCGGCGATAATCAGGGGTTCTAGCGCGGGACTAATACAACAGGCAGGCCCGGCAACCAAGGAGCAGCTGCCAGACCATGCTGGCTACCGCCTGGCCGTGGCGACACGCAACCGTTCCTCGGGGTCGATGAAGTGGTCGTAGTCGTCAGTACCGACCTCATCTGCACCCAGTTGATCTTGCCAGTGAACCGGCTCTCCTTGGCGGTGTCGTCAGCTACGACCGTGGTCCCGACTCCTGGCCGATGTCGGTCAGACTCTCGACAAGCGCTCAATGTGCGCGCAAGCTCCCGGATTGCAGAGCCTGACTTGGCTCAAATTAGTGTCCAGCCGCTGCGGTCTTGATGGCGTTGACGACGGCTCGTGCGTCGTCGTCGAGCGGGGTGCCGGCGTGCAGGATGTGGTCGCCGGTCTTCACCGCGATGCTGCGGTAGCGGCGTAGCGTCTGGACGAGTTTCTTGATCGACCAGCCGGTGACACGTTCGAGCCAGCGGCTCACGGCCAGGGCGGCCATCACTATGGTGAGGTGGGCCTCGAT
>DATDKX010000023.1:0-9378 GCA_036519615.1 Propionibacteriaceae bacterium
CGCCTTGTGGTCGGCCGTCGGCGACTCGGCGTTGGTCCAGGTGGCCGAGCAGTACCCGATAATGCCTTCGCATGCCGCCCGGGCAGCGCTGGTGGCCCGCGGTGCCATCGGCACCCCCACCCAGGTACAGGTCTCCTCGACGCAGCAGTACCACGCCGTTGCCCTGATCCGCGGTCTGCTCGCCGCCGGCCGCGGGCCGGTTGCAGTCCGAGCCACCCGCTTCACTGCGCCGCTGGTTAGTCCGCTGAGCCGCTCCGGCTGGACCGACGACGAAGAGCCGCACCCTACAACTACGACGATTGCGACCCTCGACTTCGGGAACGGACGCTCGGGCGTCTACGACTTCACCGAGCAGCAGACGCGCAACCAGCTTCGGTTCCGGCGACTCACCGTACGGGGATCGGCAGGCGAGCTGCATAACGACGAGGTGGTACGGATGACTGGTCTCCGCACGCTGGTGCGTACCCCTCTGGTGCGCCGGCAGACTGGGTACGACCTTGACTTGATCGGCTACGACACTGAGCACATCTCCCTCGGCTCCGAGGTGCTGTATCGCAACCCCTATCTCGGTCGGCGGTGGATGGACGACGAGATTGCCATGGCCACCCTGCTGGAACGCACCGCGAGTTGGGTCCGGGGTGAGGGGCCGGAGCCTTATCCGCTGGCCGAGGGGGCTCAGGACCAGCTGATCGCGCTGGCCATCGATGAGTCGGCTGACAGGGACACCACAGTGACCACCTCTCGCGAGGCCTGGGCCTGAGCTCGGGCCCGAGGGCGGGGTTCTACCACTCAGTGTCTCAGCCGCGGGGCGATCACCATTTCGGCTCAGGGGTTCACCGCTACTGCTTCAGCTGGATCGGCATAGGCCTGCATCCGAACGACCTGACCGCTCCTACTGTCGCCCGCTGAATATCGAGGCGGAATCGCCGACACAGCGGAACTACCCGCGCGATTGCTATCAAGGCCATTGGTTTGGGGCGTATAACGAGGGGAGTCATGATCATTCGTCCCACGAGCGTGCTAGTCGTCGGTGCAACCGGCAGCATCGGACGTCATGTTGTCGAGGAGTCGATCCGAGAGGGGTACCCGACGCGCGCTCTGGTGCGCGACCCGGACAAGGCCCGGCGGCTGCCAGCAGAAGCTGACATCGTCGTCGGTGATGTCACGCGGCCCGAGACGTTGTCGGCTGCCGTTGCCGGGATCGACGGCATTGTGTTCACCCTTGGCTCAGATGGCGCCGGCAAGACCGGAGCAGAGACCGTCGACTACGGCGGCGTACGCAACGTCCTGATCGCTCTTGGCGCCCAGCCGGCGCGCATCGCCCTCATGACGTCGATCGGCGTCACCAATCGCACCGGCGCCTACAACCGCGCCACCGAGGCCCACGACTGGAAGCGCCGCTCTGAGCGACTGGTCCGGGCCAGTGGGCATCCGTACACGATCGTGCGGCCCGGATGGTTCGATTACAACCAGCCCGATGAACTGCGACTCGTGTTGTTGCAGGGCGACACGCGGCATGCCGGCGACCCCAGCGATGGTGCCGTGGCCCGGCGCCAGATCGCACAAGTCCTGTTCGAAGCCTGGGCTCGGATGCAGCAGTGCGCAAGACGTTTGAGCTCATCGCTGAGCGCGGGCCGGCCACGGAGGACTTCGACGCCCTGTTTTCACCGTTGCAGGCAGATCCGCCGGGGTCGCCCGACGGCACGTACGACGTCAAGAACATGCCACTAACAGACGAGCCGCAGCGGGTACAGGACGACCTGCGCAAGCTGCAGGAATCGGCAGCAGGATCGGCCGACCCGCTCGACCGATCTTGACTCTGCAGGGGACGTTTCGCAGCACAGACGTTGAAACGACCGTCCCCGCCGCCTCCGGAAGGGTCGCCTCGCAGCACGGTCGTCGAAACGCTCCCTGCTGGGCGGGTCAAGAGAGCAGCGGCGGCGTTTTGAACGGTCATTGAGTGGGTTGGGGTGTTCTCTCTCGGAACAACATTGCGAGCAGGAGCCAGGTCAGCAGTCCGAAGACTACCGATCCGCTGGCGCCGAAGTTGGTGAACTGGTCCTGGATGTTTCTCGTGATTACGTACGAGGTCACGAACCAGCCGAGTGCCCAGGCTGGTGGGTTCGCGACCGCCCACCACAACGCCCAGGAGACCTGCGATTTTGCGAGCACCAAGGCCTGCAGCGCGCCGACACCGAGCCCGGTGACCGCACCCATGAGCAGGATGTCCCCTCGACTTATCCCGTAGTCGACGAGTGCCGCACCGGCGGTTAGGCCCGCGGCCATTCCGATGCTCGTGGCTGCTATCCAGAGCCACGACACCCACCGCCTGAGGACGAACCATTCAGCCACTCCAATAACTGATCCCGCGATGAGACCCCCGAGCAGCGCCGCCCCCAGGGAATCGACTCCATCAACGACGAGATCGGCAAGATATCCACCGATCGGAAAGCTGATTAGAATCGCGATCGGCCAGATCCAGAGTCGACGCGTACCCGGCCTGTTGCCAGCTTCTGTCGTCAGTGGTTGAACGGCGTTAGTCATATCGATTCCCGTGCCTGACTTGCTGAGTGCCTATCGAGGCTCCCGACAGCCGCCGACTGGCGGTCGCCAGGCAAAGAGTCAGGATCTAAATAGTGATCTTGGTCGACTTCACCGTTGCTGAAGTCTTTGCGAGTGCCCTTGATCAGCAGCCAGAACATGAGCAACGCTTCGCCGACGAAGGTGAACTGAGCGATGTTGATTGAGTAATTCCGGACAAGCACAGTGCCGAACCCGTCGACCAGGTATCCCAGCCCAGCGACGACAAGCAGGATGCCGAAGATCTTCGCCATGTAACCCGATCGGTATGCCAGGTAGCCGATCAGCATCAGATGAATGCCGAAGAAGATCAAGCCAACGAGCCAGATTGTGTTGTACGCATCGATGGCGCGCATTGCTTGGGCTGGATCGCGGAGCAGGCCGAGCGCCACCACCAGCTGAGTGATGCCCACCAGGAAGACCGCCGTATACGCGACTCTGAACAACGCTGCCATCATTGAGACGCCGCGACTCACGGGCGCGAACACTACGAGCAGGGATCCTGCGACGATCATGTCGAGGACAGCTGTAAGCACCAGGCTGGCGATGCCCCATCGGAACAGCGCCTCGGAATTGAGGATGTCCTGCGCCGTCTTGGCCGCATCTCCCGGCGTAATGAGAGGTTGGACCGCGACGAAGTTGCCCAAGGGGGCTAGGACCACGATCAATGCGAGGCCGAGGCCCGCAATGAGGCTGGCCGTGCGCAGCGACCGGGTGTCGGGATTCATTGTTGTTATTCCTTAGATCTTGGGTGAATGAAGTGGCCGCCCAGCGACGTCGGAGGCCGTTGTGAGATGGCACTATGACGGGCGGGCCGCTTCGCCGACTGCAGGAGCTCGCGGCTGGATTTTTGTAGGAGGCTCACGCCGGTTCGCGAGCGACGAAGGAGGCGAATCTGGCGGGCCGTCTGTCAGAGTGCAATCGACACCGACCAGATCGGCGCTCACCTGCCAGAGTCGGGCCGCCGTGGGCTGGTCGTAGCTCGGCCCGGAAGATTTCTTGGGGTGGCTATTGACGAAGTACCGGCCGGTCCCTGTTCGAGTTCAGGCGCGGAAGCCAAGCGGATTGAGGTGGCGGCGCCTTGAGCCGGGGATTTCATGAAGGGCCGCAGAAAGGGGATGAATATCCGCTGAACAGTGGCGGGATCCTCGGCTCCGAAGGATGTGCTCACCACGCCTGGGTGCAGCGCGTTGGCCGTGACCGAGGTGCCTTTGAGCCTCCTGGCTAGCTCGTAGCTAAATAGCACGTTTGCCAGCTTGGACTGGCTGTACGCCCGTCCCCCGGAGTAGGACTTCTCACCCTGGAGGTTGCTGAAGTCGATACGCCCGGTGGTCTGCGCGTTGGAGGAAACCGTCACGACGCGGGCTGAGGCGCTCTGCTTCAGCTTTTCCAGCAGCAGGTTGGTGAGCAGGAACGGCGCGAGATGGTTGAGGGCGAAGGTGCGTTCGAGCCCGTCTGCGGTCAAGTGCCGGGTGTCGAAGTACCCGCCGACGTTGTTGATCAGCACGTGGAGCCGAGGAAGGCTCTGCAGTACTTCCTCAGCCAGCTCTCGTACCTCCGACTGGGAGGACAAGTCTGCGATGAAGAGCTCTACCCGCCCGCCGACGGCTGCACGGATCTCCCGAGCCGCGTCCTCAGTGCGTACGAGATCTCGGCCCGTGATCGCCAGGTGCGCACCCATCCTGGCCAGGCCCAGCGCGGTTGCCCGGCCAATGCCGCTCGTGGCACCGGTGATCAGCACTGTCCTGCCGGCCATCGGCTCCATCAGGGTTGGTCACTGACTGCGCGTATACGATCCGAGCGCCACGGATCTCCCGGCTTCGTCACGTAGTTCGCGATCACATAACGCCAGGGAATGACGGCGAGCGGGATTACAACCACGAGGCAGGCATAGAACACCTTCAAAGTGGCCGGATCCAGCTGATCGCTCATCCACAGCGGTAGCACGACGACAATCGTCCAGATGAACTTCCAGGCAATTTCGAACAGCAGTACGGGCAGCATTTGCAACGGGTAGCGAAGCCCTAAGAACCAAAGGAGCGACAACGCCACCAGCATGCACGTCTCAACGCCCTCAATCAGCGGCCAGGGCCGCTGATGGTTAATGATCAACGGCCACTTCGTCAGAGCGAGCCCGACGGCGATCACGAGGTAGCCGAGCCTCAGCAAGTACAGGCGCGGCAGCGACACTTCGGCCGCCGTGGGTGCGCTCGTCGGGTCGTTCGCTCTTGGCGTGCTATCTGCCTGATAGCGCGGTGAGGCGCTCGTGGTTGATCTCATTGGTGATCTCCCTAACTGGTGGTGACGGCAGGCACGGGCGGTACCTCAGGCCGGCGTGGCAACGAGGTCCGGTCTAGTGGTGGGGCCGTCGGGCTCTGCGTCGCCGGGCTCGTGCTGGCCCTGATCTAGACGGAAGGGCGGGTATTCGTCTCGCATCAACGCGACGTAGGTGATGACGCGGTAGAGCCATCGGTTGAGGCCCAGGACGAAATCGAAGAGGCCCTGGGGATACTTCTTGGTGAATAAGAGGAAGAAGCCGCCGATGACGACCAGCAGCCCGAGGATCGAGATCCCAGCAGCGCTTTCGTAACCAGACGTGGAGTCGTTTCTCGTCGTTTCCCACCAGAACGGGATGTTGGCGGTGAACAGAGCGACGATGATCAGCTGCGGGATGGCCAGCAGCCAGGACTTCACCAGGACTAGCCCGCGAGAGAGGTGTTCGGGATACGCGACGTCGAAGTCGGCCGGGTAGTCGGTACGGGCCAGCGTGAAGGGCGGGTAGCGGTCGGTGCCGAGGGCGCTGTAGGTGTAGAAAGCGACCCGCCAGTTCCCGCGCAGCACACCGACGTTGAAGGCGAACAGCGTGCGCGGATAGCGGCCGGTGAGCAAGATGGCAAAGCCGGCGATCACCGTGGTGACGAGGAACGCGACCCACAAGAAGGCCAGCACGACGTAGTGGGGGATAGCCAGGAACCATTTCACCAGCCACAGCCCGCGTGAGACTTGCGGATCTTACTCGCCGGTCAGGCGGACCGGCGATGTGTCTTGCGGTGTTATCGATATCATTGGTCTGTTCCTTTCGGGGGAGACCCAATGGGTGGTGATGGTGTACCTGACGCGTCTTCCGACTGCGTCGACGATCACGGAGTAGTGCTGCCTACGAGGGGTGGCGTGACGGCGGGTGTTCTTGTTGAGATGGTCGGCTCGGATGGGAGCTGAGATGAGGCGCTGAACCCCTTGGCGATCAACCACACTCCGATGAATAGCTCCCAAAGGCCGCCGGGGATGGCGTGTATCGAATTCAGGTTGAGACCAAGGACTTGCAATACAGACCCCAGCAGCAGGATCGCGTATCCAATGAGGCCCCAGATTGCGAGGAGCCGCGGAACCAACTGTGCACGGTAGAACATGAAGCAGAGGATTAAGCCGGCCACCCCAACGGTGATCATGGCGAACTCGTACGCGTAAAGATTTGCCTTTGTGAGCACAGTGCTCAGGGCTTGGAGGTACGACGTGTCAGAGGATCCAGCGTTCAGGTATTCGATACCGACCGGTATTTGAATGAGTATCAAGAGAGCCATGACGGCAATGAAGGTGGCGTCAATAATTCTGGCACCCAGGTAGCCCACTGCGGCCCGTTCACTATGTGGCTTGAGTACCGGAAACATCAAGATCCCGTGAGCAGCGTCACCAGCAACGGTGAAGAGCCAAAGCACAGCGCCGAGGGCCAACAGCATGCCATTCGCGGCAATGGTCGAAAGGTGATCTGGCCCGCCAAGAATGGATTGGATGAATGTATTCCCCCCAATGCCGACGACCATTCCGGCGAGGTAGAGCACTCCGACGATTCGTGCGGTCGCCCGGAAGTTATTGCGGCTGAGTCGATCTGGCGCGGTTACTTGCGGCTGCGTATGCATGGTCTGTCTCCTGGGTGAGTCCGCTTAGACGGTGATAACGACCTTTCCGCGAGCGTTTCCTTCGTGCAGATAGCGGATCGCGTCAGGGACTTCGCTCAGCGGCAACGTCTTGTCGATGACCGGCGTGATCTTGCCGGCTTCAATGAGTTCGGCCAGGAATTGCAGATCTGCTTGGTTCGGCTCCGATGCCAGCGGTCGCAGGTGGCGTACCAGCCGTGACAGCAGCATCGCTTGGATCCAGGCCTTGCCGCCGACCCACCGATTACCCCCTTCAGTGCCGACAGGTACGAGCGTTCCGCCGGGGCGAAGTGCCCTCTTGAGCTGTGACAGCGAACGGTTCCCACCCATGACCAGAATCAGGTCATACTGCTGCCCGCTTTGGGCGAAGTCCTCTTGGGCGTAGTCGATGACATGGTCAGCGCCGACGGAGCGGACCAGATCCACCTTCGCCGTGCTGCATACGCCGGTCACCTCAGCGCCGAAGGATTTCGCGATCTGCACCGCGAACAGCCCTACGCCCCCAGATGCACCGACGATCAGGACCTGCTGGCCAGTCGTGATCCCGCCTGCATCACGAAGAGCCTGCAGAGCGGCGACGGCAGAAGTGGGTACGGCTGCCGTCTGCTCGAAGGTGAGATTCGCCGGCTTGCGGGCAAGCGTGTCGACGCGGGCAGCGGCTTGCTCAGCGAATGAGCCGGCGCAGGTGCCGAACACTTCGTCGTCAACTTGGAACTGCGTCACGTTCTGGCCGACGGCTTCGACAGTGCCCGCGACATCCATACCGCGAACGCGAGCCTTGGGCGCACGGAAGCCGAAGCCCACGACACGCAGCAGGTATGGCAGGCCCGTCATGGCGTGCCAGTCGCCAATATGGACACTTGCCGCGTGTACGCGTACTAGCACCTCGCTGTCGCCGATCTCCGGTCTTGCGATACGGGCCAGGCGCAACACATCAGCGGCGCCGTACGTGTCCTGCAGGATTGCCTGCATGGTGCCTTCTGCCGTAGCGGTGATATTCCTGTCGCTGCCAATCGTTGGGAGTTGGGTATCAGATCCCATGCGTGCTTCCTTTCAATTCCGATGGCTGTGATCGGGCCACCGTACTAAGTACAATAGATTATCGTACAATGTATGAAAGTGCTAACGTCAGGGGACAGAGATGCTTAAACCGGGCAAGGACAGTCCTAAGAAACGCGTTCCGCTCAGCCGAGAACGGGTGCTGCAAAGCGCGGTCGCCATCGCTGACACTGCCGGAATCGGATCGCTCACGATTCGCTCGCTTGCTCAACGCCTCGGCGTCAAGCCCATGTCGATCTACTACTACGTGCCCAACAAGAGCGCGATCCTCGACGGCATCGTCGACCTCGTCTTTAGCGAGATCGAACTACCGACAGTCGACGGTGACTGGCGCTCAGAGCTGGTACGGCGAGCGAACTCAGCCCGCCAGGTGTTGAGCCGCCATCACTGGGCGATTGGATTGATGGAATCACGAAAGTCTCCCGGTCCGGCGACCCTGCGACACCACGATGCGGTCCTTGGCACCCTGCGGGCTGCTGGCTTCACGGTAGAGATGACCGCCCACGCGTACGCGCTGCTCGACAGCTACGTGTACGGATTCGCGCTACAGGAGGCTGCCCTGCCCTTTCAGGGCACAAGTACCGCCGCTGACGTGACCGAGCCGATCATGGAGCGGTTCCACACCGATCAGTACCCTCACCTCGTCGAGATGGCGACCGAGTACATCCTGCAACCCGGTTATGACTTCGGCGACGAGTTCGACGTTGGACTCGGCGTGATCCTCGATGCCCTCAGCAGATGGCTACCCGAAAGCACTCCGAACATCCCACCAACTCATTCAGGAGCCGACGGTCGGGCGGCGTCCTGGTAGGCGGGCCGGGTGCTTGAAGCGGTCATGCCGGCAGTGATCGGCGAGTGCTTGAAGCCTTTGACGACCAGATAGACGCCCAGTGAGAGCTCCCAGAAGGCCACCGGGAGAGTCGCGATCCCCGCCGGCAGGGAGAACTGCTCCCACAAGCCGAACATGATGGCGATATCGGAAGCGAGGAGCAGAGGCGCGCCGATCAGCCCCACTAGCGGAATGATCCGTGGCACCAGACCGGAGCGGTACATCAGCGAACCGAGCAGCGCGGCATTAACCGCAGCCATGAAACCCGGTCCAAACAGAAACGTCCACTCATAGCTGGCCACCGCGCCTGACTGGTGACCAGTGCATCTGCCCCGGCTCCGGCCTGCCGCAAGCTCACTACCGACAGGAGGCTCACCACGCCCGCAACGATGATGGAGGCTTCCAGAGTCCGCGCGCCGACGAAGCCAAAGGCGACCCCCTCGTTCTGCCGCTTGACGACCGGGTACAGCGCGACGGCGGTGCCGATGCAAGCGAGGGCCAGAACCACGTCGAGGAAGCCGCGAAGAGCACCTGCGTATCAGCCCCCAAGCCAAAAATGTAGTTCGGATCGTTCCGTACCGGGCCGTATAGGAGGCGGGCAGGGATCGATGTGGCAAAGGTGATCAGATAGAGCGCACCCGCGACAAACGCGGTCTTCCTCAGTGTGTCCATCGGGACCAGTTTCGTGGCTGTGGGTTGCGTGGGAATGGTCCTACCGTTCTCCTCTTGCGAACTGGTAAGCACCTGTCGAGGTGCGATGGTCGGTACGTCGGGCTGGTTGGATTCGACTTGAGTGACCGCAACCAGCGGGGGTTAGAGGGCTCGGCGTTGAGCGACTAGGGGGCAGAGGAAGGGGTCTTTGCCGCGTAGTCCGACGGTGTTGAGGTATCCGATGACGATGCGGTAGGACTGCCAGAGCGTGGTGCGGGTGTAGGGGACGCCTTGGGCGGCGCAGTAGGCGGAAACGAGGGGCTG
>DATDKX010000024.1:0-2475 GCA_036519615.1 Propionibacteriaceae bacterium
CACAGCAAGGAACACGTAGCTGAGAGCGTCCAGGCCGAGAACAAGGGCGGCGCTGACCTGCGTCACCAGTACACCGGCGATCGCGGGCCCCGCGATCGTGGCACCGAAGTTGAGCGAGCTAACAAGGGTGTTCGCAGCGAGTCGCTGCTCGTCGGGCATCAGCTCGGCCAGCAGGGTGTACCGGCCCGCACTGCCCCACGCGTGCAGCAGCGAGGAGAGCGCGAGCAGTACGACGTACAGCGGCGGCGTAAGCCACCCGGCGAGCCAGACGAGCGGTATGGCGCCGAGAAACACGCCACGCACCACGTTGTCCGCAAATAGCAACCGCTTGGCCGACACCCGGCGTAAACGGCGACCGAACACGAGCGCGCCCACCACGCCCGGCAACGTGTACGCGGCCACCGCGCCGCCGACCCACAAACCCGCGGTCGCCTGCGGCGCGAGCTCGATGGCGAGCCACGGCACCGCAACGAAACTCATCCCGTCCCCGAGATAAGAGACCGCGAAGCCGAGGATCAGCCGCCGGAACACCCGATGGGCGAGCACCGGTCGGTAGGCGGAGGGGACGAGGCGTTGCAGCACCAAGGGCACCTCCTGAAGATGCACCTGAGATCGATCTCACTCAAATGTCAGTCACGCTTGCGATTGCGGGACCGGCGAGGCTGCGATTCCGTGGGATTGAGGTCAAAGCCGATCTCGGCCTGGCGTGATCGAGTCCGATTCCAGATTCGCAGCCATCCTGGCGAGAACGTCGATCGTCGCTTGGTACTCCTCGCCCGATATGCCGATCATCAAGGCCTGACGAATTTCGGCCACCTTCGCCTTGATCAACCCAGACTGCGCTTGCCCAGTCTGGGTCAGAGTGACGATGTTGTCCTGAGAGTCGGCCCAGCCGCGCGTGACAAGTCCGGACAACGCGTCGCTTAGTTCACCGGCGGCGTCTTGCCAGGGTTCGAGTTCGGTCTGCAGATCAGGCACGGATCTCGGACCATCGTCGAGCAAGTTGAGCAGCTGCCATTGCCGTCGAGACAGCCCGGCCTCGCCGAGCTGTCGCTCGAACTGTGCGTCAATGAGGCGGTCCAGTTTCTTGAGCCAGTAGCCGATAGGCCGCTCCGAGTCAATGTTGATCATCATCTGACCGCACTCCCCCACAAGTTGATCTTGAAAATACTATTCGCACCGGCACATTCAGGGCACCTGAACACTGAGGTCTGCCAAGAACTCCCGCGCGCGAGCGATGCGCCGTTGTTCTGAGAATTCCTGCCAGTCAGAGTCCAGCCCTTCGGCGTAGATCAGATCACGGAACCGGTGAATTGCTCCAAGGCCCTCGATGGCCTGCTCTACGCGTTGCCGCATCGGCAAGTACTTGATCATGGCCGCAAATTCAGCCATATCCTCTCGCACCGCTCGGGAACCCAGACACGGCAGAAAGAGCCAACGATCCGGCTCGACCCTTCGAGTGTTCGGTCCATGATCGCCCGCGATCTCATTGTCGGAAGTGGCATAGGGAATGACCTCGCCGGTCTGAAGGTCCAAGTACGCGCCTTGACAACGCATCGGATCGGCCTCGAGCACAGTGGCCACCCACTCCAGATCCACGGGCAGCTGCCACAGATTGTGCGCCTCGCCGTCGGTCACGCCCAGCCGAACCTCCTCTACGGCAGTTCGGATACCTCGCAGCCCTGACACGCCCGCTACGCCGGGCTGCCATATATGGTCAAACCATGACGCCACGTGCCCCGCTATGGGGAACCGATCGAGCGCTCCCCCACCTGCCCGCGAGAATCGTAGCCATCCATTCGGCGCGCGCCCGGCTTCCTGGTCCGGCGAGTCGCCGCTAAATCCCACGCCACAACGTTGATCTGGACGTCCTGGGAGGTGTTGGCAGGCCACCACGGATTTCAGCCATCGTGCTGGTGAATCTCGACAAGATTGATCATGAAGAGCTCCGAGAGTTGATCACCGACTCCTGGCTGATCAAGCACCGTCAAGGTTGCGACACGAGTTCGAAGCTCAGTAACGCGCCATTCGGGCCCAAAAGAAGCAGTAGACGCCAAAGCAAGCAATGCCAACTGCCATGATCGTTAACAGCACTGCCCCGAAAGGCTGACCTCGAATCGTCGACAGGGCTGCATCCATACCACCAGCCTTCTTCGGGTCATAAGTGATCGCCGCCCATACGAAGAGTCCCCCGATGATCGCCAGTGCGATTCCCTTGGCGCAGTAGCCAACGGTGCCGAGCCGCCGTACACCTGCCGGCACGCCACGATCAAGATCTTCGGTGAAGTTCTGCTTTACGCCCTTAATGATCTGGGCGACCCCAACGCTGATCACCGCCGCGCCAATCGCGGCCACAAGCACCCGACCAAACGGCACGCCCATCAGCTTGGCGCTGACTGTCTCCTCACCTTTGCCTGAATGAGATGCGGCGCCGATAGCAACGCCTACCGCCAGTACGCCCAAGGCGAGGTAAAC
>DATDKX010000025.1:0-27144 GCA_036519615.1 Propionibacteriaceae bacterium
CGCGTTGGTCATGCCCCACTTGCTGTAGCCGGTAGCGAGATAGACATGGCCTCCGCCACGCGGCAGCTTGCCAACGAACGGCACGCCGCCGTGCGCCTCGTAATCCTGCGCCGACCAGACATGGGTTCGTTCGACCCCGGTGAACCACTTGTCGGTCCAAGCGGTCAAATCGGCCACCAGCTCCGAGGGACTCTTCCGTTGCCGGCCGACTGCGTGACCGTTGCCACCAACGAGGAGCAGCTCTTCGCCATCATGCATTGCGGTACGCAACGACCTGGTTGGCGAATCGGCCGAAATGTACATGCCACGTGGTATTTGGCCGGCAACCCGAAATGCCAGCGCGTACGAGCGTTGCGCGGTGACCTTCGTGAAGTACAAACCGCGGTCTAGGAAGGGGATACCCGTAGCAAGCACCACATTGTTGCCGGTCACGCGGCCCGCCGAAGTGATCACCTCCGAACTTTCGCCCGGTTCGACCTTGATCACCCGAACTCCGTCGATGACGACGCCGCCCGCCTGACGTAGTTCGCGTACCAGTGCGTTGAGAACATCCACGGGATTGAACTGCAGTTGATCACGAAGGCATACCGCTGCGTAGGTGGGATAAGGCAGCTCAGTAGCATCGGTCATCTCGAAGGCCAGATCGAGCCGGCGACCAATATCGAACTCGCGACGGACAGCAGCAGCGCCGGAATGGGCCCCCGCGTAGGTGTAGGCATCGCGGCGCTCGATCTGAATGCCTTGCTTGTCGCAGTACCCCAACAGCCACTCCTGCGCTTCCCGATTACCGTCCACATAGGCCGCGGCGACATGCTCAGTGTGGTTGGCCACGATGGTGGACAACCGAGTGCCCTGCAGCAGCGTGACCTTGGCGGTGGAGTGGCCCGTTGTTACCGCCCCGACCGAGCGAGCTTCCACGACCGCCACCTGGCGACCAGCCCGGGCAAGCAGGGTGGCGGTGACTAGACCTGTCAGCCCGGCTCCAACAACGACGTCGTCGTAATGGGCGCCGGGCTTAAACCGGTCAGTCTCTAGGGCCGGCGGAGGGTCTAGCCAGATAGAGGGCAGTCCGTCATTGGGCACATCCTTCCGGTACCCCGTTGCTGCCGGCTCAACACAGCCACGAGGCCTCCCTCAGTTTGAGGGAGGCCTCGTGTTCTGCTGGTGACTTGCGTCAGTGAGTGTGCCCGTGGCCAGCCGGCGTCGACTCCTCTTCCTCAGGCTTCTCCACCACCAACGTCTCGGTGGTCAGCAGCAGTGAGGCGATCGAAGCAGCATTGGCCAGTGCAGAGCGCGTTACCTTGACCGGGTCGATGACACCGTCGGCATACAGGTCGCCGTACGTGCCGGTGTCTGCGTTGTAGCCCTGGCCAGGCGGCAGCTCGGCAACCTTGGAAGTCACGACATAGCCCTGCTCGCCACCGTTCTCGGCGATCCAGCGGAGCGGCTCCGCCAATGCCCGCCGGACGATGCCAACGCCGAGCTTTTCGTCACCGGTGAGACCCAAGTCGCCGTTCAGCGCTTGCGCCGCATGAATCAGGGCCGAGCCGCCACCGGCGACGATGCCCTCTTCGATAGCTGCTCGGGTCGCCGAGACAGCATCCTCGATGCGGTGCTTCTTCTCCTTGAGCTCCACCTCTGTGGCGGCGCCGACCTTGATCACGCAGACGCCACCAGCGAGCTTGGCGACCCGCTCCTGCAGCTTCTCGCGATCCCAGTCGGAGTCGGTGCGTCCGATCTCGGCCTGCAGCTGTGCCACCCGAGCCTTGACCTCTGCCGCGTCGCCGGCGCCGTCAACGATCGTGGTGTTGTCCTTCGTGACCACAATGCGACGAGCTCGGCCCAAGACGTCCAGCCCAACCTGATCAAGCTTGAGACCGACCTCAGGCGAGACAACCTCGCCACCTGTCAGGATGCCGATGTCCTCCAGCATTGCCTTACGGCGATCACCGAAGGCGGGAGCCTTGACGGCGACGGAAGTGAAGGTGCCGCGGATCTTGTTCACCACCAGGGTGGAGAGCGCCTCGCCGTCGACGTCCTCAGCCACAATGAACAAAGTCCCCGATGCGCCGATGACCTTCTCCAGTAACGGAAGCAGGTCGGTCATCGAGGAGATCTTGCCCGAGTTGATCAAGATGTACGGATCCTCGAGAACGGCTTCCATCCGCTCCGGGTCGGTCACGAAGTACGGCGATAGGTAACCCTTGTCGAACTGCATGCCTTCGGTGAACTCGAGCTCGGTGCCCATGGTCTGGGACTCGTCAACAGTAATGACGCCGTCCTTGCCAACCTTGTCGAAGGCCTCGGCGATCAAGCGGCCGATCTCCTCATCCCGCGCCGAGATGGTGGCCACGTGTGCCATGTCCTCGGTGGTCTCGACCTCGCGGGAGTTCTCTCGCAGCCGGTCCTCGACCGCAGCCACGGCGGCATCGATGCCCCGCTTGAGAGCAACCGGGCCAGCCCCGGCAGCGACCGCCCGGAGACCTTCATGCACGAGTGCCTGGGCGAGCACCGTGGCGGTGGTTGTCCCGTCGCCGGCGACGTCGTTGGTCTTAGTGGCGACTTCCTTGGCGAGCTGGGCGCCGAGGTTCTCGTACGGGTCATCGAGCTCGACGTCACGTGCCACGGTCACGCCATCGTTGGTGATGGTCGGAGCGCCCCACTTCTTGTCGAGAACGACGTAGCGGCCCTTAGGACCGAGGGTGACCTTCACGGTGTTGGCGAGGGCGTCGACACCGCGCTCCAGCGCGCGGCGTGCCTCCTCGTCGAACAGAAGGATCTTTGCCATCTACGGACCCCCCTTACTTGGTGACGACCGCGAGAATGTCGCGGGCATTGAGGAGCAGCAACTCCTTGTTGTCGTACTTGACCTCGGTGCCGCCGTACTTGCTGAAGATCACGACGTCGCCCTCGGAAACATCGAGGGGGACTCGCTTTCCGTTGTCGTCAATGCGGCCAGGACCGGTTGCGAGTACCTTGCCTTCCTGCGGCTTCTCCTTTGCGGTGTCGGGAATGACCAGGCCGGAGGCCGTGGTCTGCTCTGCTTCGAGCGGCTCAACGAGGATGCGATCCTCGAGCGGCTTGATCGTGACTGCCACGTCAAACCCCTTTCACAAGTGATATGTCCGGATGTGTGTACTGGTCGAGACGTCGTCGCGGGTGCCATCCCGGCCGCCAGCGTGAGCTGGCACACTCATATGGAGAGTGCTAACCAGACATTAGCACTCGATATATGCGAGTGCCAGCTCGACTTGATTGATGCTTTCTCCATGGCGGAGTCCTACTTCGATGAGTGGATAGCCCAGCGATACCAGACGCTCTGGCCGGAGCTGTTCGAGCCCGCGGTCGTCGAGCCAACCGTTGCTTTCCTTGCCGATCTGGCCGGGACCGGTCCCGCTCTTGAGTTCGGCATTGGAACCGGCCGCATCGCCATCCCCCTCAGCCAACGGGGCGTTCGGGGTGTCCGGGATCGAATTGTCTGCGGCCCTGGTTGGCCAGTTGGGCGCACAGCGCGCGGGCCCGCCGGCGGCGCCCCCGATGACAGAAGCGTTCAATCACACCCGCTCCACGATCGCGGCGATGGCGCCCTTACGGGTCGGGGAGATCACCAGGGTCGCTGTATTAGGTCCGGCCAGCCGCAGCCGCTTTCGCAGGTCTGCGGGATCGACATCGATGCCCCGTTTCTTGATCTCCAGCACACCGATCTGAGCTTCTCGTACCAAGGCGCGGAGCGCCTTGAGGTGGTAGGGCAGCCGTTGCCGCACCTCAAATGCAGTTGCCAATGGTGTGCCGCACAGGTGATCACTCGTTAAGTACGCGACCTCGGGGTGCAGGAGTCCAGCACCGAGCTGACTACCCAGCTCGGAAATCGCGCCAGCGCGAATGACGGCGCCAGCAGGTTCGTAGAGATAACGGCCGAGCTCGCGTATCGGCAGGGGTGGTGCTTCCGATGCTGCAAGTCGAACATTCGGCATCACCAGCGCAGAGCGCTGTCCGGCATTAGCGCCGGGACCGGCCCAGAGCGCCACCTCGACCGTCTCGCCACAATGGGTGATCCATTCGGCCTCGGCCGCCTCGGGAATCAGCGAGTGCGGCAGCGCTGGACCCAGTTTGACGCCTGCGGTACGCGTGCCGTCGAGCAAGCCCGCAACAAACGACCAGGGAGGTGCGAAGTCTTCCACGCGCCACACCCGACCACGATCGTTGCGACGTGCGGGATCGCAGAACACAGCCACGCCCTGCTCTATCAGCTGCTCGGCCACCTGGGTCGCGTCGGCGCAGATGACCTCAGCGCGGCCGGCAAGATTTGCCCGCGCGACCGCGGCCGTCGCCGGATCGACCTCCACAGCGACCACCTCGAGGCCGGCTCGAACAAACGCCATGGCATCTGAGCCGATGCCGCAGCCGATGTCGATTACGCGGCGAACTCCCGCCCAGAGAAACCGGCTCGCATGGTAGTCAGCGACCTCCGGTCTTGTCGCCTGCTCAAGACCGGCTCTGGTGAAGAACATCTCCAGGGCGGCCTCGCCGAACTTAGCCTTCGCCTGCCGACGCAACGCCACTTGAGTAAGAGCGGCCGCGGCAAGCTCAGGACCGCATCGCGCCCGCATCCGAGATGCGGCTGCCAACGACTGCGGATCCTTCTCCGACATCGCCGCAGCAAGGGCGTCCTCGGTCAGCCCGAAGGGTAGCGACACATTCCCATTGTGTTAGCTCCGTCCGACCGGCCCACGTTTGGCGTCGAAAGACGGCAAACAGGTGCCGAATTAGCCAGTAAGACACCTCTGAGCCATCCCCGGACTGGAAACGCAGGTTGAGGGCGTGTCGTAGGACCTAGATCAAGATCTTGCTCACCGACAGAGACGAATCAGCTCCGATGTCAAGGGCAGATGGCTTGCCACCGGCGGCGACGATCTCCGCACCGAGAACCGCGATCATGGCGCCATTGTCGGTGCACAGGTTCGGCCGCGGCGTACGCAAAGAGATGCCACGCTCCGCCGCCCGCTCAGCCAGCAGCGTTCGCAGCCGCCCATTCGCAGCGACTCCACCGCCGATGAGCAAGTCGCTAGCCCTCGTCGCGGCGCAGGCATCCATGGCCTTTGCACTAAGAACATCACACACCGCCTCCTGAAAGCTCGCGGCCACGTCTGCCAGCGGAATGTCTAGCCCATCCCGCTGTCTAGCCTCGACCCAGCGGGCGACAGCGGTCTTGAGTCCGGAGAAGGAGAAGTCAAACCGGTGCCGCTCAAGGTCTTTGCGTGCCGTGAGGCCGCGCGGAAAACGGACATAGTCCGGATTACCGGTGGCCGCTTTGTCGATGTAGGGCCCTCCGGGATATGGCAGGCCGAGCACTCGCGCCACCTTGTCGTACGCCTCCCCCGCCGCGTCGTCAACCGTTGAGCCGAGCTCGACGATGTTGTCGGTGATGCTCTCCACCTCAAGCAGCGACGTATGGCCACCTGACACCAGCAGTGCGATGCAACGCTGTGGAAGCGGCCCGTGCTCGAGTAAGTCGACCGCGACATGCCCCACGAGATGGTTAACGCCGTACAAGGGCTTGTTCAACGCGTACGCAAGTGCCTTGGCGCTCGCTAGGCCCACGACCAACGCACCCATTAGCCCGGGCCCGACGGTCACCGCGACGCCGTCGATCTGGGACAGGTCGATGTCGGCGGTAGCACAAGCCCGCTCCAGCGTCGGCACCATGGCTTCCAGGTGTGCCCGACTCGCTACCTCAGGCACCACCCCGCCAAATCGGACATGCTCCTCGACGCTGGAAGCCACCTCGTTGGCCAACAATTCGTGCCCCCGGACAATGCCGACACCGGTCTCGTCGCAGGACGACTCGATGCCGACAATGAGGGGCCCGCGGGTCGCGCTCGCCGAGCTGCTCACACTTCCTCTTTCATAGTCGCCATCCGGCCCGGCCAGCCCTGGAGGTCATAGAGCTTCAAGATCAAGGCGTGCTGGCCTGGTCCGTAGTAGTCCTGACGAGCGCTGAGCTGTTCGAAACCCAGCTGCTGGTAGAGCGCGATCGCCGGCTCGTTTCGGTACCCAACATCCAAGATCACCTCACGCACTCCAAGCTGGCGCACCATCTCCAATCCGGCCCCTACCAGGTCGGCCCCGATTCCCCGGTGTCGGCTCCGCGGCTCCACTGCTAGGCGATGCAGATCAGCCAGCTCGCCAATGGTGTTGAGCGAGATCACCCCAGCCGCGTGTTGGGCTCGCGCAATCAAGATCGTGCGATGTTCGGCGAGCAACTCGCCTCGCCAAGTGCGCTCGCTCCACTGCTCTGTGGCAGGAAAGCTGGAGCGCTCTATGATCATGATCGCAGCAAGATCATCAATGCGAGCCGGCAGGATGCTGATTTCGGGGTTGCGAGAAGCTTTGATCATCGCCGGAGGCCCTGATGGTGCAGCACCGACTTGGGTCGGGTCAGCTCGGTCGCGTCGGGATGACGCAGATACAGCGGCTCGCGCCCAGCATCGGGCAAGGTCGCACCGCGAGTAGCGAGTACGCCCGGGTCCATCGCTCGTGGGCCAGGCACCGGGTGGAGTTGATCGGAGTAGAGATCAGCGGCCGGTCCGATGGCGGGCAGTTGCGGTAGGTCGCTGGGCTTCGAAACTGCAGGCTCCCCCAGGCGTACGCCATCGGCGCGGTACCGAGCCCAATAGACCTCACGCCGCTTCGCATCAGTGGCGACGATGAAGTCTCCCGAGTGTGCTCCAGCGAACTGGGCCGCCAGTACGTCGAGACTGCAGATGCCCCGCAGCTCAAGCTGCAGCACATAGCTGAGAACCCGCGCGGTGGCGACGCCGACCCGCAAACCGGTGAACGGTCCGGGACCGAGGCCGACGATCAGCTGGCCAAGATCACCAGGCCGTACGCCGGCCTCGTCAAGACAGTCTGAGATCAGCGGCAGCAGTTGCTCGGCATGAGCCATCTGGTCAGCGACACTCGCTGTTGCGAGCACGCGCTCTCCCTCGGCCAGCCCGACGTTGACCACTGTCGAGGTATCCAGGGCCAGCACCAATGCAGCCCTAGTCATGATCAACACCGCCATGGTCTTCCGTTCGCAGCACGCCTAGGTCTACTCCGCGCCACCGAAGTCCAACTGGACGGATCGTCACCACGCGCTCGCTGTCATCGCTGGTTGCCGTGGAGTCGGCCTCCGACGTCCAGATGTCGATCTCTAATCGGTCATCAGAGAGACCATCCGCAATTCCCTGCCCCCACTCCACGACGGTGATCGAGTCAGCAACAGCGGCGTCCAGATCAAGATCATCCAGCTCCGAGGCCGTGGTAAGCCGGTAAGCATCGACATGCATCAAGGTCGGTCGGCCGATCCTCGAGGGATGGATGCGCGAGAGGACAAAGGTTGGGGAGATGATCGGGCCCTCGGAGCCGAGCCCGCGTCCGATTCCTTGGGTCAACGTGGTCTTACCAGCACCAAGATCACCAGCGGCGAGTATCACATCGCCTCGTTCCAACAGCTTCGCCAGCCGTTCGCCCAGCCGCACCATCGCTTCACTGGTCGGAACCTTGATCGCCAACGGCAGCGGCTTGGCCAACATCACGCCATGGTCGACCTGGCGGTCCACAACGAAGCCACGATGCTGCCAAAAGGCGATGAACTCTCCGAATTCCGTCCGGGCGAGGAGTTCGACGCGCTCGAAGCCGCGGATAGCAGCGAGCTCCTCAGCCGCCGCCACCATCGCCGAAGCGATGCCATGCCGCTGCAGGTCCGGATGAACCGAAACGCGGGAGAACCTCGCGGTACCAGCCGCGTCCGGGTCCGGCAGCACGACAATGACACCGGCTGGACGACCTTCGACCTGGGCGAAGATCCCGCTGCCACGGCGTAGCTTGGCGGCCAAGGTCTCCGCAGTCTCCTCGTCAGCATCAGACGGCGGATCGATATGGGGCCGGGCACCAAATGCGCTGTGGATGACCTCATTCATCGCGGCCGCGTCCTGCGGCGACGCGATCGAAACGACAAGATCAGAAACCGAGACGCTCACTAGCTACAGAGCGTAGCCAACCGGAAGTGCTGGCCACCGCAGCTTCGGTGCGCTGAGACCGGCCATCTGCCGACAGAGAAGCTACCGAACTGAAACCGTGGAAGGTGCTCTCAAGAAGCGCGACGAGATCGAGAACCACGCGCCGCGGTCGAAGCTGGTGACCGCCGACCGCCTCGGCGTCCAGGCCTACGAACTCCGCTGTCGCCGGGCCGTGCCCGGGCGGAGCGGCTGGGCAGCACTGGCGGGGGAGCGATCACCCGCTGATAGTCGGCGTCGCTAATGGCATCGCCGCTAGCCCGCCGCGCGCCGGTCGCTGCGGCGAGGGCGCTGTCGCCTGGGATCGCGGCCAGCATGACTGGCCGTACACCCGCCTGCGTGGTCAGACGAGCAAGCTCGCGACGCTGGTGGGGCAGCGCAAAGGCGACGACGGTGCCGGTCCCACCCGCTCGGGCGGTACGGCCCGAGCGGTGCAGATACTCCTTCGGCCCGTTCGGCGGGTCGGCGTGAAGAACCAGGCCCACCTCGTCGACGTGGATGCCACGCGCCGCGACGTCGGTGGCCACGAGCACTGGGAGCGAACCCTGCTTGAAGGCCGACATGATCCGGGTGCGCGCGCCCTGGGCAAGGCCACCATGCAGGGCGCCGGCCAGTATCCCGCTGCGTCGCAGCTGCTTGGCCACCCGGTCGGCCCCCCGCTGAGTGCTGACGAAGATCAACGTTCGGCCGGGCCGGCTGGCGAGCTCTGCGGTCAGCCCGGCCTTGTGCTGCGGCGCGATGTTGACCAGATGATGGCTCATCAGCGGCACACTGGCCTGGCCGGTGTCGACCTGGTGCACGACGGGCTGGTGCAGGTAGTTGCGGACCAGCCGGTCGACGGCCTTGTCCAAGGTGGCGGAGAACAACAATCGCTGCCCGCGGTCGGGCACGGTGTCCAGTATCTGACTGACCGCAGGGAGGAAGCCCAGGTCGGCCATGTGATCCGCCTCGTCGAGCACCGTGATCTCGATACGGCTCAGGTCCGCGACTCCCTGGTCCATCAGATCGATCAGCCGCCCGGGCGTCGCGACCACGAGGTCGACACCACGGGAGAACGCCAGGATCTGCGGCGCGTACGGCATGCCGCCGGCGACTAGTACCAGCGACAGGCCGGCGATCCGCGCCAGCGGTGCGACGACGTCGGCGACCTGCATAGCTAGCTCCCGGGTCGGTACCAGAACCAGACCACGCGGTTGCGCCCTTTCCCGGCGGAAAGAGCCGGCGAGTCTGCTGATCATTGGCAGGCCGAAGGCGAGGGTCTTGCCTGAGCCGGTACGACCCCGGCCCAGTACGTCCTTGCCCGCGAGCGCGTCCGGGATGGTCGCGGCCTGGATTGGGAACGGTTCGCCGATGCCATCCGCGCTGAGCGCGGCGACGAGGTTGGCGGGAACGCCCAGGTCGGCGAAACCCGAGGGCGGGTCACCGCGGCGGTGGGCTGCATGCCCACGGGTATCGCGCTCGGCGGCCGACCAGCGGTTCTTGGGCGCGCGATCGATCTTGGCGGATTTGACTGGCATGACATCTCAGTTCTCACCCGCCGTGGGCGGGCAATTGTGTAGGCACGTCGAATGCCCAGACCTGATCAGTCGTGGTGAAAGGACGAACCTCGCTGCGCCTCACGTGCTCGCGCTGCGCTGGTGGCCCGCATGCAAAAAGCACCGGGAAGCTAGAAGGCTACCAGGCGGTCGCGATGGGACACGAATCCTCATGCCGAGTTGTCAGCACGTACCCGGTCGATCAGCCGGTCCAAGGCGTCATTGAAGATCTCGTGCTTCTCGATCATGCCCAAGTGGCCACAATTCTCGACACGGATCGCTTCGGCCTTAGGAAGCAAGTCGATGATCCGAGCCGTGTGCTCAATGGGAGTGATCACATCGTCCTCGCCGCCGACAACGACGGTCGGCACGGTGCTCAGGACTTCCAGCGCCCGGAATTCATCCATTTCCGCAAAGGCGGGATAGTAGTCAGCCACTACCTCCAGTGGAATGTGCGCCAGCATCTCGGAAGCGAAATCCACATAGCTTGGCGGCACCTCTGGGCCAAACGCCAGTCGGCGAGTTACCACATAGCCAAGATCGCTGCCCGCCCGGCGCCCGTGCGCGACGAGTTCAGGTAGCCGGTTGAGCCCGGCCATCACCGGCTCGGCAACTCGGTGGAACGTGCGGCCGGGTATGCCACGGATTGGCGAGTGATTCAGCAGCTCTCCGGCAGATGTAGAGAACAGTGCGACGCCGAGGATCTGGCTGCCGAAGAGTTCGGGACGGGACTGGGCGAGCCGCATGATCGTCATTCCGCCCATGGAGTGCCCAATCAGGATCACCGGTGCATCGCCTACGACCTCTTGCAAGACCTGATATAGATCGTCGGCAAGCTGGGGAATCCGGCAGAGTTCTGCCTCAGAGCGGCTCGACCTGCCGTGAGATCGCTGGTCGTAGAACACCTCACGCAGGCGACCACGAAAGTGCAGACGCTGAAAGTGCCAGCAGTCGAGATTCAACCCGTATCCATGGACGAAAACCAGCGTGAAATCATCGCTGGGACCCTCATCCACCTCGGTATGCACCACGACGCCATCCGGCGTAATGACCTGTGGCCCGTCAGACCGCAGCGAAAAAAATTTTTCCAAGTTTGCCTCTGAGCTACGCCTGATCCGCTTGGCCACGACCCTGCGTTCGAGCTCGATTCCCATCGCAATGCCTCCAGCCGCGAGCGCGGCAAAACTGGCAACCAGGCCCAGCCCCGCAGCTAGCCGACCGCGACTGGCCGGCATCAGGCCATCTCCGGGCTGGCATCGAGATAGCGACGCGGCACGCGCGTTCCGATTCGCGTCACGATCTCGTAGCCGATGGTGTCGCACCAGGCAGCCCAATCGGCGGCGGTCGGCTCACCATGATCACCAGGGCCGAAGATGATCACTTCCTCGCCCGGCTGGGCGACCCGGCCCGCGCCGAGCTCGACAACGAACTGATCCATACAAATTCGCCCTCGGACGGGCACCCGAGTCCCAGACCAGCCCACCCAGGCTCGGTTGCCAGCATGTCGCGGTATTCCATCGCCGTAGCCGAGCGGAACCAGGCCGACCGTTGTGGTGGCTTCCGCTGTCCAGGTCCATCCGTACGAGACACCCGCGCCGGCCGCAATCTGCTTCACATTGACCAGCTGAGCGCGTAGCCGCATCACCGGCCGCAAGGCAACTCCAGCCAGCGCCGCAATCCCGGGTGCCGGGTCGATGCCGTACGCAGCGATGCCGACACGGACCAAATCCAACCGCGCTTCCGGAACCACAAGCGCCCCCGCCGAATTACTGAGGTGGCGCAATGTCGGCTCCAGGCCGGCGGCCCGCGCCTGCTCGTACGCCCGCTGAAACGCCTCCATCTGGAGAGGAACCGACGGGTGGCCAGGTTCGTCGGCTGCGGCAAAATGCGACCAGATGCCTACTACCGCGAGCGCCCCGGCATGTTCGGCCTCAGCCGCCGCGGCACAAACACGCTGCCAGTCGTAGGCCGGTGTTCCGTTGCGGGACAGTCCGGTATCGATCTTGAGATGCACTCGGGCCCGGCGTTCGGCGACCGCGGCGGCGCTGACCACCCGGCCGATCTGTTCCGCCGATTGGGCGGACACATCCACATCGGCCGCGACCAGCGGAGTGAGGTCCTCATCCATGCCATACAGCCAGACCAGCATGGGACCGGTATCACCAGCCTCGCGGAGCGTTAACGCCTCAGTCGGGGTAGCGACGCCAAGCCACTCGGCACCGGCAGCCCTCGCTTCCCGAGCACACGCCAGGATCCCATGGCCATAACCGTCTGCCTTCACCACGACCATCACCGGTACGCCGGCGTGTTCCTTAAGTGCACCGACATTGGACCGGAAGGCAGCCATATCGATCTCGGCAGACGCAGTTGCCGGGTCGATGCCAGCGACCGCGGCCGGTGCCCGCAGCTGACTGATCACTGGGTCCTCGCGCGTTGCTCGAGTTCACCCAGGATCTGGCCGATAATGCGCGCCAGCTCCTGAGGGGCAACCACGCCGGGATGGGCAGTCGCGGCGACCGCCTGCACAGATGCTCCAAGCTGGCCGGCCTGCTGGGCGTTCACGCCGGCGGCGAGCAAGGCCGCACATACACCGCCCAATACATCTCCCGAACCCGCCTGCGCAGTCCATGCCGAACCGGGCATGGCAACCAGCACCGGCCCACCGTCCGGAGCCGCGACCACCTGCGCCGCACCCTTAACAAGCACGGTCGCTCCGGTCTGCGTTGCGGCAGTCGTCACCGCTCGGACTGGATCCTTCTCGACCCAGCTGCGCTCGCGGCCCAGCAACCTGCCCAGCTCGCCCGCATGTGGTGTCAGCAGCCAGTTTGCAGGCGCCGGCTTCGGTAGATAGCCGAGCCCGTCGGCGTCCACCACCGCAGGCAGTCCTTCTTCGGCGGCGCGCGCCAGCACCTCGGCACCGTCGGCGCGATCGCCCCAACCAGAACCAAAAAGATGAGCCTGGACCCGTCCTGGCGAGAACACCACATTCGGCAGTTGTTCCGAGATGGTCGCGGACGGCCGCTCGGCGCCGAGGTATCGAACGTAACCCGCGCCACCGTAAACCGCGCCGTAGACCGACATGACGGCCGCACCTGGATACTCATCAGAGCCAGTGTCGACACCGACCGCGCCTCGGGAGTACTTGTCGCTGTGCTCGTTGGGATAGGGCCAGGCGCGTGCCAGCTCGTTCTCATCCATACCGAGGAGATCGGGGCTCTCCTCATGGTCAGTGCCCAGTCCGATGTCGACCACAGTGAGCACGCCACAATGACTCAGTGCGGGCTGCAGCAGATGGCAAGGCTTCAGCTCGCCGAAGGTGACCGTACGCGTCGCTCGTACCGCCGCGCCCGGGACCGCGCCCGTATCCGCCGCAACGCCCGAGGGTAGATCGACAGCGATCATCGGGATGCTTCGCTCTTCCACCGATTGGATGAGCCGCCCGATCTGGTCCGGCAATCCAGGCCGGCCACCGATGCCCAAGATCCCATCAATGACCAGGTCATAATCCAGGTCCTTGATGGACTCGTCGAGGTCGACGAGTTGGCCACCGGCTGCGAGTAGGGCGGCATGTCCGGCCGGATGCGGTGTGCCAAGGCATCGCACGGCAGTAACGCGTACGCCGCGCCGGGCTAACCGCACACCGGCGTATAAGGCGTCGCCGCCGTTGTTGCCAGCGCCGACCATGATCAACACGTGCCGTCCGTAGCAGCCGCCTGCGCTGGACCGCAGCAGATCGGATGCACAAGCGGCAACGGCTGCCGCAGCACGCTGCATCAGCGGGTCCACGCCTTCGACAGCGATAGCCCGCTCCTCAATGCTTCGAATCTTGTCCACGCAGTAGGCGCGCATGATCACGCTTCGCAGATTACGACGGCCGAGGCAATGCCGGCGTCATGGGACATGCTCAGGTGGATGGTGCCGATGCCCAGTTCAGCGGCGCGCGCGGCGACCGTACCGGTGATCTTGAACGAGGGCTTGCCGTGACCGTCGGTCAGCACTTCGGCGTCCAGCCAAGACAAGCCGTCCGGCGCACCGAGCGCCTTTGCCAGGGCTTCCTTCGCAGCGAATCGGGCAGCTTTCGACGCCATCGGGCGCTCCGCTTCTGCGGCGGTGAAAATCCGCCGAGTGAGACCGGGGCGCCGCTCTATCGACTCGGCGAATCGATCGACGTCACAGACGTCGATGCCCACCCCAATGATCATTGAGGTGGGTTGTTTGACTGCGCATCACTTCCCGGGACTTCGCACCAGCTGCAGTTGATGCAGAGTCCGAGTATGGGATGCGGAGTTGACCTCACGAGGCACTCGTCACTCAACGGTGACGGACTTGGCCAGATTGCGCGGCTGATCGACGTCATGACCTTTCTTGGTGGCCAGCTCGCAAGCGAATACCTGCAGCGGCACCGTCGCCACCAGGGGCTGTAGCAGCGTCGACACCCTCGGCAATCTGATCAAGACGTCGGCGTACCGACTAACCACGTCATCGCCCTCTTCGGCCAACACAATCGTCTTGGCGCCCCGGGCCCGCACCTCCTGCAGGTTGGACAGCATCTTGTCATGCAGCACATCGGTGCTGGACGGGACCACCACGAAGATCGGCAACTGGTTTTCGATCAGTGCGATAGGACCGTGTTTCAGCTCACCGGCTGCGAAGCCTTCGGCGTGGATGTACGCCAGCTCCTTGAGCTTCAGGGCACCTTCCAGCGCGACGGGATAACCGACGTGTCGGCCAATGAAAAGCACCGACCGATTGTTGGCAAACTCCGCCGCCAGCGCTTCCACAGGCTCCATGTCATCGAGCACCCGGGCGATGGCATCTGGCATGGAGGCAAGCTCCCGTAACACCTCGCCAATCTCATCGCACTCCTTGGTGCCCCGCACCTGTGCCAGATAGAGCCCGAGCAGATAACAGGCGACTAGTTGCGTCAGGAATCCCTTGGTCGAGGCGACACCAATCTCTGGACCGGCATGGGTATAGATCACTGCATCGGACTCTCGAGGAATGGTGGAGCCGTTGGTATTACAGACGGCCAGCACCCGAGCCTGCTGTTCTCGGGCATGCCGGATGGCCATCAAGGTGTCAGCAGTCTCACCGGACTGGCTGATCGCCACGACGAGAGTGGTTGGGTCCACAATCGGATCGCGGTACCGGAACTCACTGGCGAGCTCGACTTCGCAGGGGATACGCGTCCAGTGCTCGATCGCGTACTTCGCCACTAGACCGGCGTAGAAGGCAGTGCCACAAGCGACGACAATGATCTTGTCCACGCGCCGGAGCTCATCCTCGGGAATGCGGATCTCGTCCAAGGTGAGCCTGGAATTCGCGTCGTGCCGGCCCAGCAACGTTTCGGCAACCGCACGCGGCTGCTCATAGATTTCCTTTCGCATGAACCAGTCGTAGCCGCCCTTCTCGGCCGCCGACAGATCCCAATCGACGTGGTACGGGCGCACATCGGCTGGTGCGCCGTCGAAGGTGGTGACCTCCACTCCGTCCGACGTTATGCTGACTAGTTGATCTTGGCCGAGCTCGATGGCCTCGCGGGTGTGCTCAATGAATGCGGCAACGTCGGAGGCGACGAAGTTCTCCCCCTTTCCCACACCGACGACCAGCGGGGAGTTCCGGCGAGCAGCGACTACCCTGTCCGGTTGCTGGCTGTCGACTGCTACCAGGGTGAAGGCGCCACGGAGTCGTCGACATACCTTGCGCATCGCCTCATCAAGAGGCAGTCCTGCCGCCAGCTGTTGGCCCACCAATTGCGCGACGATCTCGGTATCGGTTTCGGATTCGCAGCTGATGCCTGCCTGTCCCAGCTCGTCACGCAGAGTTACGTAGTTCTCGATGATGCCGTTGTGTACCAGCGCGATACGGCCGTCAGCGGAAGTGTGGGGATGCGCGTTGACGTCGTTGGGCGCTCCGTGAGTTGCCCACCTGGTGTGCCCGATGCCAAGGCTGCTTGACGGCAACTGCTCCTCGGCGAGCAGCTTCTCAAGGTTTCCGAGCTTGCCGGCTTTCTTCGCGACATGGAGCGCCTGGTCGGAGACGATTGCGACGCCTGCTGAGTCATAGCCGCGGTACTCCAGACGGCGCAGGCCCTCGATTACGACCTCCAGCGCCGATTTGCCCCCGACGTACCCGACGATTCCACACATAGGCGCCAACTGTACCTTTCAGGCCCTGTCCGCTTGGGCTGTCAGCGATACCTTTGGCACGATGTCAGCCGATTCTTGGTCCGACACTAGATTTCTGCCTATGCCGGACGATGCTCAGCTCCTTGGAGCGTACGTAGAGCGACGTCGGGCAGACTGGGCCGAGCTCGCCGAGCACATGCCCATCCCGCTCGACCAGACGACGCTGGAAAAAATCCGCGGACTCGGTGATCCGACCAGCATGCTGGATGTTCGCGAGGTATATCTCCCGCTCACCCGGCTGCTGAGCCGCTACTTCCTGCACACCAGCGAGCTGCATAACTCGACGAACGAGTTCCTCCAGCTATCGGTTGAGCGAACGCCGTTCGTGATCGGCATCGCCGGGTCCGTCGCCGTCGGAAAATCCACAACAGCTCGGCTACTCCGCGAGCTGTTGGCCGCCTGGCCGGAACATCCACGGGTCAGCCTCGTGACAACCGATGGCTTCCTGCTGCCCAACGCCGAACTCGAACATCGTGGCCTGCTGCATCGCAAGGGCTTCCCGGAGTCCTACGATCGGCGCGCCCTGCTTCACTTCGTGATCGATGTCAAGTCCGGTCAGGAGGAGGTGTTGGCACCGGTCTACAGCCATCTGACCTACGACATCGTGCCCGACGCTCAAGTTAGGGTGCAGCGGCCCGACATCTTGATCTTGGAAGGTCTGAACGTGCTGCAGCCGGCCCGGCCGCGCCTGGATGGCACAACCGGACTTGCCGTCAGCGACTTTTTCGACTTCTCGGTTTACGTCGACGCCGCCGCATCCGATGTGCGGGACTGGTATGTCAGCCGCTTTCTCTCACTGCGCGACACGGCGTTTCGCGACCCGCGGTCGTACTTCACCCGCTATGCAAACCTCACCACGAGTGAGGCGATCCGGCAGGCGCGTTACCTGTGGGACACCATCAACGGGCCCAACCTTGCTGCCAACATTCTCCCGACCAAGGGTCGGGCGACCGTAATACTCCGCAAGGACCGTGATCATTCGGTGCAGTGGGTGCGCATCCGGAAGGTCTGATCGCCTCGGGCGTACGCCGCTTCGTTGGCCCTCCGTTGGTTTGATTCGCAACGCCCCGCCTGTCCGGCCGCAGCACTCGGCCCGGGTGCCGCATGTCTACGTTACGTAGGCTGCGTGCGGTCTGCACAGGTCGCAACCTATGCAGACCGTCAGCGAACTATGCAGACCCTCAACTGAGAAGAGTCAGGAGTCCAGGCGCTGCCCGCCTCATGGAGCGTCCAGAGCGCGAGCAGTACCGCTCCCGAGTACCGTCGGCACATGACCACCGAGTACGTCACGGCGTCGGACAAGGTACGGATTGGAGCCGGCACCGCCCTCAAATTCGGCTTCTTTGCCGCCTTCGGAGTGTTCTTGTTCTACGTGATCTTGTCTGTCGTCTTGGGCATTGCGGCGCTTCTGCTGGCCGCAGCTGGTGTGTTCAACATCAACAGCTTGCTGCCCGGCTAAGTTCTTGAAAGCGGCTCGCGTGCAGCTAGAGGGCTAGCGAAGCCTTGACCACATCCGCGAGGCGGTGCGCGACTCCGTTCGCAACCTCATAAGTCTCAGCCTCCACCATGACCCGAACCAGCGACTCCGTACCAGACGGCCGCAACAAGACCCGACCTGAATCTCCAAGCTCAGCCTGGGCTTCAGATACCGCCGCAGTGAGCTGAGGATCGGTCGCTGCGCGGCTCTTGTCTACGTCAGGCACATTGATCAGTACTTGGGGCAGCCTGGTCATCACCGAAGCTAACTGAGCAAGTGACTGGCCCGAGGTGGCCATCCGGTTCATCAAATGCAGGGCGGTGAGTACGCCGTCGCCGGTGGTGGCGTGTTCCAACATCACAATGTGGCCGGACTGCTCGCCGCCGAGACTGAAACCGCCGGCCTTCATGGCCTCCAGCACGTAACGATCTCCGACCTTGGCCTGCTGGACCGTAATCCCAACGCTCCGCATCGCATTGATCAATCCCAGGTTGCTCATCACTGTGGCCACGATCGTGTCGTTCTTCAATCGACCCTGCTCCCGGAGCGCAAGCGCCAAGATTGCCAGGATTTGATCACCATCAACGATCCGGCCGAACGTGTCCACCGCCAGACAGCGGTCGGCATCGCCATCGAGCGCGATCCCGAGATCGGCATGTTGTTCCAGCACTGTTTCTCGCAGCGAGTCCATATGAGTAGAGCCGCAGTTCTCATTGATGTTGATGCCGTCTGGCTCAGTATGGATCCGGTGGACCGCAGCTCCCTGGGCCTCAAAGGCCGCAGGCGCGGCCTGGAATGCGGCGCCATTGGCACAGTCCACGACGACCTTGATTCCTTCCAGACTGACCGGGCTCTCAAGGCTGTTCACCAGGTGCGCCACATAGGTCTCGACCAGCGACTCATCAACACTGACGCGGCCTACGTCGCTGCCGGTGGGCCGGGCCCAGATCTCGGTGAGCCGTGACTCGATGGTGTCCTCCAGCTCGTCGTCCAGCTTGTTGCCACCGCGCGCGAAGAACTTAATTCCGTTGTCGGGCATGGGGTTGTGGCTGGCCGAGAGCATCACACCAAGATCGGCATTGCACGCCTCGGTAAGAAACGCCACCCCGGGAGTCGGCAGAATGCCAAGTCGTACCACGTTCACCCCAGCACTTGCCAGACCAGCCACAACGGCCGCTTCCAAGAATTCCCCCGACGCCCGGGGATCGCGGCCAACGAGCGCTAATGGCGGGTTTCCGCTGAATTGTCCACTCTCAGCGAGTACATGGGCGGCTGCTATCGAGAGACTCAGCGCGAACTCCGCGGTGAGTGCCTCATTGGCTTTACCGCGAACGCCGTCGGTTCCGAAGAGTCGCCCCACTGGTCTTGTTACCCGCGCGACTACCTCTTGCTGTACTGGGGGGCCTTTCGGGCCTTCTTCAGACCCGCCTTCTTACGTTCCTTGATCCGTGCGTCCCGGGTCAGCAGGCCGGCCTTCTTAAGTGCCGCACGGCTTGCCTCGGCATCGACGGCGTTGAGGGCGCGCGCGATTCCAAGCCGCAGGGCGCCAGCCTGACCCGTGACGCCACCCCCATGGATCCTGGCCATGACGTCGTACGAGCCGCTCACCGAGGCCGCAACGAAGGGCTCAGAAACCAGCTGCTGGTGCACCTTGTTGGGGAAGTAGTCCTCGAGGGTACGTCCGTTGATCGTCCACTGCCCGCTGCCAGGGACGACGCGGACGCGGGCCACCGCTTCCTTGCGGCGACCGGTTGCAGCGCCTGGGGCCACAATGGCCGGGCGTCCCGCTGGTCCGTGTGAAACCTGCGGCGTCGCCTCCGAACGGTAGGCGATCTCGCGGTCATCCTCGAGGAACGGGGTGGTGGCCTCGTCCTCGTCGACCGGCTCGGTAGCGGTGTTAGTCACTGCAATATTTCCTTGCTTCCTTTTATCTATGGTCTGGAGGCTGCGACGCTACTGGGCGATCTGCGTAATCTGATACGGCTTCGGCTGCTGAGCGCTGTGGGGGTGCTCCGGACCGGCGTATACCTTGAGCTTTCTGATCTGCCGGCGGCTGAGCTTGTTTTTGGGCAGCATCCCCCATACGGCGAGCTCGACGGCCTTGCGCGGATCCCGATCCAACAGCTCGCCGTACGGCACTGACTTGAGACCTCCCGGCCGGCCCGAATGCCGACGAGCGAGCTTGTCGGTGCGCTTGTTTCCGCTGAGAGCGATCTTGGAGGCGTTCACCACAACAACAAAGTCGCCGCCGTCGACATGGGGCGCATATGTCGGCTTGTGCTTGCCGCGCAACAGCGTCGCGGCGGTCACCGCGAGCCTGCCCAGTACAACATCATCGGCATCGATGAGGTGCCAAGACCTCGTGATGTCGGCAGGCTTTGGGCTGTAGGTGGACATATCCGGCTTCCGTTTGTGACGCGAGCGAGCTCTGAAATTTGTGTGAACGAACTTTGTCGCATCCAACACTGAATCCAGGCGCGCGGAAATTGCACGCGTGGACGCAACAGCCGACCAGGTTACCTGCGCGAACTACCGCCGGTCAAAAGTGTCAGCGCTGAGAGGCAGTATTTCTTTGGCCGAGAACACGAACCAGCACTCAAAAGAAGAGGACAACAGATGCTGCGAGGATTCACTACGGTCAACTACTGGGCCGATGACGTCGAGGCAGCCCGAGACTGGTACGCACAGGTCCTCGGGATCGAGCCTTACTTCGAGCGACCGGAGCAAGGACCGCTGGCCTATGTGGAGTTCCGAGTCGGGCCTGACGAGGACGAGCTAGGCCTGATCGACCGCCGGTACGCCCCACCCGGCACATCGGGTAACCCTGGCGGAGCAATCATGCACTGGCAAGTCGATGACGTGTCATCTGCCGTTGATCGACTGGTGGAGCTCGGTGCCACTGAATACCAGCCGGTCACCAAACGGGAAGCCGGTTTTGTCACAGCCTCAGTTGTGGATCCGTTCGGCAACATTCTTGGGCTCATGTACAGCCCGCATTTCATGGAGATGCGCGAACGTCAGTGAGCCGCCCGCCGGCTAGGGTTGCTCAGCTTCGACACGCTGCGCGGCTTCTGTGGCAGCCTCCTCCAGCCGCGAGCGGTAGCTGGCCCACTCCTGTGCGGTCTGATCGGGAAGGTTCCCATTATTGTCACTTGCCGCGCCGTCGATG
This sequence comes from Propionibacteriaceae bacterium, assembly GCA_036519615.1. GTDB lineage: Bacteria > Actinomycetota > Actinomycetes > Propionibacteriales > Propionibacteriaceae > Microlunatus. The sequence continues at coordinate 20,430 of DATDKX010000025.1, forward strand.
AGCTCGCGGATGATGTCGGCATGCCCCGCGTGCCGAGCAATTTCTGCCGTGACATACACCATGATCTGTTGCAGGGTGACCTGCTCGCGATCAGGAGGCCACCACGGAACTCGGCCCGGCGATTCGAGCAAGAGCGCCTGGATAGTGGCGTCTGCATGTGCTGCGGCCTGCTGGTAGAGCGCGATGATGTCTTCCCGCGACTCTTCGGCCGTCGCCCACATGTCCGCGTTGATCTCAGCACCTTCGTCAAACCATGGCAGCGGTACGTTTGACGGCCGGTTGAACACCTCGCCGAAATAACCCAGTTCAATGCTGGCCACATGCTTGGCGAGCCCGAGCAGATTTGTGCCGGTCGGCGTCATCGGCCATCGCACGTCACGCTCGCCGACGCCGTCCAACTTCGCTAACAGCGCCTGGCGTTGTCTGTGGAGATACCGGTGGAGCATTGGCTTCGCGTCCATCCGGCGAATCTAGTGCTCTGCTCGCCGGTTGCTACTCCGACCCCACTGTCACCAGTGGGCCAAATCATATGGCTACCGACTATTCAGTCCCACAGACCACGCGTAGGTTGTGCGCATGACGGATACGCCTACGGTTGAGCCCCCCAAGGCGGATTCCCTGAGCATTCGCGACAGCCGAACCGGCAAAGAGTACGAAATCGCGATTACAGACGGGACGATCCGCGCCACCGACCTCCGGCAGATCACGGTCAACGGGGGACCGGGGCTGGCGAGCTATGACCCAGGGTTTGTGAACACTGCTTCCTGCCGCAGCGCGATTACCTATATCGACGGCGACGAGGGCATCCTCGAGTATCGCGGATATCCCATCGAGCAACTGGCCGAGCACTCGACGTTCCTAGAGGTCGCCTACCTTCTCTTGCATGGTGAACTGCCGACTCAGGCTCAGCTTGACGATTGGGTGCATAGCATCACCTACCACACATTCGTCCACGAGAACCTCAAGCAATTCATCGAAGGCTTTCGCTACAACGCGCATCCCATGGGGATGCTGATGGCCACTGTCAGCGCGCTGTCAACGTTCTATCCCGAGGCAAGCAAGATCGGGAACCCCGAGAATCGCATGCTGCAGATCACCCGGTTGATCGCCAAGATGCCAACGCTGGGAGCGTTCGCCTTCCGGCATCAGCTTGGGAAGCCGTACGTCTACCCCGACAACAGGCTGTCTTATACAGCCAACTTCTTGGCCATGCTGTTCAAAATGAGTGAGCCGACGTACGTGGCCGACGAGCGCTTGGTGCAAGCACTGGAGGTGCTGTTCATCCTGCATGCTGATCATGAACAGAATTGCTCCACCAACGCGGTGCGGTCCGTCGGCTCGTCCCAGGTCGATCCGTACTCTGCCGTGGCTGCCGGTGTTGCTGCGCTCTACGGTCCATTGCACGGCGGCGCCAATGAGGCTGTGCTCGCGATGTTGAAGCGGATCGGTACGACCGACAACATTCCGGACTTCATTGCCGGAGTAAAGGAGGGCAAGGAGAAGCTGATGGGCTTCGGCCACCGGGTCTACAAGAACTACGACCCACGGGCCAAGATCATCAAGAAGGCTTGTGACGACGTCTTTGAGGTGACCGGAGTCAATCCGCTGCTCAAGATCGCCCAGGAGCTGGAAAAGATCGCGTTAGAGGACGAGTACTTCGTCAAGCGCAAGCTTTATCCCAACGTCGACTTCTATTCCGGGCTGATCTATGAGGCGCTGCAGTTTCCGGCGGAGATGTTCACCGTGTTGTTTGCCATCGGACGCACGCCGGGTTGGCTTGCCCAGTGGTCGGAGCTCGTGCAGGACAAGGAGCAGAAGATCGCGCGGCCGAAGCAGATCTATACCGGCATGCGGACCAGGGACTTTGTCCCTATGAGCGATCGCTGACCATTACGAGGCAAGGCGCCATTACGAGGCAAGGCGCCAGCTGCGCACATGTTCCCAGCGCATGTCGCGCCACCAGCTGCCGGTCCAGGTGTTGTGCGCAAAGCGATAGAGCGTGACTGTGTCGGCGGTGAATGAGGCGGGCGGGAAGATACCCAGGCCGTTCACGTAATCCTCAACCTCATCGCGCAGGTCGGCCCGGATACGCAACTCGTGGGAGACCAAGGAGATGTGAGGCATCCAGCGATCGGGCTCGTACAGATCGGGAGGCAGACTGCCGCTAGGACCGAGCAACGGCCGCACCACCGAATCGACCGCTCCAGCAAGATCATTAAGCCGCCGGTTCGGGGCGCCGTCTAGCGCTGAGACGTCGTAGGCGAGCGCGGCATCTCCAAGCCGCCGTATGCCAAGATTCTGCACGGCAAATGCAGGTCTGCGGCGCAGCACGAAACCGATGAGCTGTATCAACTCGGCCAGCGGCACAACGACCGGCAAGCTGCCGGCAAGAGTGACGTGCGGGGGAAACGCGTCTGCCGAGATCAATCCATACTGGGCTCGCAACTGGCCGGTGATTTGAGTTACAGCCGCACACGTCCTGGGGTCCGGCCTCAGAAACACCCCAAAGCGGAACTGGTTTTCCATCTGATTACGCGCTCCCTCGCGAAACTGCTGTTACTAGCTGAAACGCGCTCTGACTAGCGCATACGCCAAACAGTGACCGTTTGCTAGAGCGCGCACAGATATGCACAAGGCTGCTCTTATATCGCACGCAGGTCGCATGGCGAGGGAAACTGATCATGGCAAACAGCGTTCTTTCGGCTACATCCGCAGGCTGCCCTCGAAACGCTATCAGGCGAGCTACATCGGACCCGATCTTGCTCGACACGCCGCGCCGGACACGTTCGAGACAAAGCTCGACGCCGAGGGTTGGATGCGTGATGAGCGCAAGATCATCACCAGCGAGGAGTGGACGCCACCCAAGAGCCGAGCCGCTGCCGCGCGTCTGCCCAGCCGCCCATACTGAGCGAGTACTCGGCGAGCTGGCTGGACTCGCGCACGCTGCGCCCCCGAACGCGCGCGCACTATCAGGCACTGCTAGACCCGGCACATCCTTCCCGATCTTGGTGAGCACCGTTTGCACACGATCACCCCGATCATGGTGCGCGCCTGGCATGCCGCCCTCGGCCCTGGTAAGCCGACGTACCGGGCGCATGCGTACTCGCTGCTGAAGACGATCATGAACACCGCGGTGGCCGAGCAGCTGATCACTTCCAACCAGTGCGTGGTCGGGGCGCGGCCAGCTCGACAAGGTCCACAAGAGCCGCCCGGCCACCCTGGAGGAGCTAACGATCCTCGTCGAGCACAGGCCCGACCGGTTGCGGTTGGCTGTGCTGATCGCCGCATGGTGCGGACTGCGGTACGGGGAGATCGCCGAGCTGCGACGGGGTGACATCGATCTTGACCAGCAGGTGATTCGGATACGTCGCGCGGTCGCCCGGGTGGCCGGGGAGAAGCCGATCATCGGCCCACCGAAGTCATCGGCCGGAGTGCGTGACGTTGCAATCCCTCCCCATCTGCTGCCCGAGTTCAAGCGGCATCTGGCCGATCATGTGGCGGTCGGAGCTCGCACGCTGCTATTCCCGAGCTCGCGCGGCTCTGATCGACACCTGGCCCCGGCGACGAGCTATAGACACTTCTACAGAGCCCACGAGGCTGCGGGCCGTCCCGATCTTCGCTGGCACGATCTTCGCCACACTGGCGCCACGCTGGCGGCCGCGACCGGGGCGACGCTCGCTGAGCTCATGGCTCGGCTGGGGCACCGCTCCCCTCGTGCTGCGCTGGTCTACCAGCACGGATGATCTGGTAACTAGATGTCTCTCAAAGCTCCGGACAACTCGCCATGGCCTTCGTGCGCACCGGCGACTCGTCCGACAAGATCGCTAAGTGGCCCAGCCTTCGTCGCACGCTTAATCCACGAAGCGATTCCCGCCCTGCTCGCAGAGGTACAAGATGATGAGACCATCGCAGATCAGCCCGCGAATGGGTTCGACCCGTCCCCAAGAGAGCTACGCCGCAACGGATCCACCTCGACACGCTGACGCGCAGCTGGGGTCCGAACTACTGCGAGAGGCTTGGGAAATGGCAGTGCCAAAACCTTTACCGCCGATGCGAGGTGAGCGCCTCCCGAACGAACTCGGTACACGTGTACCAACCCACTGGGTCCGGCGCTTTGCTCCAGCTGGAGCATTTCGCACTTCCTCCCGAGCGAGTCGCTCTAGCTCGTCGTCCGTGGTGATGTGAACCCCCGCGCGGCTCTCAAGAGCTCAGAGCTCGGGCGCACACGAAGGGTGACGATCTTCTCCGGCTGTTCAGGCACTTCGTTGACTCGAAGCACGCGGGCGGTTCCGCCGGGCGATCTCGGCGCTGAGGGCGGTGGCAAAGCTCGTCCATCCCGCATACGGCAGCAATGCCGTCCCGGCCGCCCGATCCAGCCGCCACGTGCGCCGGGTCAACTCCAGCGTGGAGGCCAGGAGCAGCACCACCTCGGCCACCGCAAGGGGCGGCCGCTTCGCTCGGAAGAAAGTCCAGCTCCAGCCGGCGTTGAGCACGAGGTTGACGGTGTACGAGCGCAGGTACCGGCGCCGTTCCGCCGGGTCTGGGCTCTGCTCGGCACGGTCCAGCGCCCGGGCACCCGCCGAGGCGAGCAACACGTAGAGGATGGTCCAGGCGATGCCGAACGTCGGGCCCGGAGGCTGCCAGGACGGCTTGTCCAACCGCCGGTACCACGCGGATCTCACATCGGTCCCGGCGCGGCCGACCGCCGCCGTGGCCGCGACCGCCGCCGAGGTGACGAGCAGTGACGACGCTTTCCTCATGACGAGATGGTAGCGGTAACGCGTGGCGACGTTCGGACGTGCGAGGTCCGCGGCCAGGAGTTCGCTGGCTCCTAGCGTCGTCACGCTTGCTCGCGAGCCATGCGGAGCAGCTCAGCGTCGCTCACAAAGGGCAAATGCCCGCCATAAGCGGCCTGGAGCGCTGCTAGCTCCGCGGCGCGTCGTGCTGCTGCTTTGGCGCGACGCCTGGACCCTGAGCGCTTGCCCAGCTCGGAGTACCACTCGCTACGCAGACGCTCGGCCAGCTCTCGATCACCACCTGCTTGATCGAGAAACAAACGTCTAAGCGCTGCATTCGCTTTCAGTGCGCGATCATGCGCCTTGTCAGGGGAGATCGCCATTCCAAGCCGTTTCTGACGCGGATAGCGGAACGTTCCCCTCGGAACACGCGGGGCTGTCTTACTCTCCCCTTTCCCGGCGATCATGAAATTTTCCGACGGAGGGTATCGATCACCGGAAGATCGATGGTCTGATCGACGACGACGAGTGATCGGCATTCGTAGACAATCTGCGAATCAAAGGATGATCCTTCAAGATGATCTTGATGTGAGCGCCCGAGCGGTCAGGGGCAGCACCGCTCGGGCAACTCGCGGTCTCGACAAGTGCGAAAGGAGTCGAGACGATCATCGGCAGCGAGCCACATCGCGGCCCATGGTGGGTCGTTGCGAGCCCCGAAAGGAGGAAAGCTCTCTGATCGCGTTCGGTTGGTGCGCATGCCTGGGTCGACACACCTGCAAAGACCGCGAGGGCGATGGGCGCCGATGAGCAGGCACCAGGTGCGGGCGGGCCTAGCCCGATCAGCCTGCCACTGCGCCCACGTCTCGCCCGTGACCTTGCGGTACCGAACTGGCTCCGACGAGACTTTGGATGAAACTTGTCAGCCGAGCTCCAGCCGCATCACGACGCGCGGGAACCCACCAGAGACTGCACTGGTGTCAGCGGCCTGGTGAAGCCGGCTTCCTCAAAGAGCTTGCGCGTGCCTACATAGGCCATGGTGAGGTCGACCCTCTGGCCCCTGTTATCCACGGGGTAGCCCTCGACCGCGGGGGCACCCTCGGAGCGGGCGTACGCCACCGCGCCGTCGAGCAGGGCGCGTGAGATGCCCTTGCCCCGGTGCCCGGGGCGGACTGTGAGTCATCCAATCACCCTTGCCTCGTGCAAGATCGGCTCAAGTTCGATCGTTATCGAATTGAGCGCACCAGCCAGTGTGACGATCACCTGGCCCCCGCAATCTCTCTCGATCAGTGCCCGTCGGTTCCCGACATCGTGGCGGCGATCACTCGCACGTTCACCAGCGCCGCGATGGAGCTGGCCCGGATCAAAGCCGGTGATCGCCCGTACCCGGCCGACGATCTTCTGCTGACGATCTTCTGTACCGAGCGCGATGGCGTAGAGCAAACCAGCTCACTGCTGTAGTGGTCGTACCGCGGCCAACCAAAGTCCACTTGTGGTCCGTAGTGGGACGGCATTGAGTACTTCGAGGTGCGCGAGAAGAGCGATCGCGTCCGTGGCCTCGGATCACACCTTAACGGTGCGCGTTCTCCCGCAGATTCGTGAGCAACGACCCCAGGTCAGGTAGACCTCCCAAGCGCCCGGTTTTCATCAGCGAGCTGTCGAAGCTCGTTTCTGCCAATGAGGCCGTCGTCGGCCTGTTGTGTCCTTGAGGCTCGCAACTGGTGGACGCGGATGATGCTGGCCGCCTCGCTGCCCACTACAGATTCCTAAGTGGAGTCGTGCCCAGAATTCGGCTTTGCGTCGGGCCTCTTCCTCCACCGGTAGACGGTCCGCACATCCACACCGAGGATCTCGGCCGCCTTGGCGATCTTGATCCGCTTTTGGTTCGGTGCCGACTCTGGCTCATCCGGCAGCAATGTCGCGGAATCGTGTCGGACATGCGACATTGATCGAGCGTTGTGGGCAGCACGGCGCGACTTCGC
>DATDKX010000026.1:0-2300 GCA_036519615.1 Propionibacteriaceae bacterium
CTGGATGCCCATGGCGCGGGCCTCGATCGGCGAGCTCAGGTTAATCGGCTTGCCATCGAAGGAGTAGGTACCGCTATCGGGCTTGTGGAAGCCGCAGAGAATCTTAATCAGCGTGGACTTGCCCGCGCCGTTGTCCCCCACCAGCCCCAACACCTCGCCGCGATGCAGGCGCAGACTGACGTCGCGCAGGGCAGTGACGGCGCCGAAGCGCTTACTCAGATGCTCGGCCTCGAGGATGACCGGAGCAGCAGCATCGACCATCAGCGCTTCCTCCGCACCCGCACAGCATCCACTTGCACATTGAGGATCATGGCCGCGAGGATCGCCGCACCGAGGTAAACGTTGGACTCCGTGGCCTGGGCGCCCAGAAGCACCAAACCGTTGTTGAGGCAGGCGATGACGAAGGCACCGATCAAAGCGCCGATCACAGTGCCGGACCCACCCGTAAGCGCGGTGCCGCCGATCACAGCGGCGGCGATGGCGAGCAAGGTCAGATTGCTGCCGCCGGCATCCGGAGCCGCGGAGCCCGAGACGGTGGCAGTAATCAAACCGGTCAACGAGGCCAATCCACCCAAGATCATGAAGGCGGCGATCTTCATGCGATCGGTTCGCACGCCGATCTCGCGCGCGGCCAGCAGGTTGCTGCCAGTGGAGATCACGTGAAGGCCAAAGACGGTGCGGGAAAGGACGAGCGTCAGGATCAGCACGATTGCCAATGTCCAGAGGATAGGTGTGAAGCCGGTGAGACCGTTCCACGAGAAGAGCGAGTCGAGCGGACCAAATCGATTCTGGCCGAAGGCCAGGTTGAAGGGCTGCTGCACCGGCATCTGGATGGGCTGGCTGTGCGCGAACGAGACGGTGAGGCCGGTTAACAAAAAGAACGTACCGAGTGTGGTGATCAACGCTGGGATGCGCAGCTTGACGGTAATGAATCCGTTGACGAACCCGACGGCGACACCCAGGAGGATAGCGATGGGCGCCGTCACCCAGAGCGACCACCCCCAGCCGGTGCTCATCCGAATCATCAGGTACGGGGCCATGGCGAAGGTCGCGCCGACGGACAGATCGATCTCTCCGGTAATCATCACCAACACGATGCCCACGGAGATCAACCCAATCCGGGCCGTGTCCCGCAGCACCACACTCATCAGGGGGCTGCTCAGGAAGACGCTGTTGTTGAGCTGGATGTAGGCGACGAGCAACAACGCGACGGCGGCGATGCTGGCTTCCCGGTAACGGGCAATGAAAGCGAGGGCAGCCTCTAGCCATTGCCGGCTCCGCGCCGGCTTCTCCACCTCAATCTCGAGTGCGCTCCTCTGTACCATCTTCCCTGCTTCTTCTGAACTATCGGGAGTCGTTGTCCATCCTAGATGGCACCGAGGACTGGCACATCACGCAATCGGCTTCGACCATCAACGAACGGTGAAATCAGATCTCACCGCAGCGCCGGCACTACACCCGTGGTCGTTGGCCGCAGGTCCGCCGTAACGGCTCGATTCGATGGGTCCGTGACGGCCGCTTCGCCGGATGAACACGGACGCCAGCTGGATTGCCGGCGTCCGTGTTTGCTCGTCATTCGCGCGAGCGCAGCGATGGATAGGGGGCTCTCCCCCTATCCATCGATCGACGATTCGGTCGCTACTGCGGCTCGGCGTCGGTACTGCCCTCGAACCGGGACGGGCTGAGGTAGATTTCGACGTTGTCCTTCGTGACGTATGCCAAGCTGGTATCGGTGTTCGCGGGGGAGACCGCGCCGCCCGAAAGCTTGTAGAGGTAGAGCTGCAGCGTGGGAATAAAGCCTTGCAAGTACGGTTGCTGGTCGGTGGTGAAGGTCATGTCGCCGCTGCCGATGAGCGCGAGGGTCTCTGGTAGCAGGTCGTAACCGGCCGTGATGACCCCTTGCGCCGCCAGACCATACTTCTGGGAGATCTTGCCAACAGCAAGGGAATCGGTTGCGCCGGTGCCGAACATCCCCACCACGTCCTTGTTGGCGAGATAGTAGCTTTCGACGCGGGACTCTTCCGTGGCCTGATCGACACCGGTTTCGAGCGTGTCATAGGTGACCGGGTTGCCAGCGTCCTTGATCGCCTGGATGTAGCCGTCGAGTCGCGGCTGCAGGTTCAGCGAACCGGGAGTGGCGATGGACAGCATCACTTTTCCGCCTGGTTTCACCATCGGCAGCCACTTCTGGGCGATGTTGTACCCAGATTGGTAGAGGCTCTGGCCAACGTAGGAGAGCCGGGAATTGCCGGTCGTATCGGCGTTGTACCCGATCACTGGGATGCCGATACTGAGCGCAT
>DATDKX010000027.1:0-12470 GCA_036519615.1 Propionibacteriaceae bacterium
GGAGGACAGCCCCGTCAGGTCTGCCGCCATCTCGGCCGATGCTCGCCGCTTCGAGGTGGCGGCCGCCACAGCGACGCCCGCGCCGCTGAGGTCGCGCAGCAGCCGATCGATACCGGCATACCGACGGATGAGCCGCTCGGTATTGGCGTGGTTCCACTCCAGGTACGTCTCGTAGAGCCGCTCAGCATCCTGAGGCGACGCCTCGCGGAAAGCTCGGATGAGCGGCTGGCCGATCCAGGCCCGGATCCGCGCCTCATCCTCCAGCGAGCCGAGCACCGTCTCGAAGGCGTACTGGTAGGAGTCGACAATGAGACCGATCGTGTCGACGAGAGTCCCGTCCAGATCGAAGACGACGCACGGCCACCGAGGCCGACCCCCAGGCATTCCGTCACGATAAACGAGGCTCCTGCACCCGACCACGTCCAAGGTCACCCCCCAGGGGTGATGACTGCTCCCTCCGATTTGGAGATGGTGCCTTGGTGACGGCAAGCGCGGACGGTACCCCGGGGCCCGCCGAGGCAGCCCTGAGCGCTGACGAGCGGGCCGAGCTCGAGCAGCTCCGCGCCGAGGTAGCCGACCTGCGCTCCCAGGCGGCGGCCGCTCCCGTTGTCAGCGACCAAATCGTCGTACCGCCACCACCTAGGCGGCCACATCGGCAGCGCTGGCGCTCGGTAGTCGCGACTTTGCTCATCGTGATCGCCTGCATCATGGCGCCGCTAGCGGGGGTGGCCGTTTGGTCAAAGAACTTGATCACCAATACTGATCGTTATGTCACAACCGTAACGCCGCTGGCACGGGATCCAGCGATCCAGGCGGCAGTTGCGGACAAGATCACCGTCGAGATCTTCGCCCATCTGGACGTAGCGGGAATTACTAATGAAGCTGTGGATTCGCTGGCCAACCGCGGGTTGCCGCCGCGGGTTGCGACGGGGCTCCACGCACTCTCCGAGCCGTTGTCCGATGGAGTCCAGACTTTCGTACGCGACGAGGTCGGGAAGGTCGTCGCTAGCGACGCGTTCGCAGACGCCTGGGTGACCGCCAACAGGTCGGCGCACAGCGCACTTGTGGCCGCCCTGACTGGCCAAACCGGCGAAGGCATCACGATCGAAAACGGCACCGTCAGCATCAACCTCGGGCCCTTCATTCAGGTAGTCAAACAGCGGCTGATTGATAGGGGATTCGAGCTCGCGAGTCGTATCCCTGACATCAATCCATCGTTTACGGTCTTGCAATCGGATGCGATTACTAAAGCTCAAAGTGCTTTCAGCCTGCTCACGGCGATCGGAAACTGGTCGCCCGTGGTCGTAGTGGTACTGCTGGCGCTCGGTATATACGTGGCCAAGGATCATCGCCGCGCACTGATTGGGGCCGGCTTGGGACTGGCCGGCGGCATGCTCGCGCTAGGAATTGGGATCTTGGTGCTCCGAGCGCTCTACCTCGATACCCGTCCGGCTGGGGTACTGACCTATGAGGCCGCGGCCGCTTTTTATGACACCCTGGTACGGTTCCTGCGGCTTGGGTTGCGTACGGTGCTGATCTTTGGCCTGGTTATCGCCCTGGCCGGATTCTTCACCGGCCGCTCGGTCACCGCAGTGCGTGCTCGGGCTGGCCTGAGCAGAGGGATTGCCTGGCTGCGAGGCGGTGCTGAAAAAGCCGGCTTCCGCACTGGACCGGTAGGTGCCTGGGTCTACAGCTACAAGCGTGTGCTGCGGATCGCTGTGATTGCGATAGCGGCCCTGGTGCTGGTCTTCTGGGATCAGCCGACCGGGAAGGTGATCATCGGCATCGCACTCGGAGTCCTCGTTGCACTGGCGATCATCGAGTTCTTGGGTCGCCCTCCGAGTCCAGCTCCCTTAGAGACGGTCGAGCCTGAGAGCCATGCCGTCGTCGAGACCAGCGATTCTTCCCAGGCGGCCGGAGCTGAGCTCGCAAGCTCAGAAACTGACGACACAGCGAAAGCCGATGTGCGTAGTTGAGGTGTCCAGGGACTGAGGCGACCGGGCTGCCGGGCGATATCGCAAGCAATACTCAGGCGCGCACAGATGTGAGCCGCCCTTCAAAGCCTTCCGAGTGTTCTGGTCGGCTGGTGCGGCGGCCAGCGCCGACGGGCCGCAGCAGGGCGAGACCACGACATGTCGTGCCTGATATGTCGTAGTGGTCCATTCCCAGACATTGCCGATCATGTCGCTGAGACCGAAACCATTGGCCGGAAACGCCCCCACCGGAGAGGTGCCGATCCAGCCATTAGCGCCGGTGTTCTGGTAGGGGAAATGTCCTTGCCAGGTGTTCGCTCTCAGCTCACCGTCCGGCTTGGACTCCTCGCCCCAGGCATACGACGTGGTACTACCTGCGCGGGCGGCGTACTCCCACTCGGCCTCACTCGGCAGGCGTCGACCCGCCCACCTCGCATACGCCTTTGCGTCTGGATAGGCGACCTGGACCACGGGATGATCAGCCTTGCCGTCGATGGTGGATTCCGGGCCAAAGGGATGTCGCCAGTCCGCCCCGGTTGACCAATTCCACCACTGTCGCCAATCGCTCAAATCGACTGGTCCAGCGGTGGGGACAAAGATCAGAGCGCCCGGCTCGAGCTCTTCAGGCGCAAGATCAGGAAATAATGCCGGCTCGAGCGGTCGCTCGGCGACAGTCAAGTAGCCGGTGTCGGCAACGAAGTCCGAGAACTGGGCGTTAGTGACCGGATGCTGCTCGATCGCAAAAGCCTTCACATGCTCGGTATGGACCGGACCCTCATCGGGATAGAACTGCCGCGAGCCCATTCGAAAAGCTGCCCCTGGCAGTTCGACCAGATCCGAGAGCGTACCCACGAAGCCGACGCTAGCTAGCCGGGCAACTGATCAGGCGTCCGGGGTGGGCTACCACAAAGATCACCCCGGAGGAGTGATGTCCGATTCGGCCCATGAGAGCAGTGTGCAGTCATGAGTCCGGGCGCGGAGCGCCTTACCTATGAGATCCGCGTACGCGGGGAGTTGACCGATGCGCTCATTGCGGCGCTCAAACCTCTCGGCCTCCGTGTCGAGCAGACCTCCACCGGTCCAGTTCTTATAGGGGCCTTTCGAGACCAGGCCGAGCTTCACGGCGCCCTGCAGGCGATGCAGGATCTGGGCGTTGAGCTGTTGGAAATGCGGCAGACCGCAGGCTGGACGTGAAATAGCCGCGCCCTTAGCATGTAAGACGGCACGTTTCGGGGGAATTACGAGCCGACCGATTGTGGGGCGAGCCAGGAACTGCGAGGGCGAAGTTCGGGGCCCGACCATCGAAGCAGCCCCTGGCAGTTCGCACGATTGGCCTTCTACGGAAGGACGGCTATCTCTCAAGACGGTGTGATCACTCGTCAGAGGCTTCTCCAGCTCGCTGGAAACGCTTCCGAGCCCATCACGCTCATTTCTGCTCCCGCCGGTTATGGCAAGACGACGCTGCTGCGGCAATGGTTTCCAGAGATGGGGCCTGCAGAGATCGAGCCGGTGGTACGGCTTGATCCTGCAGAGATCACTGATCAATGGCAGCTGTGGCAGCAGGTCGGTGAGGCGCTCAGTCTTTCTGCTGTGACCTTGATCATCGATGACCTGCACCTGCTGGAACGTGATCGCGGCACGGTCTTGCTCCGGGACGCATTGCGGCGCGCCAACGGCAATCGTCGACTGGTCATCGCTACTCGGAGTGATCCCATTCTGGCGCTGCACGATGCCCGAATGGCTGGCAAGGTGCTGGAGATCCGAGCCGCCGAGCTGGCCTTCGACGAAACCGAAACCGAGCTCTTCCTGGCGGCGAACCACATCGCGGTCAGTGCGGAACAGGCGTACGCGCTGTGGGTTCATACCGAAGGCTGGCCAGCCGGCCTGAGGCTTTCGACGACGCCGTTGTCCAGCGGAGCCCGTTCCAAGGAGGCCTTCGCGACACTGCTGCAAGGCGATAGTGCGGTGGGTAGCTATTTGATGGGCCAGGCTCTTGCCTATACCGCTGATGATCTCCGCGAGTTTCTGCTTCAGACCTCTGTCAGCGAGTTTCTCGACGCCGAGCTGGCTGACGAGCTCACCGGCCGTTCCGACAGCGCATTGCTGCTTGAGCGAGCGCACATCCAGCCGGGTTTTCTCCATCGTCTTGCGGACGGGCGTTGGCCCTATCGTTACCACCCGATGTTTCGGGCCTTGCTGCTTGCTGAGCTGATGCGCTCGGCACCTGACGAGGTCCGGCGGCTCTCTGCACTCGCGGCCGCCTGGTTCTCCAGGCATGGCGAGCATGTCCGGGCGGCGTCTCTGGCTGTGCAGGGCCAGTCGTGGGATGTGGTCGCCGACTCTGTGTTAGCTGGTTCCTGTGTGGCATTGGCAACTGGCGACTGGAGCTGGGTCCGAAGCACCTTCGCGCAGTTGCCCGATTACCAACTCGAGGCGAGCCTGAGCGTGCGCTTGGCATCGATCTTGCTCAAGCTGGGTTCCGGGGATCGGACGGACGCGATGCAAACAGCGGCGGCGATGTTGAACGATCCACCCACTGCCGGGACGAGGCTGGAAGCCGCCGCGCTTACGTTTGTGGAAGCCGGGCTCCTGGCTGAGCAAGGTGAGATCGGCAAGGCGCTACGAATCTTGGAGCTCGATCCCACCCGCGACTCGATACTGGCCTCGAGGGCTGCAGGGACAGGCGTCCGCTCAGCACGGCGTCAGCTGCAAGCGGCTTGCCTCTTCGCCGCCGGTCCACCGAATGCTGTGCCAGCGGTACTGAATGAGTCTCGATCTTCAAGCACAGAGTCGTACACCAATGTGCAACTAGGTGATCTTGAGATCCGGGCCTGGGCAGCAGTCGTTGCTGGTGATCTTCGATCGGCGCAGCACTATCTCAATCGGGTGAAGGCAATTACTGAGCGCGAGAGCGCTCGAGGCGCACTCGATCACGTTGAAACGATGCGCTTTGCACAGCAATGGATCGAGATGGAGACTGGTGACCATCTACCTGCGCAAATCGATCATGACACCGACGGTGGTGCTCGATCAGCGCTTCCGCACTCGATCAGTCAATCGCTCGCAACGATTACTGATGCGCGTCTCCGTTTGATTCGGGACAATGACTCGCGCGGCTGCGCTTTGATGTTAGATGATCTAATCTCTGTCAATCCGCATATCCAGCAATGGTCGACAATTGGATCTTTATGGGCAATCGCTCGGATCGATGCCCATCTGGGTGCCGGTGAATTTTCCAACGCGCTCGATCTGGCCCTGAATTCATCAATAGGGAATTCATCAATAGGGAACTCATCAGCGGCGGATTCATCGTTGGGGAATTCATTGACAGGTTTCAGCGACGGGTCGCGCAACCAGTCCTATTTGTGGGCATGGGCCATGCAGCGTGCAGCCCTGGATTCTCGGGCCGGCATGCTTGGCATGGATCCAGAGCTGTTGATCAGCAAATTGCCACTTGAGTCGGCGCTGTTGCCAGGTCGATCGGAGGCATTACGCGTACGGGTGCTGCTCGGGGCGGCCAGCCTGGCATGGCGTGCTGAAATGCCTGAGCGGGCATCGCACTATCTCCGGCTCGCCTTGCAGAGCACCGAGGCACACGGATGGCGCCGGCCGTACGTTGAAATCGCCGCGGCTATTACGCCGGTGCTAGAGGCGGAGCGGCGTCGCATTACCTCGCATGGGGAGCAGGTGATCGAGTTGCTGGCATATCTGCGGCGACAGCCGGTTTACGGCGGTCAGTTGCCTGATCCGCTCTCGGTACGCGAGTTGGAGATTTTGCAGTATCTGCCGACCCCACTTGACCAGCGCGAGCTGTGCTCAGCTTTGTTTATCTCGCGAAACACGCTGAAGACCCATCTGCGCTCGACGTACCGCAAGCTCGGCGTACAGACGCGGCGCGAAGCAGTGCTGCGCGCGGAGAGCCTGGGAATCCTCTAAGGCGATCCCTCCACCGGCTCGACGGCGGCAGGTTCATCGCGTTGAGCCAGTTTCCCCGCCCGCTCGCCACCGTTCCCGCTGGATAGGAGGGGTCCCACCCAGTCATGCTCTGGATCGACATCGACGAATAAGTACTTGACAAACAGGCTGAGCGGAATGGCAAGAAAGGCTCCGGTAGCGCCCAAGATTGTGGCCCAGATAATCAAGGACAGAAAACTCAGTGTGGCCGATAGCCCGACCGTTACGCCGACCACACGAGGTTGGATGATGGTCTGGATGACGAAATTCACTACCGAGTAGACAATGACAACGATAATCGCCGTGACGACGTCCTGATCAAGGAGAGCAATGATCGTGGGCGGCACCAACCCGATAATGAAGCCGATGTTCGGGATGTAGTTCGTAATAAACGCCAACAAGCCCCAAAGCCAGGCATACCGGATGTCAAGAATCCAGAGTGCTATGACATCACAAGCTGCGACAATAGCGCCGAAGATGGTCGCCACGGCCAAGTATTGGCGCGAGCCGTGAGCGAACTGATTGAAGGCCTGCGCGAGCCGCTGGCCGCGCGGCGAGATGCGTTCCAGCTTGCTGGCAAAGTCGCCTGCATCCGCCACCGTGAAGAAGAGCAGGACAATCAAGAAAAAGATGTCGCTTAAGACGCCAGCGAGCCCGCCGATGAGATCGCCCGCAATACCGACCAACTTGCTTGGGCTGAGCTCGTTGGCCAGGTCCTGCAGCTTCTGCTGGCTTACCCCCACCGACTCCAACACTTTGACAGCCTGTCGCAAGAAGGCCTGAAACTGTGGGGCATAGTCCTGTAGCAGCGTTGCGAACTGAATGCCGGCTATGACGAGAATTGCGAAAAGTCCGGCGACGATCGCGTAGACGGCGAGCAAGCTCAGGATGACACCCAGCCACGCTGGCAACCGGTGGCGGTCCGCGAAACGTCGCACCGGGTGCACCGCGATTGAGAGCACCAACGCCAAGAACACCGGCCCGAGGATTTTGCTGAATTCCCTCAGCCCGAGTGCGGCACCCAACGCGGCGGCTACGCCAAGGAGGATGATCAGGCCCCGGGGCAAGGCCCAGCGATTGGAGACTTCAATGTTCTCCGAGCTCATGGGATGAGACTAGGGGACGCGGCCGGTTTGCGAGTGATCCTGGACAGGCGAGGTCATGGGGTTTTCAGCCGCCCTACGTCGCTCAACACCGACTTGTCAGCTTTGGGGAGTCGGGTTTAGGGGATCGGGTAGGTCGGAGCGTTCTCGAGGAACGCGAGTACGGCGACGACACGGCGGTGGACGGGCGCAGCAGATATGCCCAGCTTGGTGAAGATCGCGTTGACGTGCTTCTCGACTGTCGACGCAGATAGGAACAGGGCTTGCTCGATGCCGGCATTGGTCTTGCCTTGGGCCATCTCCCGGAGGACGTCCAGCTCACGCCGAGTCAAGGAGGCAAGCGGGCTGGACGCGCGGGTCTGCTGTCGCGCGACAAGAGTGTCGATGATCAACGGATCGACGACCGATCCCCCGGACGCCACCTCATTGAGCGCGCGTACCAGATCTTCAAGATCACCAACTCGATCCTTGAGCAAGTAAGCCAAACCGGCTGAGCCGTCGTTGAAGAGGGCCCGGGCGTAGCTCTCGTCTGTATGCTGCGACAGCACCACGACGCCGATCTCGGGGTGCTCGGTACGGATAGCGCGAGCGGCCTCAATGCCCTCCATATGATGACCGGGCGGCATGCGGATATCGGTCAGAACAGCGGTCGGACTCAGTCGCCGGACCGCATCGAGCAGCTCGCGCGCATCACCGACGCAGGCAACGACCTCAACCTGTCCTGAGTCTTCCAGCAGCCGGCGTACGCCTTCGCGGACGAGGTAGTTGTCCTCGGCGACGACGACCCTGAGCATCTCAGACATTGGGGACTGCCGGTACGGCGTTGGCGAGCAGCGGGAGTTCGGCACGGACGCTGGTTCCGGCACCCAACCGACTCTCGATGGTGAGCTGGCCGTGCAGCGCCTCGACCCGATCGCGGATGTTGGCCAAGCCGCCGGAAGAGGCGCCGTTCGGCTCGAAGCCCCGGCCGTCGTCCTCGACCACCAGGCACAGCTGCCTGCCCGGATGCGATAGCCGGATCCGGGCGCCGTCGGTGTCGGCGTGCTTGGCCACATTCGTCAGAGACTCGCAGGCCACGAAGTAGGCCGTGCCCTCCACATCCTCGGAGAACCGCTCGGCGCGTAACCCGTCGTCGGCAAGGATTTGGACCGAGATGGGGAACCTAGAGACTCGGGACTCGAGCGCGGCGACCAGCCCATTGTCGGTGAGGACAGGTGGGTGGATGCCGTGGGCAAGTTCTCTGAGGTCTCGAAGCATCTCGCGGGCCTGATCCTGCAGATCGGTGAGTTCGGCGGCTGTGAGCTGGTCACGGCTGAGTCGGTTGCGGGCGAGCCGAAGCCCCGCGATGAGTGCCACGACCTCCTGCTGGATCCCGTCATGTAGATCGCGCTCGATGCGGCGACGCTCCGCGTCCTGTGCGGCAATGAGGCGGACCCGAGAAGTGGACAGCTCGTCGAGTCCCTCCTTGAGCTGAGTCGCGAGCCGAACGTTGGCGACTGCTGTCGTGGCCTGCGCGGCCACCGTGGCCAGGAGCTCAAGATCAGCATCGGCATAGCCGCCCGGCCTGGGGCCAAGATCAACTCGCCCGATCAGCTCGCCGGCACGGACCAGGTCAACACCGGCAGCGCTCTCCCCGGTCACCTCGCCGGCGACGCCTACCGGATCGTCCAGCCAGCTACCATCCCCGTCGCGCAGCCGAACCTGTACCCAGCTCGCGCCGATTCCGTCCCGGACGGCGCTTGCGAGTCGAGGCAGCAGCTCGTCGAGCTCGGCCGTTTGCTCCATCGTCGTGCCGAGATTCTTGAGTAGCTGGTACTGCCGTACGCGGTCCCCGAAAAGTCTTCTGCTGACGGCGGATTCGAGTCGCCGGCGGAGGGGCTGGAAGGCGAGCGCGGCAGCGATAGTGACGGTGACGGCCAGGGTTACGGGCACCCGATTGCTGAGTGCATAGGTCGCCGCGATGAGCAAGAATGCACCGCCGTACGCGACGGACTTGCGGACAACGAGGTCCAGGTCGATGAGTCTATGGCGCAGAATCCCGTAGATGATCGCCCCCGGAAGCAGAATCACCGTCAGCGACCCGAGGGTGTACAGGGTTACGACCAGAGCCGAGTCTTCGGGTGCACCCAGTGCCGACGCCACCGTACCTGCGAAAAAGAGCAGCAGCCCGAGAACGACAACGAAAATGACTCGCAGCTGAGCCCGGCCCGCGGCATCGGCCGCGACAGAGCGGGCACACAAGACCAGCACACCGACCAGTAGGACCCATCCACTGTGGAGTGCCAGCCAGGCGGCCGGCTGCGCCAGCCAGGCGAGCCAGCTCACCGCGTACGGGTTGGGGATCGCAAGGTCTGAGGACACTGGCAGGACAGGTGAAGCAAGCAGAGCCAGCGGCGCACCAAGGAGAATGACCCAGGAGCAGCGCAGAGCCAGCCGCTGCCACCTGCGTTCGACGAAGCCGTCTGGGAAGCTCCCGATCAGAAGCGCCATAGCCAGCAACGCCACCGCTGCCGCCTCGATACTTAGCGCGCTGAGCACCGGGGACCACGGCAATGCCTCAACCCAGCCGGCCATCCCGACCACGATTGCGGTCCCGCAGACGAGTAACCGAACTGGTTGGGGATGCTTGGGCAGCCGCCACGTTAGCCATGCGCCCACGGCGTACACAGGGATGACGATGAGGATCGCCACCAGATCCCAGCGTGACCGGTCGGACATCGCCTCGTTGATCAGCTCCCACACGATGAAGAGCCCGCCCACCGTCGTCAGCGCGTACAACCGAAGCCGTGCCATGGTCACACGTCCATGATCCGCCGAATGCTGCTCAGCGAACACGGGGTTGACCTGCCACTTCGACCCCGAGGTCAGCCTCCATGGTCTTTCTGGCCAACCTCATTCCGCCCCGACGCCGCATCAGGACACCGTTGAGACGAGCGTCGCCCGGCGCGTGTTCAGGAGGCAGCAATCATGAGGATCGCGCGCAAGATCATGAGAATCGCGTACAAGGTGCTGGCATATCTGGTGGCCGCCGAGGTGGCTGTCCAGGCAATGGTCATGATCTGGGCGATTTTCGGGCTTTTCAAGTGGGTCGATGGCGGTGGGGTGTTCGACAAGTCCGTCGTCGAGGGCTTTGTGGCCGGCGCGATGCCATTCCCAGAGGTTGCCGGCTTCAGCATGCACTTCACAAACGGGCCCTTCGTGATTCCGGGCCTCGCGCTACTGCTGCTGATCGTCTCGTTCTTCACCAAGGTGCGCGGGGCGACCAAGTGGGCCGTCATTGTGTTCGCGCTCGTGGTTGTGCAGGTCCTGCTCGGCGGCCTGGGCCATGCTTTGGGGGGTGCGCTGCACGGGCTCAACGCGTTGGCGCTGTTCGGCGTGGCTCTCTACGCCGGTCGTCGGCTACGGGCTGCGACGACGGTTGTCGTTGAGCAGCCCGCGGCGCGTACCGCCACGCCGGTGTGATGACTCGCCGTTCCGGTCGCCGCCCACCCGGCACTCCGCGGCGGTGCGGATCGCACTGCCGATCGTGGCAACCCTCTCTATCGTTGGCCCCTTGGCGTGGCTGTGGCAGGCCAGCCGGGTCCCCGGGGGCGTATTCGGTGATGGACATGGGCTACCTGGATTACGGCGTGGGTGCTATGGCTGATACCGGGGCGGGCACGGCGGACATATGCAGGGCCAGATGCCCGGCCACGGCTCACCCGCGACCGTCCGCAAGGTCCACCGTGTGCTCTCACTGATCCTCAACATGGCCGTCAAGGACGGACGCCTGGCCGGCAACGTCGCGACCGGTGTTAATCTCCCACGCCCGACCAAGGAGCAGCAGCGATTCTTGACCCACGCCCAGGTCGAAGCCCTCGCCGAGGCGTGCGCCCGCCCGACGGACGTGAGCAAGCATCGCCGGCTCGATGAGCGCGAGAATCAGACCTACCGGCTCGTCGTCCTGTTCCTCGCTTACACAGGCGTCCAGTTCGGCGAGATGGCCGCACTCAGAGTGAGCCGCCTCGACCTCACCCGCCGGCGTGCGACCATCGCCGAGTCCGTCACCGTCGTGCAGGGCCAGGGGCTTGTCTGGGGCACGCCCAAGTCCCACGAGCGCAGGCAGGTGCCGATCCCACGCTTCCTCGTCGCCGAGCTGCGAGAACACATCGCCGGCAAGGAGACCGACGACCTCGTGTTCACCGGCGTACGGGGAGGCGGGCCACTACGGGCGCCGATCTTCCGCGCCGGCTTCCACATGGCGGCCAAGGCGATCGGCATCTCCGAACTGCACCCGCACGAGCTGCGACACACCGCCGCCAGCCTCGCAATTGCCAGCAAGCGGACGTCAACGTGCAGCAGATGCTCGGCCATTCGAGCGCTGCGATGACGATGGACGTCTACGGACACCTGTTCAGCGATCGCCTCGACGAGGTCGCCGACGCGCTCGACAACGCCCGCTCCGAGGCCTCGAGATCCGCCGCTGCTGTTGCCAATGCTCAAAATCCTGTTGCCAAAGTGTTGCCAAACGCCGATGTGGTCGACTTGGCCGCCTACAGGGCGAAAGGTAAAACCGCAGGTCAGGCGCCAAATTCGGATAGCGCCCCCGGCGAGATTCGAACTCGCGCTCCCGCCTCCGGAGGGCGAATCCGGGGCCGTTGACCAGCGTTGACAGTCGCTGACTATGCCGTCTGACTAGGCATAACAACACGACACGAGCGTTGGCAAGCGTTGGCTATGTACGGCCAAGTTGTGTCATCAGTGTGTCACGCAAACGATCATGAACCATCAGACCAAGATCATCACGTAAGCGGCCCCGAGCGGTGTTGCGAGCACCAGCCCGAGGCCTTGGCAAACCCCTCTCTGACAGGAGTTCACCCAATGCCCAATCATCCCATCACCCCTCTGGCGTCCAGCCAGATCAACCACGATCACTTGAAGGTTGAGCTTGTCGAGCCCGACAGCATGCCCGCCATGGTGCGCATCGTCTGGCCGCTACAGCCGACGGTGGTCGATCCGAAGCGTTTCCCCGACATCGCCGCCGCGGTCGCCCAGTTGTTCGCACGGGCGCATATCGTGCTCGCCGGTTTGAAGGCGCACGGTCGGTGAATGCCGCCGAGGAATAATTGATACGGCGGAAGCTCACTTCTTCCGAACTGGCCCCGTGCGAGACGCTGAGACTCTCGCCGGGGCCAAACCATTTCCGAATGCTTCCTGTAGGTTTCTGCGACGGCCCAACACTGAAAGGAAGTCAGCATTGTCGTCAGCAGTTGATCAGATCGGTGGACCGTCGCCCGAGGAACGCCAACGCATCCGAGAAACCCTCTACAAGGTCGGCGACGGGAACTGGGGCTTTAGCCATCCGGAGATCCTCGAGGTCTGGCTACTTGAGCACCGGATGGAGGCGGAAAGGTTAGCCTCACAACGGCTGGAGCGAGCGACGTGGGCGCTGGCCGCAGTG
>DATDKX010000028.1:0-2340 GCA_036519615.1 Propionibacteriaceae bacterium
ATGCCCGGGTCCTCGCTGCTCGGCAAGAAGCCGAGTCCAAGGGGCTCGATGAGGCCGGAACCACCAGCAAAATGATGGAAGCAGCCCACGGTTGAGTACCCAGGTTTGGGTCCTGAGCTTGTCGAAGGGCGCCGAGGAAGGCGAGCGCAATGGCTGATCCGCGGGGCTTCATGACCACTCCGCGACGCGTCGCGACGCGGCGGCCGGTGGCAGAGCGGATTCACGATTGGAAAGAGGTCTATCCCGGAACACCCGGGCGGGCCGTGTTGCCGATCATCTCCGAGCAAGCTGGTCGTTGCATGGACTGTGGCATTCCGTTCTGCCACACCGGTTGTCCGTTGGGCAACCTGATTCCGGACTGGAACGACCTGGTCTGGCGCAGTGACTGGGATGAAGCGCTAGAGCGGCTGCATGCAACCAACAACTTCCCAGAGTTCACCGGCCGGTTATGTCCGGCGCCTTGTGAAACCGCTTGTGTGGTGGGCATCAACCGAGACCCTGTGACGATCAAGAACGTTGAGGTCGCGATCATCGACAAGGCCTGGGATGAGCGCCGCGTCGACCCGCAACCACCCGAGTGGCATACCGGCAAGAGGGTCGCGGTTGTCGGATCAGGTCCGTCGGGGCTAGCAGCCGCTCAGCAGCTCACTCGAGCCGGGCACACCGTTGCAGTCTTCGAGCGGGCTGACGCTCCGGGTGGACTGCTGCGGTATGGCATTCCCGAATTCAAGATGGAGAAGTCTGTGCTTGACCGGCGCATCCGGCAGATGCTGGATGAGGGCACCAACTTCCATTGCGGGACTGAGGCTGGGGTCAAGATCACCGGGGCTGAGCTCAAGGAGCGTTACGACGCGATCGTGCTGGCGGTTGGCTCCACGATCGGGCGGGACCTGCCGGTGCCGGGCCGTCATCTCAATGGCATCCATCAGGCTATGGAGTACCTCCCGCAGTCCAACCGCGTCGCATCGGGGCGCCATGTGGAAAACCAGATCACTGCCAAGGACAAGCACGTAGTGATCATCGGCGGCGGGGACACCGGCGCGGACTGTCTGGGTACAGCGATCCGGCAGCAGGCGAAGTCGATCGTGCAATTGGAGATCATGCCGACGCCACCGGAAGAGCGGCCGGCGCACCAACCCTGGCCGACGTACCCGATGATCTACCGGGTTTCCTCGGCACACGAGGAAGCGGGGGAGCGGGTCTACTCCGTGTCGACGTCGGAGTTCATCGGTGACTATGACGGCAACGTGGCGTCGTTGCGGATGTCGGAAGTACGGTTCGAGGCGGGCAAGATCGTTCCCATCGAGGGGACCGAAAGGGAGATTCCGGCGGAGCTCGTCCTCTTGGCGATGGGCTTCACCGGCCCGGAGGCCGACACCGTCATCTCGCAGCTCGAGTGCGCGCTGGATGAGCGTGGCAACGTGGCGCGGGACAAGAACTACGCCACTAATGTGGACGGCGTCTTCGTCTGCGGCGACGCCGGCCGCGGTCAGTCGCTGATCGTCTGGGCCATCGCCGAGGGCCGCGCTTGCGCCGCCGGAGTCGATGAATATCTGTCCGGCACGACGAAGCTGCCGCGGCCGATCCCAGCTACGGCGCGGCAAATGATGGTTTGACGCTCCTCGCGCGTAACTGTCTGCCCGAGCGACGGTTGGCCGGCGCAATCGGAGCGCTCGGCGGCGTCCTGGTGTCCCTGGCCTTCCGGCAGTCCTTCCTCACGCTAAAGAACGGCGACGGTGCGTACCTGGCTTTCATTGCGTTTTACGTACTGTGCTGTCTGGTCACCTGGATCGTCTTTATGCGGCCGCGGCCTGGGCGGTTGCTCGGCGTCTGATATCGCAAAGGCCCTGAAATGATGGTGACGTGGCTACCTATGTCGCCTTCCTCCGCGGAGTCAATCTCGGGCCCAATAACAAGATCCCCATGCCCGCGCTGCGCACGATGGCGGAGGATCTCGGATACACCGATGTCGCGACGTTCATCAACAGCGGCAACTTGATCGTCAGTTCACCCAAGAAGGCCGCAACCGTAGAACAGGAGATCTCCCAGGCGATCAAGGACACCTTCGGCCGCTCCATCGACGTGACGGTCCGGACACCGGCGCAACTGAAGAAGGTCTTGGCCGCGAATCCCTACCCGGACGGCAATCCGAGCCAGGTGACTGTCGCATTCCTGACGAAGGCGCCGGCAAAGGATGCGAAGGACAGGGTCGCTGCGGTCGCGAAAAATCATGAGCCGTTCGCTTTTGCTGGCCAGGAGGTCTACGTCAACTACTCCCAGCGCATCGGAAAGAGCAAGTTGGCGGAGAAGTTCAGCGACATCATTGGCGTGAGTTCCACG
>DATDKX010000029.1:0-4685 GCA_036519615.1 Propionibacteriaceae bacterium
GATGGCGGCTTACGCTCCGAACGGCGTCCTGCCGACTCACGCCCCGCCGACGCCTTGTGTCGCGACCGATCGGGCCGCCCTTGCTCTGCCACCCGCCAATTATGGGCGCTACTCCGCAATAACCACTTCAGGCCCGGCGGCGCCCAATTCGCTCACAGTCTCCGGATTCGCCGCGGCATCGGTGATCACCAAATCCACCTCATTGATCGCGGCAAAAGAGCAGAAGGAGTTTCGGCCGATCCTGCCGGAGATCACCGGTACGATCCGCCGCCTAGCAGCCAACAGCATGGCACGTTTAGTAGCCGCTTCTTCCGGATTTGTCGTCGTCAAGCCATGCGTGGGGGTCATGCCATTGACGCCGATGATCGCAAGATCAACAGTCAAGGTACTGAGTCGGCGGCTGGTCCAGGCATCGACCGCGGCAGAGGTTAGGCCCCTGATCGTTCCCGGCAGTGTGAAGATGCGAAGGTCCTCATAGTCGGCCAGATACCGAGCGGCAGGAAGATTGTTCGTCACCACTGCGAGGGCGCGATCCTTTGGCATCGCCTGGGCGCAGAACAAGGTCAGAGAACCGGAATCAAGCACGACGACACCGTCCTGGGGCAACTCCTCAGCAACCCGGCGGGCGATTGTGAGCTTGTCCTCGAGCTGCTCCGCATGCCGCGCCGCGAGCGCTTGCTCGAACGGTGTGGAATCCAGCAGCTCGGCACCGCCCCGGATCCGGCGTAACACGCCGCGTCGCTCTAGTACGTCAAGATCGCGGCGCACCGTCTCGGTGGTGACCTTGAGCTGCTCGCTGATTTGGGTGACGCTGGCGCGTCGACCGTCATGCTGGATCAATAGGTCGGTGATCGCCCGCTGCCGCTCGGGCGGATACATCGTCATGGCTGCCTTTCTGGCCCAATCTTCACATGGATGACCGAACGTCGCCCACGACCTACGCCGGCCGCAAACGGGCAGCGCGCCGGAACCTGAGCGCGGAAACCGGACACTAGATCTCCCATTCCGGCTGCGCTAGCCTCCGCCTAGGAAGCGATTCAAAGATGTTTTACAGGCATTCGGTCAATGCAGACGAGGTGCATCGGTGACATCCGCACGCTGCAGGATCTGGAGGCGGTAGTGCGAGCGATCGTCTTCGCGAGGCCCGGTGAGTTCTCCCTGACTGAGCTTCCTGATCCCGTCCCCGGTCCACGCGATGCTGTAGTTCAGGTCGAGGCGGTCGGTATCTGTGGAACCGATCTCCACGTACTCGATGGTGAATTCGCACCCACGGTTTTTCCGATAGTGCCTGGGCACGAGGCATCTGGGACTGTTGTCAGCGTTGGTCATGAGGTCACCAAGGTGGCGCCCGGAGACCCGGTGGCCATCGACCCCTCTTTCTACTGCGGCGAATGCTCGTTCTGCATGGCCGGACACGGCAATCTCTGTGAGAACTGGGACGGCGCCGGGGTCGGGCGCACCGACGGCTCCACAGCTGAACTGGTGCTGTCTCCGGCCAAGAACCTGCATCGCCTGCCGAGTTCTGTTGATCTTGCTTTGGCGGCGCTGATCGAGCCGCTGTCGTGTGCGATTCATGCCTACGATCTACTGCCCCGCTGGATTGGCGCGCATTACCTTATCTACGGTGCGGGCACCATGGGCTTGATCATGGCTCAGCTCGCGCCACGCGCTGGCGCAGCCTCGGTCAGCGTCGTGGACCCGAATCCGAAGCGACGGCAGGCGGCTCGCGATGTGGGGATCGAACTCGTCGGCAGTAATGCGGAGGAAGTCGCCCGATCAGGCGGCTGGGATACGGTCATCGATTGCACCGGCGCCGTCCAGGCGATCGAAGACGGCCTCAAGCGCGTACGTCGCGGTGGCACCTTCCAGCAATTCGGTGTCGCCGCGAACGAGGCACAGGCCGCGTTCTCTCCGTTCCGCATCTACAACGATGAGGTGACGGTGGTCGGCTCGATGGCGGTGCTGCATTCCTACGCCCGAGCAGTAGAGATGTTCGCCGCCGGTGCCCTCAATGCCAAGCCCATGATCAGCCATGCGTTCGCTCTTGCTGATTACGGGGAGGCGATTGATACCTTCCAGGCCGGCACCGGGCGGAAGCTGCAGATCAGACCACAGGCGAAAGAATCAGTAACACTGTTGTAACCGGCGACGATCAGCGCCGTACGAGCGAGAGGACACGATGACCGTCCAGAACGCGCAGGCCGTGGCTCGTTACCAGGCGATCACCGACTTGCTCGCCGCTGATGGACGCGTGGATGTTGTCGACATTGCCCATCGACTCGGCGTTGCCCAAGAGACCATCCGTCGCGACCTCCGAGCCATGGAAAACGCTGGGAAGCTGCAACGAGTTCATGGTGGTGCTGTGCGGATCGCCGCCGGCCCACCAGCACTGCTGAACAGTCACCAGCCGACCGCACAGGATGATCTCGCCCTCGCCAGTCGGGTATGGGAACAGCTTCCGCGCCGGGGCACCATTCTGCTCGGCACGGGCAGCCTGACACTCGCTCTGGCACACGCCATGGTTGGCTCTCCGCCTAACGCCCACGGACTGACCGTTGCGACCAACTCCCTAGACGCCGCTATCGTGCTCTCCCGAGCGAGCCGGCTTGAGGTGTACAACATCGGCGGCACCGTTTCGCCGGTCACCCGGGCCCAGGAGGGCGACTGGGCTGTGCATGAGATCGAACGGCTGCACGTCGAGGTCAGCGTAGTTAATCCGGCCGGAGTTAGCGTCGAACGCGGCCTGACCGAAGCCACTCCGGCGGCTGCCGCCGTGTCGCAGGTCGTGGTGGCCGCCGGTGACCAGGTGATCGCGCTCGCCGGTCCCCGCAGCTTCGGCGTCTCAGCCTTCATCCAGTTCGCATCTGTTGATCAGATCGATGCCATTGCTGTCGCTGGCTCACCCGACCAGGCTGTTCTGCAGCAATTCCTAGAACGCGGCATCACCATCACCGTTGGAGGCACCTTATGACACTCGTGGCCGGAGTCGACTCCTCAACCCAGTCAGTCAAGATCGTCGTTTGTGATCTTGAGACTGGAGCGGTCGTACGCAGCGGGCGGGCCCCACACCCAGACGGCACGGAGGTGCCAGCCTCCGCCTGGCTGGAGGCCTACCAAGAGGCGACGGGCGATCCGGCACTCCTTGATGGAGTCGCTGCACTCGGTGTCGCTGGCCAGCAGCACGGCATGGTCACCCTCGATGAGGACGGTGAGCTGGTACGGGACGCCTTGTTGTGGAATGACAACAGGTCCGCGCCTGACGCAAAAGATTTGATCGCCGAGCTGGGCGGGCCGACGGTCTGGGCTGACGCGGTCGGGTCGGTTCCGGTGGCATCAATGACCGTCGCCAAGGTCAGGTGGTTGGCCCGGGCAGAACCTGAGAATGCGTCGCGAACGGCGGCAGTCGTCCTCCCGCATGACTGGTTGAGCTGGCAGATCGGTGGTCGAAGCTTTGCACCGACGACCGACCGCGGAGATGCGTCGGGCACCTGCTACTTCGACGCGACCAGCAACCGCTATCGAAATGATCTTGTGAAACTCGCCGTGGGACATGATCTGGATCTACCGCGCGTCGCTACTCCTAGCGAGATCATCGGATATACGCCGAGCGGTATTGCCATCGCTCCGGGAACCGGCGACAACATGGCGGGAGGTTTGGGCCTAGGTGTCACGACCGGCGACGCCATTGTTTCTCTGGGCACCAGCGGAACGGCCTTCACCAAGAGCAATCAACAAACACACGAGCCAACCGGAACAGTAGCCGGTTTTGCCGACGCAACCGGCGAATTCCTTCCACTCGTCTGCACGCTCAACGGCGCTCGCAATCTTGTTGCAACTGCGCAAGTCCTCGGCGTAACGCTGACCGAGCTGAGCGAGCTCGCCATCAGCGCCGAACCCGGCAGTCAAGGCGTCACCTTCGTGCCGTACCTAGAGGGTGAGCGGACGCCACCCCTGCCGGATGCACGTGGTCAGCTCGTCGGTCTCACCCTGGCCAATATGACTCCGGCCAATGTCGCGCGCGCCACCATCGAGGGCGTGCTGTGGAGCCTCGCCTACGGCGTCGAAGTACTGCGCGAACAGATCGGCGAAATTTCCTCGATCACTCTGACCGGCGGGGCGTCTCAATCTGAGGCGGTACGCCAGATCGCTACGGCGGTGTTCGGCCTGCCCGTCGTGATCACCGACACCTTTGAAAGCGTGGCCGTCGGCGCCGCACGGCAAGCGGCCTGGGCGTTGACGGGCACGCTCCCCGACTGGCAGGTGCCCATCATTAGTCAGCAAGAACCAACAGCAGATGACCAGCGCGCTGCCGGAGAGATCATGGACCGCTATCGCTCGGTGCTTAGCGCGAATTTCGGCATTTAACAATGTGGGCCATCCGGGGGCGGCTTGTGGCGCTGGCCTCCGATCCGACGGTGGCCCCGAACGAGACCGCGGTCTTCACCGGCAAGGTCTGGATGAGCGACGACGGAATCATCATCGCGGTGTCAAGAGGCTCCCAGCCCGGCCCACCCGTTCCGAGGCTGCGGCGATCATTGACGTTGGCAGCTCGCTCGTGTTGCCCGGACTGATCGACCTGCACAACCACCTCGCGTACAACACACTGCCGCTGTGGACCGTTCAACGCCAAGCGCGGCGCATTTCCATCGTGCAAGCCACCGAGGATGACGTCGACCTCGTCGTGA
>DATDKX010000030.1:0-3892 GCA_036519615.1 Propionibacteriaceae bacterium
ACGCTGGCTCGTACGGCGATGCCGATTTGTGCTGGTGGGCCGACCGCATCCTCGAGTGGCACCGACAACACCTTGGCGTCTTCGCTTACTTCAACAACGACGGATACGGGCACGCGGTGACCAACGCACGTCGGCTGCGCACCCTGACGAACTCCTAGACCGGACAGGTCAGGACCGAAGCGGCAACAGAGAGACCTGGCTTTCGCAATCGCTGGACCAGACCTCGTTCAGGTCTTCCCATAGTCCTCCACGCTGCGCCCACGGCCTATCCGCGGGGCTCGCCCTAGCGACCCGTGGGCGGCTCGGGCGCCGGGGGCGATGATGCTGGAGATGATCGCAAACTCGCCCTCTTCGCGGCGTTCTTTGTGGGCATGATCATCTGTGGCGTGCAGGTGTACAACGCCGATCAGGCGTGAGCACGGAGAGCCGTCCCGCATCCTGACTGAGTACTCGCACGATCGCCTGCAACTCACCTGTCGCCGTCGCCGCACACGAGCGGATATTCGACCTTCAACTCGGCTGGAGCCCGCATGTGCCAGGCATCGGTGACCAGCTCGCGGAGCCGCGTGATGGCGATGGCCTCCAGCCGGACCATCACCAGCGGCGACCAGTCGTAGGCGGAGGTAGTAAAAAACACCTCCGGCTCGCTCAGCAGCAACGCCTGCTTCTCCGCTTCGTCGCCCACATACAGGACGGCGATGTCGGTGCGGATGACCCGCCGCTGACCCGGAACGTACTCGGGGTATGACCACACGAACCCACGGTTGCCCACACGGAAGTCGAAACCGTCGCTGTCAATCTCCACCGTATGCGGAAGGCTCATCGCGATCCGCCGGACATCGTCGGCATCAACCACGCCAACCACCGTCGCGCATCGCTCGTGTCACCCAGATAATGCTAGGACGTCCCGGGCCGACGGCACCGTACGCAAGCGGAACGCCTTGGGGCTGATCGGTTAGAGGCCAGCCCGTAAGCCGGCGACCGACATACGGTCGTTCTGCCGCCGTGTCAGTCGGAGGCTTTTATTTTGCCCAGCGGTCGGTCAGTGAGTTCAAGCGCGCGCTCGTCATCCAACGGGCAGCTCACTGCGTAATGCTGCCTGGCTAGCCCGCACGTTCCGCGGTCAGGTTTGCGGGCAGGTCGCAGATCGGGTGCCGGTTCGGTGCCGTAGGTCCGGGAAGGCCGGAAACAACACGGTCGCAAGGAACGCTTTCCAACCCTCGCGCCCAGGCGCTGCCCTAGCGGAAGATCGAGTTCCACATAGTCCTCGGCAGCGATCTCGTCGATGGCGAGGTTCTTGTTATTCAGGACTTCATAGCCGAATCGGTTCATTAGCTCACTCGGCGATGGGATCGGATCAGGAGCTTCATTGTGGTTGGGCATCGCATTGACTCCTGTCAGTTTGGTTGAGGTTGAGGTGAATTTGTCGCTCCTCTGAAGTCAGCGGGCCAGCTGCAAAGCCGACGACGGCGAAGTCTCCAGTGGCCCGGGCAGCTAGCCTTTGATGGCGACGTCGGCCGCGATAGTCACGCAGGCGTTGAGGGGTCGCGCCGCCATCCCGACGGCCATGCGCGCGTGCTCCCCGCCTCGCGCCCGTACAGCTCCAGGATCAGGTCGGAGAACTCGTTGATCACGTTGGTGGTCTGCGGGTAGCCCGGATCGGCATTGACCATGCCGTAGACCATCAGCCAGGCGGTCACCCGGTCCAGATCATTGTCAGGGTTGCGGACGACACGAATGCCGGTGATTGCGTCGCCCTCGATCGATCAGACGAAGACGGAGTCGATGCGGCCGTCCTTGCGCACCAGCATCGCCGGGTCGTAGTTGACCTCGACGAGCTCGACTTTGCTCCAGTCCCTCGCGTAGCCGTGCGCCTGAGCCCACAGCCGAATGCCGAGCAGCAGCTGAACGACCGGGTCTCTGCCGAGGACCGGACGCCGCGCGGCAACGACGCGTCCGCCACCATCACCCCAAAAGCCGACGTCGGCGGCGAGTACGCGCGTGAGCGCATCGCCGTCGCCGGCGGGCATTGCACTCACGAAGCGCTCGGCAAGTTCCCGCTTCTGCTCGCGCGAACCCGCCGAGCGCGACTGCCCGATCGAAGCCTTTCCTTCGCGCGGTGAAACAGCTGACGACAGTTGGCTTCGGTGCCGTTGAGCATCGGGGCGATCTCGGCGTAGGAGTACTCGAGCACCTCGCGCAGCACGAACACCGCCCGTTCCTCAGGCGACAGCGTGTCGAGCAGCACCATGAACGCGAGTGTCAGCGATTCGGCCAGCGCGACCGACTCCTCCGGCTCGGGCCGGGTAGCCATGGGCCGATGTACTGTTCACGCGTGGCGCGCGCCGACTTGAGCCGATCGAGCGCCAGCCGCGTCACCACCGTCATCAGATACGCCCGCGGCGAACGGACATTGACCGTCTCCGCTGTGGACGAGCGCAGCCACGCGTCCTGGTCCCATTGGCGCAGCGCTCGGGGTATCAAGATCACCTGAATTGGCAAGGCAGCTGCGCACTCTTGCCTGGGCGGCTCACGCAGCCCGCGAAGTTTGTCAGCGGTGAAGGCCTGCGTCGAGCTGGTGACGGAGCGACTGCGACCGATGCTGCGAACCGGCATCCGCCGCACAACTCGCGAAGTGCCGGTGCCGCGTGTTCGATTGCCCATCGGGGTGGTGGGTCCGGACGCTCGCACATCAGGGAAGTCCTCGGGAATGTCGGCGGAAGACGGCGGAAGACGAGGGACATAGCGTCACATTCGAGCGCGAGAAGAGGTGACGCAGTGGTTGCGGAGCTGCTCGGGTGGTTCGCAGCCGGTCTCTCCTGCGTAATCAGTCTGCCGCAGGTTGTGCGGGCGATTCGCGCCAAGCAGCTCGACGGCATTTCTTCGGCCACCTACTGGCTCGTTTTGGCCAACGCTGCGGCATGGACCGCCTGGTCGCTATTTACTGGCGAATACGCCGCGGGAGTCCCCGCCCTTGTCAACGGTCCGGTTGCGATCGTGATCTTGCATCGACTCGCCGTCGCCCGCCACGACACGCCAGATCCCGGAGTGCAGCAGTGAGTCGAGCATAGACGTCTGCCCGGAGCCCTGCAGCACGGATCCAATGGTCATTGGCGCGCGCACGCCGAACCCGATCCATCATCGCGCCGGACCGGGACAGCGAGCAGCGTCTTTGGCTTCCGTAGACTGACCCGCGCCTGCGGCGATTGGCGGCCCTTGACGTCTGCAGTCGATTGGGTCATCGCAGGATGACGAAACCACTCCCTGGGTTCCGGTCCCCAACGAGCCGATGGCGGACCGGGTCGAAACCCCAGTCCGAGCGGTGTTAGTGATGGAGCGCTCTTTCGCGTGGCGCTGGTCGCCACATCCAACGGCGTTCTCAGCTAGTGGCACCGCCTACGCTCCGACGATCCCGCCGAAGCAGGCGGCCAGGCCGAGATCGTGCAGTAACCGTGAAGGAAAGTTCGGAACCACTCGTTCTCCTTTGAATCCCGCCTCGGGTACCCGCCGCCGGATGCTCAAACTAAGGTTCGAGCCTGCGCGTCAGGCCGCGCAGGCGTCTGGCCGCCCAAAATCAGAGTCGCTAGGGTGGCAGCATCTGATTGCTGATCGAGCGTGGCTGGCTTCGAGTAGCAATTCTCGCTTAGAGAACGGAAGCTGCGGTGCAAAACCTGACCGAGCTGCATGAGGCGTTGGCCAAAGTCGTTCTCGCCGACCGCGAACTTTCTGAGGTTTTGACTCAGATCACTGGCATCGCTCGCCGGGCGATGCCCAGCATCGAGGCAGCGTCTGTCACGTTGATCCGGGGAGAGAAGCCGTTCACGGCTGCCTACGACGGGCAGATGGCTCTAGACGCTGACGAGTTGCAGTACGAGCGCGGGTACGGACCCTG
>DATDKX010000031.1:0-12446 GCA_036519615.1 Propionibacteriaceae bacterium
CCACCAGCGTCCCGCAGGTCCCTCATCGACCTCGCGTATGCGGGTTGCCCCCAACTTCTCCAGCCGGGTAACCAGCTCATCGAGGCCCTCGGGCTCACTGTGGATGTCGATGTGCAAGCGGTTCTTGCCGGACTTCCGCTCGGGAACCTCCTGGAAGAGCAGCCTCCGACCGCGGCCGACGCCGCCTGTTGCAGGCCCGAAAGCCGACCCTTGAGCGGCGGTCGCCAGGTGAGGGTCGCTCGGTGACGTCGGCGAGGTATGGCTCGTTTCTGGTTTCGCGGTGGTTCTGGTTCTTGTGCCAGGCCGGGACTTTTGCTGTAGTGACCGAGCACAGCTTGGCCGGCGGCTGCCTGCGAGGCTGGTCGGGCGCGATCAATGCATTCGGAGGGGGCCTCCCTGGTTGCCTTCTGCGCAGCCCTCGCCGTGCTTGACGCCGAACGTTCCAGCCCCGACGCGAACATCACCGACTTCGGCAACGCGATCTGGCGCGCGATAATCACGCCGTGGCCGCGCGCCGCTGGGGGCTTGGCGTGTTGATCAAGGCGCAAGGAGGTCGGGCTCTTCAGAATTAGCAGCAACCAAGCAACGGACTGCTGAAGGACGCCACGGTGCCTCACTCTATGGGTGGTGGGACGCGCTGGCGAGGATGTCCCGATGCGATCTTCGACGTTTCCGACATGCACGTCCGGCGGCGTTCGTCGGCTCGGTTGGCGTGCCAAACCGGGTTGGAAACACCAAATCGTCATGGTTAGGCTCATCCGTCCGGAGCACGCCCGTGCGTCTCACTCGACGCGGACGTTATCCAGCCGGAACGAGCCCTTCCCCTCGAACCAGACCCACACGGCATTCAGCTTGCTCAGGTCGGATGCTGAGGGACGGCCATTCGTGGCTGCCGTACGAGAGCGGGTCGAGCGACAGGTTGCGGTGCGTACACGTCGGTGCCCGTGGTGACCAGGCCGCCGCTTGCACGTCGCGGCCGCGGCGACGAACATCATGAACTCCCAGTGCCGTACTAGCCGGCCGCAGCTCAGGAGACGAAGACGATCAGGAGGTGGAGCAGCTCGCCACCCCAGGGACACAATCGGGTTGAGGATCGCGACGCACAGGCCGATGACCCCGAGGACGCCGGGGGCACCGTCGAGGTGCGGCGGCCGCGAGTGAGCCCGGCGAGCCAGGCGGCCACAGCCCCGAAGATGCCTGGAGCGCCCGACCAGAAGAACGGGAGAGTGATGATCGCGAGCGCGCCGAACACGATGGCACCGACCCGCGCCCTGCCTGGCGACCGGACCAGTGCCAGTCCGGCAAGCACGCCGAGAACCAGCGCGGTGGTGCCGGCGACACCGATAGAGACCATCTCCTCGACCGGACCGTCGCTCCGGGAGGGATCCTCGTCCATAACGAGGATGGAGCCGGCCTTGACACTGGCACGACTCATGACCCGGCGGCCAGCCGCGCTCCGTCTCGCCGGGTGGCCGCCGAGACCATCACGAGCATCGACATCAAGAGTGGAGCGACAACTCGCGGTCTGTCTGCGTGCGGACGAGTCGAACCACGTTCTGAGGCCGTCGTCGGCGAGGCGCCGCGACGGCAGCTGACCGCTGGTGTGACGACGGTTCGTGCTCGGCGACCGGCAGTTCAAGGTAGTCGACCGGCGGGACGCGCAGCGGCAGGTTGACGACGGGCCGCAGCGGGGGTGCTGACAAGCACAAGCTGCCCTGGGCGAACCGCTGTGGGCGGCGAGGTTGCCATGGTCTGGGCAGGCCCGATTTCGACTACGCTGCCGACCGTGGAGAGGGTGCGGTGTCGTCGCTCAAGTGGTCGGCAACGGCTTAGTTTCCAGGCCTGCCAGAACAGGGTGGCTTGCCAGGATCGGCGGTAGGGTCCCGGCTGGGCAACCAGATCCATGCCGCGACTCGCGCCAGTACATGATCAATGCCTCTGAGGTCGGGTGCCCGAACCCGGGGACCGGCTTGCGGACCACTTGGCTGGTCAGACGCGGAACCCGTAACGGGCGCCGCATGCCAATCGCAGAGGAAAGTCCGCGCCAGCGCTTGACCTTGCCCCGTGGGCAGGGTTCGAGCATACGAGCATGAAGGGGCTTGGATCACGGTCTTTACACAGGCCGCGCGACTGCCTCGGCCTCCTGCGCGATTAGAAGCCGAAAGGGAACGAGATGTCACACAAAACACTGTCCGGGTCAAGCCGCATCCCTGGTGCTGGTGGCGTGCTAGAGGCTGTCGCGACGCAGATTCGTGAGCAGGCGGCTGCCTATTGCGAGTCGAGCAACGTCCCTGGATATGTTGCCGGGGTCTACCACGACGACGACCAGACCGTCGTGGCCCATGGGGTGGTGAATGTTGTCACGGGGGCGCCGATGCGTGATGACACCGGATTCTTGTTTGGATCCGTCACGAAACTCCTGACCACGACCCTCGTCCTGCAGCAGGTCGAGCGCGGCCTCATCGATCCTGATGAACGTGTCCTCACGTATCTACCAGAATTTCGCCTGACGACGCCAGAGGCGGCCGAAAAGATCCGAGTCCGTCATCTCCTGACGCACACGAACGGAATCGACGCAGACCTGTTCTTCCCCGATGCCAGCGGTCCTCATGCCCTGAAGGTCTTCCTGGACGGGCTCGGACAGCACTGCGGGGTTCTCTTCGAGCCGGACGAATACATCAGCTACTCGAATGGCGGGATGATCCTGGCTGGCCGGCTGCTCGAGGTCCTTACCGGCACCTCGTACCACGAACTTCTCAAGCGCGAGCTGTACGCCACCGTCGGCATGGATGACTCCTCCACCTCTGCCGAGGACGCCATCCTGCGCAGCACCGCCGTCGGCCACTTCCGCGACCCAACCACGAACCGCACCAGGCGCACCGACATGTTCAAACTGCCCGACTCCTGGGCGCCCGCTGGAAGCACGCCGATCGGCACCATCGGTGATCTCCTTGCCTTCGCACGGACTCATCTCAGCAACGGCCTATCGCCGTCGGGGAAACGTGTGCTGTCGGGTGAATCAACTGCACGCATGCAGGCCGTGTCGCATGACATGGGGACCCCCAACATCCCACCCATCGGACTCGGATGGTTGCTCATGCCGTTCGGAGCGACGACCGTGCTCTCTATGTCAGGAGCCTCACCCGGCGGTGTGGCGGTGCTGGCCGTCGTGCCGGAATACGACTTCGCCTTCGCGGCCTTTGGCAATAACCCGCAGGCAATGGCGCTCCATGACCAGCTGCTGCTCTCGCTGCTTGAGCAACACTTCGACGTTAAGGTTCCAGGCCTCGCATCGGACATGCGCCCGGTACGGGACCTCACACCCTACGTGGGTACGTATCGCTCGAATCAACTCCGCGTCGACGTCAGTGTCGTAGACGGCCAGCTTGAGGAGACCATGATCTACGAACCGCTCGACGACGTGCAGGAGCGGATCTTCACCGGGTTCGCGGGCGGCTCGTTCCCGTTACCGCCGCGGCGCTTCGTCCCCGTTGGCAGGGACCTCTTCGCGCCGGCCGGAATGCCGCTCCACGCATTCAACGGATACTCCCGCCAACTGCTCGTCTCATACCACGGTATCGGCGAAGGCCGTGCGAACTATCGGTGCGCCGGTGGTCGCATGACCCGACGAGAACACGCCGGTTAAGCGAGCTGGGGCAAGTGGCACGTTGCGCCGTACCCGCTGACATGTTGAACATCCTGGCTGTCGAGCTGGTCGAAAGGAGACGAAGACATGATCACCATCGGTCAGCTGGCTGCGTACGCCGACGTGACAATCAAGACCGTCCGCCATTACCACCAGCGCGGCCTGCTCGAAGAGCCGCCGCGCGACGCGTCGGGCTACCGGCGCTACAGCGCCGAGCACGCCATCCAGCTGCTCAAGATCAAAACGCTGACCGATGCCGGCGTGCCGCTCGCCCGCATCAAAGAGCTGCTCACCGCCAACCCCGACCGGTTCACTGCGGCGATCGCGGAGATCGACCACAACCTGCAACAACGGGCCGAGGAACTCCGCCGCGCCCGCGAACGGCTCGCCCAGCTTCGTGCCGGCGACCGGCTCTTCGTCTCCGCCGAGGTCGCCGACTACCTCGACCGACTGGAGGAGCTCGGCGTCAGCCGGCGCGCGGTGCAGATGGAACGCGACGGCTGGATCCTGATGCAGTCGGTCTCGCCGAATGAGGCGGCCATCTGGCTCGCCGACAAGCGCGCCGCCATCGACGACCCCGAATTCTGCGCCATCTACCTCGCCTACGACGCCGCCTTCGACTGGTCCCCGGACGACCCGCGCCTGTACGCTCTGGCTGACCGCGCGCAACGGTGGCTCGCCAATTGGCACGGCAGCTCGGACGGCGCAGCGAAGCCAGCCCTGAACCCGGCCATCGCTCAGCTGGTCACCACGACGCCGGTCGGCGTGTCGTCACCGGCCTGGGACCGGCTCATCGAGATCGCCAAACAGGTCACCGGCGGCTGAACGGCGCGCGCCTCGCGCAGTGTCGCTGCCCCGGCGTCGCCGAGTCTGCTAGCCCGCAACGCGACCGGTCACCGGGCATCACTTTGCTCTAAAGGCAGGAAACCACGACGACAATCGAGCTTCCCTGTCAGGTACGCCTTCGCGATCGCCTACATCCGCGCTTCATGCTCGACCACTGGGTGCTCGGCGAATCGTTCGAGACGTCGGTGCCGTGGAGCGAGGCGTAGGCGCTCTGCGCGAACGTGAAGCAGCGGCTCTGGCAGGAGCACGCGAAGCGCGGGCTGCCGGGGAACCCGTTCGTGAGCTGCTTCTGCGCTCGGGCGGCTCGCTCTCGCATCACCAAGGCGTCGGCAAGCTCCGCCAGCCGTTCCTGCCGCGCGCGTTCTCGCCCGCGGCGCTCGAGCTGCCGCTAACGCGCTGTGGATCCCGACAATCTGCCGGCGGGCGGGAACGGATGAGCGGAGCGCCGGCCGTGGTGCTGCTCACGGGCGCCACGGGGTTCGTCGGGAAGGTCGTGCTCGCCGAGCTGCTGCGGCGGCGCGAGGCGCTCGGTATTGAGCGCGTGCTCGCGCTAGTGCGCGCGAAGGACCCCGAGCAGGCCGACGCGCGACTGCGCAGCGAGGTACTCGGTTCGCCGTGCTTCACGGCGGAGGCGCCGCGCTACGAGAAGTGGATCGAGGCGGTCGCTGGCGACATCACGCAGCGGAATATTCGCAGGCCAAGTTCTTTCAGCCGGGCGCGGCCTTGGGCCAGCGGTGCAGTGATAACAGCGGCGAGGAGCGGTCCGAACGCTCCGAATGGTCTGAACGGTAGGAGGCTCCATGTGAGCACATAGGGCAGGACGAAGAACGTGACGATCGGATGGCGCTTAATCTCATCTGCCAATCCGGGCATCGGATCGGGCGGTCCCATTAGCGTCGTCAACCATAGCTAATGCTCGGATAGCGTGCTGGCTAGCTAATCGAACATTATTCGATACGCTAAGCCACACGGAGGCTGAGCCTAGTCAGGTACGAACCAGTTGCATCTGCCCGGAGAGGACGGGGCTTCATTCAGGGATGACGAGTTTAGTTTGCCGAGACTACCGCGCTGTTCGCCAGGTATTGGTTCGCGCGTGAACTGGTACGAGATTTGACGTTGCACCTATCAGTCCCGCCACTGCCGCGACCGCTCCTGCAGATGACGCGGCAGTCTGCGGCCGAAGACGTCGATTGTGGAGATTGAGGTTTGGCCATGGCGC
This sequence comes from Propionibacteriaceae bacterium, assembly GCA_036519615.1. Lineage (GTDB taxonomy): Bacteria > Actinomycetota > Actinomycetes > Propionibacteriales > Propionibacteriaceae > Microlunatus. Next base: position 5,712 of record DATDKX010000031.1, read on the forward strand.
AGCCTACGGCGGTGAAGTCGGCGTCGGATGATCAGGTGGAGCAGCATTCGCTCCCGGCCACCATCGCCTATCACCTGCTGCCCGGCGTTGTCATTCTTGCGGTGGCGATTGTTTTTGTGCCAATTGCAAAAGCTGCCGGTTTTCCACCGATCGTTGGCTTGCTCGTTGCGATGCTGTTCGCAGGGCTGCCTGTCCAATTGGGATATCTGCTCTGGCTCGGTTGGAAGCGCAATGGGCAGCTGTCATTGGCGGGAGTGGTGGTTTATCGGCACCGGGTGCCACGGTGGCAGTATCCGCTGTACGCAGTGGCGACTCTGGCCTGGGGTGCGGTCGTCACGTTCGCCGCCACACCGATCGAGTCCGCCATCTTAAAGACCGTTTTCGGTTGGGTTCCTGCTGGCTTCACTGCCACGAGTGCTGCCGACGCGGCAAGCTACTCGACCTATCCGAGGATGATCTTGTTGATCACCTTCGGGTCTTTAATCTTGATCAACGGCGTTGCCGCGCCCATCATTGAGGAACTCTACTTTCGCGGGTATCTGATGCCGCGAATTTCGCGCTTCCGCTGGAAGACTCCGATCTTGGAGGATGTCCTCTTCGCCCTTTACCACATCTGGCAGCCGTGGGCTTACGTGATCGTCCTGCTCACGATGATCTCCTACATCGCTCCGGTCTTCCGGAAGCGCAACATCTACATCGGAATCTGGGCGCACATGTCGCTGAACATCCTCGGCAACATCGCTTTTCTCGGACTGATCCTGCGGTAAAAGAAGTTGCGCATTGCCCGACCGTGACGCCCCCAGTCAGAGGGGGCTCACGAAGGCCGCCCTCACTGGCCGGCCGCGTTTGAGGCCGCGACAATGGCAACCCGCCGAGGTGACTTCCAGGACGGCACCCATGCGGCCTATAAAGGCCAAGTTGGCCTGTGAAATAGCTCGGCGGGTAGGTGTCAGATGCTCTTCCATGGCCCGCCAGAAGCCGGCAAGACCATGCTCACTAAACGTGTGCCGGTTATCTCGGATATCCCCGTGAACGAGTATGATCGAAGCTGCCGCCGAACCACCTTCTGGGGACAAGCCGGGTACGGGGTGGACATTGGATGTCCTTAAAGCGTGGTGGGAGTCCGCAGGGTTCGGATTGCCCAGATCACTCTGGCCAGGCCCCAACCGAAGGCGAGGACGGCGCTGGCAACCAGCGGGAAGCCGAGGTCGGGCAGTCCTGCCAGGGCGGCCGGCAGCGGCGCGCTGATGATCCGTGGCAGTCCTACCAGCACGATGAGGGCCCAGCTCCAGCTCACCAGGAGAGGCAGGCCAATGCGGAGTCCGATCCGCAGGGCTCCCGTTGGGCGTCGCAGTGGGTCGGCGCGCCACCCCCGGATGGTCCGCACGCTGCGGGCTATCCCGCCGACCTGCAGGGCGATGATCCCCACGACGACCCCATAGACCACCCACAGCGACAAGCTCGACGACGTCGGCGCGGGTGGCTCTTGGCCGATCAGCATGCCGGTGACGCCGTTGGCGATACCAGTCATCCGGCGCGAGCCAAAGAACTCGTCTGGGGAGTTTTCGGCGTTCTCCATCACCACGACGCCCCATTCGCGGTCGGGGACGAGGACGACGTTTGCGTGTGACCCGAAGCCGCTGCCGTCGTGGGAGACCGTCGAGACGCCGTGGAGCTGGCTCACGTCCCAGCCCATCGCATAGGAGACGCCGTCCACACCGGTCGGGACGCCAGGCCGCTGCAGCTCGGCAACCCCAGCTGGTGAAACCAGCGCGGTGCCGCCGGATCGGCCATCGTTGAGGTAGAGGCCGAGGTAACGGGCCATATCCAGCGCGCTAGAGCTGAGGCCGCCGGCACCCAGGCCGCCGCGATCGAACGGCAGTTCGGCCGCGACTGGGAAGCCGTACCAGTAGCGGTGCTCGGTGGCTAGACCGTGCTGCTCCGCCTCGGCCCGTGACGTGTAGGAGTTGCTCATCTGCAGCGAGTCGAAGATGTGCTGCTGGATGTAGGTTTCGTAGGACTGGCCGGATACCGCCTGCACGATCATGCCAAGCGTCCAATAGTTGGCGTTGCTGTACTGCCAGGTCGCGCCCACCGGCTGGGTGAGTTCGGCGTCGCGCTGCGCCCGGACCCGGTCCTCAAGGGCGGAATCGTGGGTGTCCCCGCTGGTCGCGTAGGCGTTACCCGTAGCCTTCGACAGACCGCTGACCTGGTACAGCAGATGCCGGATCGTCACCTGGGTCGACGCGTCCGGATCGGCGACCCGCCACCACGGCAGGTAGCGCTGCACTGGCGCGTCCAGTTGCACTCGGCCTGCCTCGCTCAGCTGCATGATGGCCAGCGCGGTAAACGACTTGGTCACCGAACCGATGAGGAACGGGGTCTGCGGAGTCACCTCCGGTCCCGACTTTTCCACCTGCCCGAAGCCTTGCACGTGCACGGTGCGGTCCCCATGCACGATGCCGAGCGCCAAGCCTGGGATGCGCTGCGCTTCCATCTCCGCGCGCACGTACCGGTCGATGGCAGCAAAGTCCGGGCCGCCGTCAGCGGCGGCGGCGGACCAGAACATCGCCGACATGATGCCGGAGGCCAGTGCCGCAAGAAAACGGATGGCAATGGCTCGTGAGCGCTTCATGGTTGTACCTCTGCTCAGCTAGACGATGTCGGGTCGGCCAGAAAGTATGGCCGAGCGTCGTGGTGGTGGCGGGATTCCCGCGGTGGCCGCGGTGGGCGGCTGCGGGAATTTGGTTCGCGGGTGTAGGCGATCGGCGACGGCTGGTGCAACTCACCGGCTCGCCACCGGGCCAGTCGATTTCGATGGCTGAGGCAATGCCACCTCAATAGCATGTGACCGGGTGTTGCGAACCGCGAGCACGACGGTAGTTCTCACGCCGAAGCCCGCTAGGCTGTTAGCGGCGGGCATCACACCGACGGCCCTTCAGCGCCGAATGACCGCCGATCATTACGTCTCTTGACGGCAGGTGAGCCGTGACTAGATTACTGTCTGTGCATGCCTTGCGAAGGGGGCATGATGTTATCCGAACCACCACCTTCAGATTCGATGCCGGCCCGTGCGGAGGTCGCCGGTGAACGCGGCGGCCGCGACCGGCTCTCCCGGTTCGTCAGGGCGGGCGCCTGGGCAGCGATAGCAAGCGGTTTAGCAGTAACGGTCTCGTTGCTTCTGGAATGGCTTGTTGTCCCTTATGAGCGGTTGGGCACCGAGGCGTATCTGACTGGCTGGTATTTCCTATCCGCTGGGCTGCGCCTGCTCAGTGCCGTGCTGTTGGTGTGGGCGGTCATCGGCCTTTACGAGCGCCAGTCGAGGGCCGCAGGAACCTTCGGCCTGTGGGCGTTCGTCGTCGCTTTCTTCGGTTCAGTTCTCCAAGCGTGCGAGAGCTGGGGAGAAACGTTCGTCTGGCCGACGATGGCGCACGTAGCCCCGAGCGTGATCTCGGGAGAAGCGACCGAAGCTCCTAAGTACTTGTTCAGTGGCATAGCCTTGTCCAATTATTCTTTCTTCCTGGGGTGGATTCTGTTCGGGGCGTCGACGATATTCAGCGCGCGCGTCTACCCTCGCTGGGCAGGGGTCCTGCTGGTCGTCGCGGTCCCGGTCACGGCCTTTCTTTCCCCCACGCCGGGATCATTCCAGGAGTCCATAGGGCAGATTCTGTTCGGCATCGCGGTGGCCGCCCTCGGTTTTTATGCCCTGAGGACGGCACCCTCAAATGCCTTGTCGTCTCCACGACGCGCTTAGAGCGTAAATAGGGCTATTCGCTTTTGACTGTTGTGCCCTGCCCGCGTGGTCAACATCAGTGGGTCGGGATAGGCATCCCACGGCAGGAGTTCACCTCGATAGCGGGCTGGCTGCTGATCTTTGGCGTCCGCTTGATCAATCCGGTGGACGGTCCCGTGGGTGAGGAACCCGGATGGCGCGGATTTGCCCTCCCCGGGCTGCAGGCGACACGCTCGCCGCTGGTCTCAACCGCGATCCCCGCCGTGCTGATCACGGTCTGGCACCTGCCGCTCTTCTTTCTTGAAGGCGGCAACCTCCCACCGTCGACCATTGTGGGCGGCATCGTTGGGCCGTTTGCCTTCACATTTATGGCTACTTGGCTCTTCAACCACACCGGCGGCAGCGTGCTGCTGACGATCTTGCTACATGCGGCAGAGGGGAGTATCCAGGCAGAAGGCTGGGTATACACCGGCTTGTTGACGATCGTCGCGATTGGTCTGGTGATCTTCGACTGGAAAGCTTGGCGAAGCCCTGCGCCCCCCTCAGCGACAACACCACAACCAGATCAGCAGGAGTTGTCGCCTGGAACCGCTACTTGACGCGCAAGCTATCCCGACGGGTCACAAGCCCAAGCGGAGGAGGGGTGAACTGGACCACTCATGGGGCTCCGGCGGCAGATAAAAGTCTGGGCTTGGCTCGGGCCGAACAACGACAAGCAGCTCTCGCGAGCCTGGCTAACGGTCGTCCGGAAAAGTTCTGGCAACGTCAATTAAGCCGGGTGGTGGTCGTTGATCGACGCATCCCATTCTCCACAGCCCTTGGGCGACATTTGCCAACCATGCCGCCCGCGACAGCAGACATCGAGCCCGCGCCGCACGATCGACCACCACTTACCGCAAGATCAATAGGATTAGGACAGCTGGAAACGAACGTCTCATCAACCGCCAAATAGTTGATCTTGATGCTATGGGGACAGTTGCCGGTGGTCTTGGCTGGCCTCCCGTTTGCGGACCGGCTAACGGAACCGACGTGCCCCCGAGCCGGGCGTCCGGCAAGCGGAAGGGCAATGCAGCAGCTACCGGCGAGGGCCGGTGGCCGATGGGACCTGGCGCACTCAACGTTGCCCAACGCCTGGTGATTCTTGCTGTTCGCTCTCACCGTTTGGTTGTCTCAGCGGGTCCGTGGATGTCTGACCGACTGAGCGCATCTCGCCGAATTAGTCAGAATCGAACCTAATCGCGCACCTCGCCGGCAAGATCGGTGTAGGTTCCCGGCCATGACTGCTCGGGGGCGGCGCTTCTTGGCGCGTTTTGTGACCACGCTCGTTGCCGGTTTGGCCGGAATCTTGACTGTCGCGCTGCCGGCCGCCGCAGATACTGTCGGCATCGGCCAATATGTTGCGCTGGGCGACTCTTATGCCGCGGGACAGGGCGGGAGCCTCGCATACGACAATAACTGCCTGCAGAGCCCCAACGGCTATCCCGCGTTGCTCGACGCCGAAAACCAGATCCATCTCCGTGGTAACGCCGCCTGCACTGGGGCAACGACGTCAGATGTGGCCGAAGAGCAGTTGTCGGCGCTGAAGCAAGGCACAAGGTTGGTGACTCTGACCGTTGGAGCGGCTGATTTAGGTCTCTCCGAGGTGCTAGCAGCTTGTACGGCCGTGCCCCCCACCCCCACAGAGTGCCAGACTGAAATCAATAGAGCACTTGCGCTGCTGGTAGTGCCGCCGGGGGGCGAGAGTGTGCTCGGAGGCCGTCTCACAGACCTGTACGCGGAGGTGGCAGACGCGGCGCCCAACGCGCTCATCGTGGTCACTGGCTATCCGCTTCTGTTTGAGCTTGTCCAAGGCGATCCGACCTTTGACCTCAAGGCCCAAATCAACAGCGCGACGTCTGGCTTGAATCTCACGATCAAGACAGCGGTGGAATCCGCCCAGAACAGCGGCGTCAACATCGTTTACGTTGACGTGACCGAAGCTTTCGACGGGCACGGTATCGGCGGCAGCAAAGAGCCCTTCATCAACCCACCTGAAGCTGGAATAAACGCCTTCCACCCGACTCCTGCCGGTTACGTTGCCTACGCCGAGGCCATTTCAGCCGCACTACCGAGCTCCTGGGGGGCCAATCATGAGCAGGTCGCCTAACTCATCATCTTGGGCGGGTTTGTCACGTCCACGATCGGCACCAGCGCTCGCCGTTGGCGCCTATGAACCGTCAGCGTTCAGCGGTTAGGAAGGTATCGGCACTCGCTCGTCGAGCAACCCTTCGGCGCAGAGGTCACTCCACCGTTGAGCGGGTACGGCCGCCGCAAAGGAGCTGACATTCTGCCGAACCTCCGCAGCAATGACCGGCAGGTCGTTGCAGCTGAAATATGCTCCGGCCGACGAGAGTCTCAGCCACTGTTAAGTACGGTCTGGATATCACAAATCGGCCAGTGACGGATGGACCTGAGGCGGAGCCGCTCGGCTGGGGTACGTACGAGGCGGACTGTGAACTTGGTCGATGCTGGGGCCCCGGTCGGCCCGTCGTGAGGCTGCCCGTCCGCCAAAGGCCAAGGCGAAAGGCCGGACGGGCTTGGCCGTATGCCGACACTGAGGCCATCGAGGGGTTACGGCAGCTGGATCCGTAGCCGAGACGTACTTAAGGTTCGATGGCGAGACTCTAGAGGATTGGCTTCGTCGCTCGGCTTCTGCCCCTATCCTACGCTCTCCGCTTTACATAAAACCACGCGTAAAACCATGCCACGGCCAACATCATACCTGTGATGTAACGGCTACTATGTTCCCGCAAAGACGATGTAAGCCCATTCGCCGTGCACTTTGAAAGCACTAAGAAGAAGTATCGTATCAGTAACTAGAGCTGGTTCCGGAATAAATAATGCAGCCAATCCCAGTGGTAACACAATGTTTCCGTATTTGCTTCTCCTGGCGAGCTTCAAGAAATTATGCCATCACACCGTTAACGGGGTCTTCGCAGATGAGCTTGGGTGAGTAGCTCTCG
>DATDKX010000032.1:0-2102 GCA_036519615.1 Propionibacteriaceae bacterium
CGAGGTCTCACGACGTGGCCTCTACGGCGGAGTGGTCGGATATCTCGACTTTGCCGGCGATGCTGATGCCGCCATTGCGATTCGTACGGCCGTGCTACGCGGCGGCGTGGCCTATGTGCAGGCCGGTGGTGGCATCGTGGCTGACTCCGACCCAGCGACCGAGGACACCGAAACCCAGAACAAGGCGGCTGCGGTGGTGCAGGCTATCTCGGTTGCCGAAAACTTTGCGGCGCTGACACCTCACGCTTCGCTCATCACGGCTCGGGACAGGTCGGGATGAAATCCCGTGGACTGGCCTTCGGCTGCCTCCTGGCTGGTGGGGCGTTGGCACTGATTGCGAGCGCACAGCCGTGGTGGCGTGGTATCGGCGAGGCTGCGGGCGTAAAGTTCACGGGAAGTCAAAGCACCGGCGGATTGAGTCAAGCACTCGCGATCGTCGCGCTCGCCGGACCGCTGTTGATGTTGGCATTGCGGAGCCGCGGCCGCCGCGTGGTTGCGGCTCTGTTGCTTTTGGCCGGCGTTGGGATTGCTTTGGTCGGAGGATTTGGGCTGCGCCCACCGCCTGATGCGGTCCGCAGTCAACTCGGTCATATCAGTCTGCTGGATAACTTCGGACTGACCGCGACAGCTTGGCCCTGGATCTTCGCCCTTGCTGGACTACTGATCGGCGGCGGCGCCCTAGTGACCATGATCACCGCAGGCAACTGGCCAGCTGGATCCGACCGTTTTCAGACCAGGTCAGACGAGGCGCAGGCCGCTACAACGGAGGAGCCCGCCGAGCTCTGGAAGGCCATGGATGCCGGAGTCGATCCAACTCTCAATGATCGGGACACACTGACACCGGCAGACCCCAAGGTGCGCAATCGAAGCGCAGGAGACACAATGGATGCCACCGAACAGGCACAGCAATTACCCTGGTCGCCCACGAGCCCCAATGCGGGCCAGGTGCAGCGAGGGCACGGGGAGCGCGAGGCGTAGCGCAGTCCTGAGCGGTAGGTGCTCGGAATGCAGATCCCGATCAGCAGAAACGAGGGAACGAACCATGGCAGGCACAGCCCAGGAGCCAGCACAGCACTCAGATTTGGTACATCCGAAGAACCGGCGCGGCAGGCACGTGCACCACGGCCGCACCGTAGCGGCGTGGACCGGATCAGTCATTGGGCTGGTGGCGTTCATCGTCGGTGCGATCGCGGTGGTAATCCCATACTGGCCGATGTTCTGGGCAGCCGTCGGCTTGGCGGTGGTCGCGCTAATTGTGACGGCGGTCCTGCAGCGTATGGGCTACGGCGCACACTGATAGGGCTGATCGTGGGTGCCTTAGACGACATTATTGCCGGAGTCCGGCAGGATCTGGCCGTTCAACAGAGCCAGGTTCCGCTGGAACGGCTGAAGGAAAGATGTCAGCATGTCGACGCCGCCATCGATCCGATGCCGCGGTTCCGTGGCCCTGGTGTCGCCGTGATTGCCGAGGTCAAACGGTCCAGCCCGAGCAAGGGCACCTTGGCTGAGATATCCGATCCGGCAGCGCTGGCAGTGGAGTACGAGGCCGGCGGTGCGGCCGCTATTTCGGTGCTAACCGAGCAGCGGCACTTCGCAGGATCGTTGGATGATCTTGTACGGGTCCGCTGCGCGGTTGACATTCCCGTTCTCCGCAAGGACTTCATCGTTACCGCGTACCAGCTCTTCGAGGCGCGTGCCGCTGGAGCCGATCTGGTGCTGCTGATCGTCGCTGCCCTGTCAGACCCCGAGTTGATATCGCTTGTTGAGCGGGCACGTTCTATCGGACTCACCCCTTTGGTCGAGGTGCACACGGCTGAGGAGGTACGACGGGCAGTCGACGCCGGCGCCTCGATCATCGGCGTCAACGCTCGTAATCTGCAGACCCTCAAGGTCGATCCCGCAATCTTCGCCCGACTGGCGCCGCTGATTCCGGACAACATTGTCCGGATAGCGGAGTCCGGCGTACGCGGACCACACGACGTGATCGACTTGGCCCGCGCCGGCGCAGACGTCGTGCTCGTCGGCGAGGCACTGGTAACAGGTCGGGATCCACGCAGCGGCGTGGCGGACTTGGTGGCCGCGGGAGCGCATCCGGCGGTGCA
>DATDKX010000033.1:0-2772 GCA_036519615.1 Propionibacteriaceae bacterium
GAATAGCGATCCTTGAAGCTGCGGCTCTTGATCGCGAGGGCACCCAGCTTATCCAACGGTTGCTGACAGACCGACAGTTGATCTAGCGACCGGGCGTTGCGATGGTATTCGATGACTTTCCCCCCGCCGATGGGCGACGGCAGATCCGCCGCTTTGATCAAGTTGGCGTCTGTGATCGTGCGTTGCTGCGTCGAGGGTGCACTGCTGCTCGGATCGGCGGTAGGGGATGTGGGCGGTGCGAGCCACGAGCACTGTGCGAGGACCAGACAGCAGCCCGTCAAAACCGCTGCGACACTCAGTCGACGAAATATGGGACCCACCCTGGCCGGGAGCCGTCCAAGGCTCGGCTGAGTCGTCATGGGCACATTGTGCGCGACTTAGTGCGAGGCGCCTGGCGATTTCGTCTTCTTCCTCGGATATGGCAGACTTGTCCGCTGCTGTCCTGCCATACGACTCCTGCCACAGGGGGAATGTTCTTAAGCGGGAGGCGATCAATTGGATGCACGACCGTGGTGGCCTGTGGCACCGGCGAGGAACTCTCATGAGCAAGCTCATTAACGAGCTGGACCAGGCCTCGATCCGTAAGGACATTCCGGCCTTCCGTCCAGGCGATACTGTCAAGGTCCACGTCAAGGTCGTCGAGGGTACGCGCTCGAGAATCCAGGTCTTCACTGGTGTAGTCATCTCCCGAGCAGGCGAAGGTATTCGTGAAGCGTTCACGGTGCGTAAGGTGAGCTTCGGTGTAGGTGTGGAGCGTACGTTCCCGCTGCACAGCCCGATCATCGACAAGATCGAAGTCGAGCGTCGCGGCGATGTACGCCGGGCGAAGCTGTACTATCTGCGCGGCCTGCGCGGCAAGGCCGCCAAGATCAAGGAAAAGCGCGACGCCAGTTGATCACCGCCTAATCCGACATGGCGAACCGGTGGGCGGAGACGGCGCCGCGGCGCGCTTTGCAGCCGGTATCCCAGTCCGAAACTGATCAGTCCGATCACCAGGCTTCTTCAGGCCCAGAGCAACTAAGTTTCGGCCAACACGTGGTGGCCTTCTTCAAAGAACTCACAGCTGTCGTCGTTGGCGCGATCATCGTTGCCTCATTGCTGCGGGGATTTGTCGGCCAGATGTTCTTGATCCCGTCGGTCTCGATGGAGAACACGCTCCAGGTCGATGATCGCGTCCTGGTCGAGAAACTGAGCAGCATCAAGCGTGGGCAGGTAGCTGTGTTCTCCGACCCGGGAGGCTGGCTCACGAGCACAAACCTCCGCGAGCGCGGCCCAATCGGCAAGGCGTTCCAGTTTGTCGGCGTACTGCCCGACACCAGCACCGAGCATTTGATCAAGCGGGTTATCGGACTGCCGGGAGATCACATCCGCTGTTGCGACGACGACGATCGCCTCACGATCAACGGCCAGGCGCTGGATGAAACCTCGTATTTGACAATCGGCCCCGACGGCGCGCAGGCCAAGCCGTCGTCCATCACGTTCGATGTGGTCGTGCCCAGCGGCCACATCTTTGTGATGGGGGACAACCGCGAACACAGCCGCGACTCGCGGTGCCACCTGAATGACGTGCAAGCCGGGGTTGCAAAGGGTGAGAATGCATTCGTGTCGCTAGATCTGGTCGTCGGCCGAGCAATCGCGGTCGTCTGGCCGTTCGATCGCCGGCACCGCTTGGCCATTCCAGATACCTTTGAGACCATCCCGTCCGGCACTCAGCCGGCACCAGACATAGCAACGACCACCGCCGGACCTGAGGCCAGCTGTTGACCACGCACAAAAGTCCTGCCGCGCCTCCGAGCCTGGCTAATCACAAAGCCAGCCGCAGACAGAGCCAGCCGCCGACGATGGGTCGGCGTGCTTGGGCGTTCACCCGCGAACTGCTTATCGTGGTTGTTGGAGCAGTGGTGGTGTCGTCCCTGCTTCGGGCATTCGTCGGGCAGATGTTCATCATCCCCTCGCAGTCGATGGAGAACACGCTCTTGGTAGGTGATCGGGTGGTTGTCGAAAAGCTCACCGACTTTCAGCGTGGTGACGTGGTGGTCTTCTCTGACCCTGGCGGCTGGTTGCAGGACGAACCGGTCGACAATCCTGCTCCGTGGGACAAAGCCCTTGAGTTCATCGGAGTGCCGACCAAGAGCACGCCGGGTCATCTGATCAAGCGCGTTATCGGTATGCCAGGCGACAAGGTCGTCTGTTGCAATGCCAAAGGCCGTATCACGGTCAACGGCCAGGCCCTCGACGAAAGTAGCTACCTCTACACCGATCGTGATGGGGTCCAGGTACATCCGTCCGATGTCAGGTTCGAGGTGGTGGTACCCAAGGACCGGATCTTCGTCATGGGTGACCATCGCGATCTAAGCGCCGACTCCCGCTGTCATCTGTCTGATCTGTCGATCAATGAGGGGATCGGACAAGTCGCCTTCGTGCCGATCTCTCTCGTCGTCGGGCCAGCCTTCGCAATCGCGGCGCCTTTTGATCGAGCGGGCCGGTTAAAACGACCCGGCACCTTCGCCAAGGTTCCCGATCCGAGCGGACCTCCACCCAAGAAAGCGGTGATCAAGCCTGCAGGGGTGAGCTGCTAATGCCTGAAACTCGGGCGGCTACGCCAGTGCTGGTCAAGCGCAATAGCGGCATCTATGGGTATGAACGCGCGTTGCAGAAAATGGGTCTCGATCCAGTGGCTGGTGCCGATGAGGCCGGCCGTGGTGCGTGCGCGGGGCCTCTGGTGGCAGCAGCGACGATCCTGAGCGACGCCAAATCGCGGCAGATCGCCGG
>DATDKX010000034.1:0-2131 GCA_036519615.1 Propionibacteriaceae bacterium
GCATCGCCCAGGCCGTGTCGAGAACGAAGAATGCCGGTGACCCGTCGGCGTAACAGAAGCCGCGACCGGAAGGGTGCACTGTCGGGAAACCGCGGGTGAGCGCTCGATGCGGATGATCACTGGGCGGCGGGCTGGCGATCATGGTGCCCGAATCTGGCACGAAATCATGATCAGGTCGGCCGGCGTGAACCCGCCACCGCCATTCGCCCTGCGGTTGAGTGGAGGCGAAGCGGACACGGTAGGTGGTTCCGCCGTCCCAGAACATCGGTCGGCGCAATTGCTGTCCGCTCTCGTGGCTGAAGATCACCCAGGCATCGACGTCGGTGTACGGGTTGGCGGCACTCGGGCCGACGAAGGCAAGGTCAATTTCACGCCACTGGGGTGCGTTCTCGGTCTGCATCTTCGGTCTCCGCGGGACTAGGAGCAAAGCGCGTGCGATTGATCTCGCCTATCCAATGTGTGCGGCGTCGGCGACGTTCATTCGGATCGAGAATTGGGCGATAAATCTGGCCGCTGTTACTGGGCCAGCCGCCGCCGTAGCCGAGCGCCTGCCAAGCGAGCTTTGCGGTACCGAGAGCTGAAACCTCGGCAACCTCACTCACTTCTACGTCTCTGCCCAGCAGGTCAGCCTGCGTTTGCATGACAAGTGCCGAGCTCGTGGCGCCACCATCTGCCCGGAAAACCCGTAGCGGTACGGACCTGTCCTCGATCACATCGACAATGTCGCAGATCTGGTGACCGATGCAGTCGACGGCGGCACGGGCGAGGTGAGCCCGGCCGGTCATCTCGCTCATGCCCGAGACGAGCCCGTGCGCGTTCCGGTCCCAATGAGGAGCACCCAAACCAGAGAAAGCCGGAACGAGCGTGACGCCGCCGCTGTCGGGAACCGTCTCGGCCAACGCCAGAAGATCAGCGACGCTGCCCTCACTGAACAGATCGGCGGCCCAGGTCAGGGTTGCCCCTGAGAACAAGATGTTCCCCTCCAGGGCGTAGGTCGGTGATCCGCCCATGACCCACGCCAGGGTCACCGGGACTCGTGCATCACCGGCCGAAAGATCTTCGACCGGAGCCATCACCGAGGATCCTGTGCCGTACGTGGCCTTAGCCATTCCCACCTCAGTGCAGCCTTGGCCAAACAGTGCGGCATGCGAATCTGCCATCACGGCAGCAATCGGTGTGCCGTCCGGCACCAGCGGGACCCCGCTCGTCGTGCCGAAGCCTTCGTCGGAGGCCACGGCGGTGGGCAAGGTGGATGCCGGCACGCCGAACACATCGAGCAAGTCGGCGTCCCAATCCAGCTCGGTGATGTCGTACAGCAGCGTGCGTGAGGCATTGCCCGCCTCGCACAGATGCTCGGCTCCGCCAGTGAGTTGCCAGATCAGCCAGGAGTCGATCGTTCCGAGCCGGATGTCCTCAATCGGCACCTCGCTCGACGCATTGTCGATCAGCCACCGCATCTTGGGTGCGGAAAACATGGAGTCGATCCGCAGGCCCGTTCGCGTCTTGACCAGCTGTCTGTCCTGCTCATTCAGGGCTTCACTACACCAGGCCGCCGTACGCCGGTCCTGCCAGCCGATTACCGGGCCCAATGGCGCAGCGCTGCTGGCTCGCCAACCAACGACGGACTCGCGCTGAGTCGAGAGTGCGACGCCCGCGATCTCCGCGTTGGGTGCGTTTTCCAAGCAGGCCGCCATTGCCTCGAGCACGCTCGTCCAGATGCGCTCTGCGTCCTGTTCGATCCACCCGGGGCGCGGTGAGGAGACACCGACGCGCGCCGTACCACTAGCCACCAGACGACCATCTGGGCTGACCAGAGCAGCTTTCGAGTTTGTCGTTCCCTGGTCGATTGCCAAGATCACTGGGCTTGCTGAGGTTGCCGGCACCTGCTCCTCCTCTTCAGTGGTGGCAACTCTTCCATGTCACGTTCCGTCTCGGAGTTGACAAAACCTTTCTCAGTGACTGAATATACAGTAGCGAATAGATACTACACCCCCCGGGAGCCTTATGGAGCCGGCAAAGCGTCGCCGCGTGATCATCGACACCGATGCCAAGAACGAGGCTGACGACCAATTCGCGATCGTGCACGCGCTCCTGTCACCATCACTGGACGTTCGCGGTCTGATTGCGGCCC
>DATDKX010000035.1:0-3678 GCA_036519615.1 Propionibacteriaceae bacterium
TACCCGATTCGATCTGGATACTTCTCGATCAACTCCAAGCAGTCGCCGCCGTAGTAGGCGATGTGCCCCGTGTCGAAGCAGAGGTTGACCCACTCGGGATTGGTCGACTCGAGGAGTCGCTCAATATCTGGCTGGTAGCCGACGTGACTGTCGGCGTGAGAGTGGAACTGCACATGCAGGCCGTACTCTTCAAAGATCCGCCGGCCGAGCTCGTCCAGACCGGCGGTCAGCTGTTTCCACTGCTCAGCACTGAGTTCTCGGCTTTCGACGGCCTCCCCGGTTTTGTGATGTCGCCAGACATCGGGAATCACGACGATGTGCTTGCCGCCAACGGCCTGGGTAAGGGCTGCTACGTCGGTCACCTGTGTCCACACCGCATCCCAGGAGTCCGGACGGTGCAAGTGCTCGAAGACGGTGCCGGCCAGCACTCCCAGCCCGTACTCATCCAGCTGCTCCGACAGCTTCACCGGATCCGACGGCAGATAGCCATACGGGCCGAGCTCGATCCACTCATAGCCTGCCTCAGAGACCTCGTGAAGAAACACCTCGGGAGGCACCTGCTCGGGATCGCTAGGGAACCAGACGCCCCACGAGTCCGGGGCGGTACCGATCGTGATCGTGGATGACACGTACTCTCCTTTACAGAAACAGCTTTTGAGTGGCCTTGTGCTCTTCGTAGGTCTTGCGGGCTTGCTGAGTCGACTCAAGGGTGGAGATCTCGCTCACCGGAACGTCCCACCACGACTCCGAATCGGGAGCGCCGATCAATGGATCAGTCTCGACGTGAATCAGGATGCTGTGCTCGGCAGTCTTCGCAGCCTTAATGGCCTCCGCAAATTCACCAACAGTCGTCGTCTTGATCACCTCGACGCCAAGGCTCGCAGCGTTGGCAGCAAGATCAACTGGCAGCTTTGCGCCGTCTAGCCGGCCGGTTTCGGTGTTCCGATAGCGGTATCTGGTACCGAACCTCTGCGAGCCTAACGACTCCGACAGTGAGCCGATCGAGGCGTAACCGTGGTTTTGCACCAGCACCGTAATGATCTTGATGCCCTCCTGGACCGCAGTCACCAGCTCGGAGGCCATCATCAGATACGAGCCGTCGCCAACCATCACGAAGACATCGCGGTCAGGACAGGCAAGCCGTACCCCAAGGCCGCCAGCAATCTCGTAGCCCATGCAGGAGTAGCCGTACTCCACGTGGTAGCCCTTGGGATCGCGGGTCCGCCACAGCTTGTGCAAGTCCCCGGGCATCGATCCAGCGGCGCACACGACAACATCACGAGGATCGGACAGCTCGTTGACCATGCCGATCACCTCGTTCTGGGTGAGCAGACCGTCGGCGCCGGCATTCGGAGTTGCGGGTAGGTAGACCTTCTGGACCGTATCCTCCCAAGCAGCATTCAACTCGGTGTACTTCCGCACATAGTCCTCATCAACCCGATAGCCATCGAGCAGCGGCAGCAAGGCGTTAAGGGTTTCGCGCGCGTCGGCCTGGACAACAAGCCCGACGTGCTTGATCGCATCAATGCCGGCGACATTGATGTTGACGAACCGTACGTCCGCGTTCTGGAAGGCGGTCCGGCTCGCCGTTGTGAAATCCGAGTAGCGGGTGCCGATGCCGATCACCACGTCCGCCTCGCGGGCAATCGCATTAGCTGCGGTAGTGCCAGTGGATCCGATTGCGCCAAGACACTGCGGATGGTCGTAGACCAGGGTTCCCTTGCCAGCTTGGCTCTGGCCGACGGGAATCCCAGTCGCTTCGCAGAAGGCCGCCAAGACATCTTGCGTGCGGGAGTAGGTGACGCCCCCGCCCGCCACGATAAGCGGCCGCTGCGCCGACTTGATGACCTCTGCCGCAGCCTCGAGAACAGATCTCTCCGGCAGCAGTCGGGCTACGTGCCAAACCCGTTTGTTGAATAGGTCGGTTGGCCAGTCGTACGCCTCGGCCTGCACATCCTGCGGGAAGCACAGCGTTACCGCGCCAGTCTCGGCCGGGTCGGTCAAAACCCGCATGGCCGAGAGCAGGGCCGCGGGCAGCTGCTCGGGCCGCCAAATGCGATCGAAATACCGTGACACCGGCCGGAACGCATCGTTCACCGTGACATCGCCGGAATCCGGCAGCTCCAATTCCTGCAACAGCGGCGAGGCGCTGCGGTCGGAAAAGGTGTCAGCTGGCAGCAGCAGCACCGGCAGTCGATTAATGGTGGCTAACGCCGCACCCGTCAGCATGTTTGTGGCGCCCGGGCCGACGCTCGTCGAGACGGCATAGGTCTGTAGGCGGTTCTTCATCCGGGCGTACGCCACGGCAGTGTGAACCATGGCCTGCTCATTGCGGCCCAGGATGTAGCGCAACGAGTCGGGCTCTGCTAGCTCGGCCTGCAGCAAGGCCTGGCCGATGCCGGCGACGTTGCCATGCCCGAAGATTCCGAAGCAGCCGGCGAAAAGCCGCTGTTCTTCGCCGTCGGATTCTGAGTACTGCGCGCTGAGGAACCTCACGAGCGCCTGCGCCACTGTGAGCCGGATCTCTCCCATGCTCAAGCCTCCTCGACAGTCTGCGGAAGGAGTCTCGGGTCGATGGCCTGGGACTCCCAGGTGCCGCGCACCCACGCCTGCTCGGGATGGTCGGTGATCTTCCATGCCCGCTCGGCACCTGGTCCGGCCATCACATTTAAGTAGTACATGTCGAAGCCTGGCGCCGCGACACAGGGGCCGTGCCAGCCATACGGCACTAGGACGGTGTCACGATCATGGACTTCCTCCAGCACTTCAATCTCACGCCCAGGTGAAGAAGACGTCCGCATGTACCCAAAGCCTGGCTGACCGCCCGGCCCGGGGGCGATCTCGAAGTAGTAGATCTCTTCAAGCTCCGACTCGGTCTCGGCAGTCTCGTCGTGCTTGTGCGCCGGGTAGGACGACCAGTTGCCTGCCGGAGTGATCACCTCACAGGCGATGATCTTGGCCGCCTCTACTGATCCCGGGGTGCCGAAGTTTCGCACCTGGCGGCTGGACTGACCCGCGCCACGCAGCTCGACCGGAATCTCCGCTGCCGCGAGGTAATGCACCGAAAGCGCGGACTTGGCGCGCGCCCCGCAAAGTGCGAACCGCCCGCCAGCTTCTGATCGTAGGGTCACTGTCTTTTCGCTGCCGACGTAAACCAGGTCGGTCGGACCGTCGAAGACCGAGCCGCGCCCATCGAGCTCGCAGTGGATGTCATCAATATCGACAGCGACCGACCCGTTGAGCGGCAGCACGATCACCTCATCTGGGCCAGTCTCAAAGCTCTGACTGCCCGCCGGCTCAAGAGAGATGATCTTGAGCGAGGAGTACCCCCAGCCCGCGGATTCCGGAGTCACGTCGACCTCGTACGGACCCGAGCCGGCAAAACCGGACCGCAGCAAGTAGCGCGATTCCATGATCGTTATCGGACCAGTGAGACAGCTGTATCGACCGCTTTCGCGACATCGTCGTCGCCCGGATAGAGCATCGTGCGACCGACGACAAGGCCACGCACCGACGGGAGCGCCAGCGCTGCCTGCCATGCGGCATAGGTCTCATCCGGAGCGCTGTCAGGGTCACCGCCAAGCAGCAAGGTCGGCAGCGTTGTCGCATCCATCACCCGCTCCATCTCATGGACCACAGGCAGCTTCATCCAGGTGTACGCGCTGGAGGCCCCCAGCC
>DATDKX010000036.1:0-6184 GCA_036519615.1 Propionibacteriaceae bacterium
GCGATCAATACGCCAACAACCTCTACTGACCTCCGACAAGTCGGCGGTGGCTAGGCTCGGGCTCGTGGCGGAGACCTCTCGTGCCCTACCCGAGCAGCATGCGCCACCCGTGCAATGGCTCCGGGTCAAGTACGCCAAGCGCGGCCGCGCCCGCTTCACCAGCCATCGGGACTTCGCGCGGGCCTTTGAGCGGGCATTACGCCGGGCGGCGGTACCCATGGCGTACTCCTCAGGGTTCTCACCGCACCCTCGGATCTCGTACGCGAATGCGGTGCCGACCGGCGCAGCAAGTGAGTCGGAATATCTGGAGATTGGGCTAGCCGCGGTTTGCGATCCGGACAGTCTGCTGGATGCTCTCGACAAAGCCCTACCTCCCGGACTTGACGTCGTCGAGGTGGTCGAGGCGCCGCCAGGAGTGTTGGCCAATGAGCTCACCGGATCGCGCTGGCAGGTGGAGGTGCCAGGTCTGTCAGTGGCCGTACTGCGCACCGCCGCCCAAGCCTTCCTTGCGAAGGATGCGGTCTCGGTGCGGCGGATGACCAAGAACGGATTGCGAGAATTCGACGCCAGGGCGGCGGTGATCGCGCTGCACGCCGAGGATGCTCGGCTGATCATGACGCTGGCACATCAGACTCCACTGGTCCGGCCCGATGATGTGCTTGCCGGCCTCAGAGTGGCAAGCCCAGCGTTTGCGCCGACAGATGCCCCGATTCTGACGCGGCTAGCCCAGGGTCGGCTCGACCTAGAGTCCGGAGCTATCACCGAGCCTGGCCACTGAGGGTGCGTCAGGTTGTGAGCTACTGCTCGCACGGCCGACGCTGCCAGTGCCGGGGTGACGCGCCTGGAAGCGCAAATCTCTTGTTACCTGTGTGATACTGGAGACGGCTCCGACACCGTGTGCGACGAGCCTCGATGATATTGCGCGACGTGACAGGTCGCGTCAGCAGGTGGACGCTGATCCTCCACCGCGACGAGCAGGGCTTCGCAAATGCAGCGAGGCGCTTGACCGCGGGAGGCTCGACTCACCACATCGATTCCGTAAGCTTCCGCAGCCCGGCCACGCGCTGGCGCAGCGAACGAGAAAGTGCGCTTCATGCGCCACAGAGGAGTTTGATGCTCGACCCAGACGAGCCTAATCAGCAGACCCAAGAACCAACCCAAGAAGCCACCCAAGAAACCACCGTCAAGGCCCCGCAGCGCCATCGGCGTGTCGCGAGCCGTCCAGCCGGACCGCCATCTTCCGCCCCAGATGCACCCAAGATCGAGCGCGTTGCGGAATCGTCTGAGCCAGTTGACGACGGCCTCACGGATGCAGTTGCGCCTGCAGCTGAGCAAGCGGCCAAGAAAACGACCGTCAAACGCGGGAGCAGGAAAGCCGTCAAGGAAACGCCAAATGAGACCGAGGTGCCTCTTAAGGCCACGCGGAAGCGGACCAGCAAAAAGGCTGTGGTCATGGCGGCCGAAGCGCCCTCGAGTGAGGAGGCTCAGTCCGTTCTAACGGAGTCGGCCGAGCCCGCGCCCAGCTCCGATGCTGCCGCCGTATCCCAGGCCGCCTTGGCTGCCGGCGCCGTCGGCAACGAGGCCGAATCCTCAGCCGCTCCAGCCGACCAGGCGCCGACCGAGGCAACCGAGGAGATGCTAGAGACATCTGTGAAGGTGGCTGATGCAGCCGAGGAGGTGGCGGAAGCAACATACGAGGCGATCGAGGCAACCGAGGCCGCTGCAGAGGCTGTTGAGGTCGCTACGGAGGCAGTCGAGCAGGCGGCCGAGGCCGTTGAGGCGGCCGAATCAGCCGAAGAGGCGCCGACCGAGAGCGAGGCGGGCGAGAGCGAGGCGATCGAGAGCGAGGCGGGCGAGAGCGAGGCGATCGAGGGCGAGGCGGGCGAGGGCCCGCGCCGTCGCCGTCGTCGAGGAGGTCGCCGCCGTCGCCGTACCGGAAGCGACGAAGCCGTTTCCACGCAGGCGGCATCCGAAGAGGTTGCTCAGCCCGAAGGAGACGAATCAGCAGACGTCACTGCTGGCGATGAAACCAGTAGCGAGGTTTCACGCCGGCGCCGCCGTCGTCGCCGGCGGCGTGGGGAAGAAGCCACCTCAGCTCCCGACGACCCGACGGAGGTCGTTGTGAGGGTCCGGGAGCCAAGGCAAGCGGGAAGTACCGATGTTGTC
Source organism: Propionibacteriaceae bacterium (assembly GCA_036519615.1). Lineage (GTDB taxonomy): Bacteria > Actinomycetota > Actinomycetes > Propionibacteriales > Propionibacteriaceae > Microlunatus. The sequence goes on from DATDKX010000036.1 coordinate 2,167, forward strand.
GGCATTGATGGTTCGACCCGCATGGAAGCCAAGCGCCAACGGCGGCGGGAAGGTCGAGAGGCAGGGCGGCGTCGTACGCCCGTGTTGAGCGAGGCAGAGTTTCTCGCCAGGCGCGAATCCGTAGTGCGCAAGATGATCATCAGGCAGCGCGAGAATCTTTCGCAGATTGCCGTACTGGAGGACGACCTTCTGGTCGAGCACTACGTCGACCGCGACTCCACGGGATCGTTGATCGGCAACGTCTACCTCGGTCGAGTCCAAAACGTGCTTCCCTCAATGGAGGCCGCCTTCGTCGACATCGGGCGAGGCCGCAATGGTGTGATCTATGCCGGAGAAGTTGATTGGGACTACTTCGGTGCCGAGGGCCAGAATCGCAAGGTTGAGAAGGTCCTTAAGTCCGGCCAGACGATCTTGGTTCAGGTAACCAAAGATCCGGTCGGCGCCAAGGGAGCTCGGCTCACCAACCACGTCTCCATACCGGGCCGCTACATCGTCTACGCGCCAGGTGGTCACCTTTCCGGCATCTCCCGCAAGCTGCCCGAGAGTGAGCGCCGGCGGCTGAAGGACATCCTCTCCGGCTTGGTCGGCGAGTCTGCCAGTGTGATCGTCCGCACAGCTGCCGAAGGGGCAACCGAAGAAGAGCTGGTACGCGATGTGAACCGGCTGAAGGCGCAATGGGAGGACATCGAGCGAAAGATCGCCGCAGGCAATGCGCCTCAGCTGCTCTATTCCGAACCTGACCTGACCGTGCGCATTGTCCGCGATCTCTTCACCGAAGACTTCTCGGAGTTGATCATCTCCGGCAACGGCGGAATGACCGATGCGTACGACTCAATAGAGGCCTACGTCACACACGTCGCGCCGCATCTGAAGGATCGGCTCCGGCGCTGGGAGAGTGATCATGATCTCTTTGCTGAATTCCGACTGGATGAGCAAATCGCGAAAGCCCTGGAACGCAAGGTATTTCTGCCTTCGGGCGGCTCGTTGATCATCGACCGGACCGAGGCGATGACGGTGATCGACGTGAACACCGGCAAGTTCACCGGTACTGGCGGCAATCTCGAGTCGACGGTCACCAGCAACAACCTAGAGGCGGCCGAGGAGATCGTACGACAGCTGCGGCTCCGCGACATCGGGGGCATTATCGTGATCGACTTCATCGACATGGTGCTGCCCAGCAACAGGGAATTGCTGCTGCGGCGCCTCGTCGAATGCCTGGGGCGCGACAGGACTCGGCACCAAGTTGCCGAGATCACCAGCCTTGGTCTGGTGCAGATGACCCGCAAGCGGATCGGCACAGGGTTACTCGAAGCATTCACCACCGAGTGTCCGCACTGCCATGGGCGCGGATATGAGCTGCATGACATGCCGGTCGAGTCACAAAGGCATGCCGATGGGGGAGCGCGGGATTCCCGTTCCCCTGATCGCCGAGGCAACGCCGCCCGAGCTGCCTCCGAGAAGGCGCCGGATACTGCAATCTCAATCGAGCAGCTGGATGGGAACACAGAGCTGGCCGTGGCAGCGGAGCGTCCAGCGGCCCGTAGCCGGCGAGGCGGCCGCCGTCGTAGCGCAGCAGTCAAGGAAGAGAGTGCGGCTGAGCCGCAGGACGAGCCGGCGGTAGTCAGCTGATCAGCAACGCCTCCTCCATCAAGTCCACCACTGCAGATGAGCACTGAACTCGTCGAAGGGCGCCCCTCGACAAACGGAGTGGGCACGGGAACCCCTCTCGTCGTTGCGATCATCGGGGCGGGGCCATCGGGGATTTACGCTGCCGAGGCTCTGAGCCAGCAGAACGATGTCGATGTCGAGATCGCGATCATCGATCGGCTGCCGGTGCCGTTCGGCCTAGTCCGTTACGGCGTAGCGCCCGACCATCACTCCATCCGTTCCATCCGCAACACGTTGGAGCGCACGCTGGAAAAGTCATCGGTCCGTTTCTACGGCGATGTGACGATCGGCGCCGATCTCAGCATTGCCGAGCTTCGGGAGTCCGTCGATTCCGTGATCTACGCATATGGAGCAGGTACGGACCGGCGGCTCGAGATTCCCGGCGAGGACCTGCAGGGCAGCTTTGCGGCGGCCGAGCTGGTCGCATGGTATTGCGGCAATCCCGATGCCCATCCGGACACCGATCAGCCACGTGCCAGCGCTCATCTGATGGCTGCCGAGGTCGATGAATTGATCACCCGATCGCGTCATGCAGTGGTCGTCGGTGTCGGCAATGTCGCCCTCGATGTGGCACGCATCTTGATCAAGTCAGTTGATCAGCTGACCGACACGGATATGGCTGAGGAAGTCCTGGAATGCCTTTCTCGCAAGGGCATTACCGATGTTCACGTGCTCGGCCGCCGCGGACCCGCCTACACGTCGTTCACCACCAAGGAGCTTCGCGAGCTCGGGGAAATCGACGACGTGGATGTCATCGTCGACCCTGCAGACCTACGGCTGGACCCCTCGAGCCAGGCCGTCGTCGAGCAAAACAAGGTCGCCGCACGCAACATGGGCGTATTTCAGGATTGGGCGGCGCGACCGTTGCGGGGTGCTTCGAAGCGCATCAGCTTCCGCTTTTGGACCAGGCCGACAATGATCATGGGCAGTGATCGAGTGACCGCCGTGGAGATCGAGCGGACCATGATCGATTCCGCGGGTTATGTGGTTGGTGTCGGCGGCCACCAGACTCTTGCCGCCGATCTTGTCGTCCGTTCGGTGGGTTACCGCGGGCTGCCGCTGTCCGGTGTTCCGTTCGACCCGAGCACCGGCCGGGTGCCCCATGCTGAAGGGCGAGTGATCCGCGACGGTGGATTCTCGCCGGATGAGTACGTCACCGGCTGGATTAAGCGTGGACCGACTGGAGTCATCGGTACCAACAAGTCCGACGCGGTCGAGACGGTGGCGTCGCTGCTCGCGGATCTGCGCGATGGTGCTCTCCAGGCCCATGGACGCGCGGGAAAGCTTGATCGGCTGCTCGCAGAGCGGGGAATCCGTCCGCTCGGCATGGCAGCGTGGCATCGGATCGACGCAGCAGAGATTGAGCTGGGTGCCAAGCACGGGCGGATGCGTACCACGCTGGCACATCGCAAGGAGCTGCTCGCGGCCGCTGAAACTGATGGCTGACAACATCCGCTGACAGCGACGGTCCAGAATGGGCCGGGTGACAGCAGAAGAGCGCGTTCTCGGCGGATTCGGCGGTGCTAGCAGCGGTGTGTGGTGTGACGACGCCAGTACGGGTATGGCCGCACGACTGGCCCGGCTGGGATTCGACTGGGTATGCCTCGACATGCAACATGGCAGGTACTCCCGTACCGAGATCATCGATGTGGCCCGGAGCTTTCCGGCAGGAGTTGCCGACCTGGTGGTACGGGTTCCCTCCTGTGACTTCACCGCTATTGGCGCCGCCCTCGATGCGGGAGCACGTGCCGTCATCGTCCCTCAGATCGAGTCAGCAATGCAGGCCCAGCAAGCGGTTACGGCCACCTTCTACCCGCCTATCGGAGACCGCAGTTGGGGTCAGTTCGGCCGCATCTGGGGCGGTCCGATGCTGACAGCCGAGGAGGCTAACAGCAGCGTCACGTGCGCTGTCATGATCGAGTCGGCAGCAGCGCTTCTGGCCGTCGAAGAGATCGCCGTGGTCGAAGGCGTGGGCCAGCTATTCGTGGGGCCTTACGATCTCTCGCTCTCGCTAGGCACGACTGTTCCAGCGCTGTTAGATGCTGACTCCGACCGAGGCCCATTGGCACGGATTGTGCAGGCCGCGGCCGCGTACGGGCGCACCGTCGGCGGCTTTGCCGGTACGCCCGATGTCGCTATGCGTTTCCGGGACTGCGGCATCACCTGCGTCGCGGTGGCCACCGATCTCTGGATTACTGCTGAGGGCGCGCGCGCGGCCCTCGCCTCAGGCGAGCTCGAGGCGTAGCGCTTTTGATCCGAAGCTTGGAGTCCAACATCAACCGGTTCCTGCGCCGTCCGACTGGTACGTAGCGATGATCACACCTTTAGATGTGGTCACGCTGTCTACCAG
>DATDKX010000037.1:0-6852 GCA_036519615.1 Propionibacteriaceae bacterium
TCCTGATTTCCGCTGAGCAGGCCCACATGTGTGGTCGGCGCAGTCAACCCACTCTCGCGGAGTCCAGTGCGTAACTGGTCGGCAAACGCTGGAAGCTGGAACGGCTCAACTTGGGTGAATCCGAATCCGGCGAGCTTCTGCAGAGTCCCGTCGAAATCCTGCTCCAGGGCCTTGCGCAAGGTGTACAGCTGGACAGACAACTCGGACATGGCAACCTCCCCTTCGGTATTGACTTTGTGATCACACTACGTGGGCTCGCCGAGTAGTTGGCGAGCGAGCAAGGTACCGGCGGCCGTGGCAATTGGGAATACCACCACTCCGGCAAAGGGAATGGCAAGCAACAGGAACGTGGGCACCCCAAACCCAAGGACTCGAAGGCGCCGCGTTCGCATCGCAGCACGACGATCTGCCAGCCGCAGCAGCCCGCGTCGCTCGAAGGGGGAGCCGACGAGCTCGATTCCCAGCATCCAGCCGCCGAAGATTGTTGATATCACAGGGATCACGGTCTGGCCGATGACAGGTATGAATCCCGTCGCAAAGAGCAAGAGCGCTCCGAGTGCTGAGACCACGATGAGCCCGAGAGCTTGGCGCAGCGCCCGAAAGATGCCGCGCGCCACATTCTCGTCAAGCTCAGGCACCTCACCGAACTCTCGCTCGACTGATTCAGACAACTTGTCGTACAACGGCGATCCAAGAGCGAGAGTCAGTGTGGTGAAAGTGATCACCATGACGAGCACTGCACCGGCGAGCAAGGCGCCGCCGACGAGTACCCGGATTGTGGTCGCTGCGCCCCGAGCCCAACCGTCCGCGAATGGTGTGAGCCAGTTGACGACCGGGTCAAGCTGGGTAATCAGCGCGATGATCAACCCGGTGAAGATCACCGAAGTGATAGCTGGTGGGATCGCCCCGAGCAAAAAGAGCCGCGGCCGACGTGCGATGAGCCTCAGTCCCCTTGCCAACAGCCCCGCACCCATGATCAACTCTGCGACGGCGGCCCCCACTATCGGGACCCACTGACCTGAGCCTGTGCGCTCGTCCGCACGGCTGCGCCCTTGGATTCCGCGGCTTGCCGAAGCTGATCTTGAAAATTGATCATTTGCTGGCGTAGGCGCGGATCGCTCGCAGCGAGGATGCGTACGGCAAGTAGTCCGGCGTTTCGGGCGTTCCCGATGGCGACGGTTGCCACCGGCACCCCTGCGGGCATTTGAACGATCGACAGCAACGAATCCATGCCATCGAGATGCTTCAGCGGTACCGGCACGCCGATCACCGGCAGCGGTGTGACTGACGCCAGCATGCCTGGCAGATGCGCGGCGCCACCGGCCCCAGCAATGATCACTTCGAGTCCGCGGGTATGAGCTGCGCGACCGTAGGTGATCATGGCATCGGGCATACGATGCGCTGAAACCACATCGGCCTCGAACGGCACGTCGAACTCACGCAGCGCGAGCCCGGCGGCGCTCATCACCGGCCAGTCGGAATCGGAACCCATCACAATCCCGACCCGCGGCCGAGGGATGTCATCAGGCCCAATCTCATCAGACATTGGCATCTCCCATCAGGTACGCCGCGGCATGCCGCGCCCGCTTCCGTGTCTGTTCAAGATCATCTCCATAGGTGGTGACATGACCGACCTTGCGACCCGGGCGGATCTGCTTGCCATACAGCTGCACCCGCAACCGCCGGTCGCGAGCAAAGCAATGCAGCAGGGCAGATGGAAGATCATCAATGCTGCCGCCGAATACGTTGGTCATAATCGTCCACGGCTCCGTGCTGCTCGGGTCGCCGAGCGGTAGGTCGAGGACGGCACGCAGATGGTTTTCGAACTGCGACGTGCGGGCGCCATCGATCGTCCAGTGGCCGGTGTTGTGCGGACGCATGGCAAGCTCATTGACCACCACGGATCCGTCGCCGCGCTGCATCAGCTCGACGGCGAGCATCCCGACGACGCCGAGCTCATGAGCGATCATCAGGGCCAACTGCTGTGCGGCTGCTGCCCGCTCATCGTCGAGCCCCGGCGCTGGTGTAGTCGTCTCGACGCAGATGCCGTTTCGCTGCACCGATTCCGAGATCGGGTACGCCGCTGCCTGCCCGGACGGCGATCGCACGACCAGGGCGCTCAGCTCACGCGTAAAGTCCACGAACTCCTCACCAATGATCTGCACTCCGTCACTTAGTCGCTCGAAAGGCTCGCCAGCCTGAGCCGCCGAGTCCAGGCGCCACACTCCCTTGCCGTCATACCCACCACGGGAGGTTTTCGCCACAATCGGCCAGCCTTGTTCGTCGCCGAAGGCGGCCAATGCTGCCGCGTCGCTCACCACTCGGCTGGCCGGACACGGAGCACCCAAGGCCGTCAATCGATCACGCATGATCGCCTTGTCCTGGGCGTGGACGAGCGCGGCCGGTCCTGGACGAACCACGACCCCGGCCGACTCAAGATCGCGAAGCAGCCCGGTGGGAACATGCTCGTGGTCAAAGGTCACGACATCGCATTCGGCCGCAAAGCTGCGTACGGTGGCCGGGTCGGTGTAGTCCCCGACCGTGACATCGTGAACGACCTGCGCTGCCGAGGTGTCAGGGCCCTCGGCGAGCAGCCGCACGTTGATGCCTAAGCCGATGGACGCGGCGTGCATCATCCGTGCCAGCTGTCCACCGCCGATGATTCCTACGCTGACAGTCTGGCCACGCCTCACCCGCCGAAGCGTACCGGTCAAGCTGGCTCCTGTTCGCGAGCGACGAAGGAGGCACATCTGATGGCTGCCCTTCAGAGTGCAATTAGTACCGGTTACTGCAGCTTGAAGATCACCGAACGCTGCACAATGAAGTTGACCGTGGTAGCGACTCCCTGGGCGATGACGAACGCGATGATCTGAACCGGAAACCTGCCCAGCCCCTGCGCAGTGAGCAAGGAGAAGAGCACGCTGAACAGCCCTACTTGCAACGCAAAGGTCACGGCGTACAAGACGACGACCGCAATGAATCGGCGAGTTGAGGGCGAGGCGCGAAACGTCCAGCGTCGGTTGATCAGATACGCCGTTGTAGTGCCGGCGATGAAGGAGAGGGCCTTGGCGGATGTGTGCCCAAGGCCGAGCGCCATCAAGATCACCAAGATTCCGAAGTCGACAATGGCGGAGAAGCCGCCGGTGATAATGAATCGGGTGAGCTGGGCAGACAGCGGAAGGGCACTCTCCCGCTCGTCGACCGGTAGCTCGATTGGCTGTGGAAATTGCTGGGGGTGCTCCGTCATCGACCGCTTTCCTGCCAGCTGGGCCACTGCGGAGCGCGACGCAGATTGAAGGCTTCGATGCCCTCGAGCCGATCGGCGGAGAATGCGGCTTGTTCCCACGCCCGGTTCTCGATCTCCATGCCAGTCGCAAGATCGACATCGATGCCCTGTTTGAGGGCACGCTTGGCGGCACGCAAGCTGATGGGTGACTTCGCGGCAATTTCTTGCGCCAACTCCTGGGCGGTACTCCGAGCCAGGCCTTCTGGGACAAGCCGGTCGACGAACCCCATGCGCAGCGCTTCCTCTGCAGCGACCCTGCGTCCGGTCAGCAGCAAATCGGCCGACCTATTCAACCCAATTCGGCGAGGCAGCAGCTGAGTACCGCCCTCACCTGGAATCAAGCCCAGTCCCACCTCGGGCAATCCGAACGAAGCCGTTGCCGATGCGACGATCAGGTCACAGCACAGGGCCAATTCGAAGCCACCGCCCAGCGCAAACCCTTCTACAGCGGCGATCATCGGCACCGGTAGCCCACGGAGGGCGTCAAATGTTTCCTGAAACACCTGTCGTTGCTGACGAAGATCATCATTGGCGACGCCGCGCCGCTCCTTGAGATCAGCCCCGACGCAGAACGCTCTCTGGACGGCACTGGAGATGATCACCACACTTATCTGATGATCAGCAGCAATCTGCGTCGCAGCCTTCCCCAGCTGCCGGAGTTGATTAGCTGAGAGCGCATTCAGTGCCTCGGGACGGTTCATGATCACCTCGGCGACATGGGCCGAGGGGTATCCGAGCTCGACGGTCATGAGCGCGGGGCAGGCGGGTTGGAACCGCGTTGCGGGCCGAACAGCAGCTGAGTCATCTCCAGGTTCACGTGCTCGACATCCGGCACATCGTGCAGCACGATCGTGCCGTCCTCCGCCGCTGTTTGCACGAACAGTGAGCCGCAGCCAAGCATCCGATCGGTCAGGCTGCGCTGATGGGACACCTCATTGATCCGGTTCAGCGGCAGCTCTTTGCCAACCTTATTGATGATGCCGCTCCGGGTGATCAGCCGGCGGTTGGTGATCGTGTACGTCGTCGTCCGCCAACGCAGAAATGGCAAAACCACCAGCCAGATCGCCAGCACCACCCCGAGCACCAGGATCGCCAGCTGTCCGATCGGACGAGCTTCTCGCGGGATCAGGGCGGCTCCGACACCGACCGCTGCAGCGATGAGGACAAAAGCGAGCGCCGGCAAGATCATTGCCTTTACGTGGGTCCTGGTATGGATCACCGCGTGCTCGTCGGCGCCAAGCAGCTTCTGAGGAAGAGCCACGCCCTCAATGCTGACATACAGGCAATGGGCTAGGAGGAATGCAGATGAACGACGTCACCAGCGCCGTGCACAGACGATCCCGAGGTTGTGCGAACGACGAGCCGGCCATCCGCATCGATGCGGTCGGCGATCCCTTCGACGCTGCGCTCTTCGCTCAACAGGACACGAACGCGACGACCTATGGTGTCGCAACGCTCGGTGTATGAGGCTGCCAGCGAGGCGTCGTTGCCGCGCTGGGCTGCCCATCGCCCGTAGAGCAGGTCAAATGCGGCAAGCACGGTGGCGATCACCGCCGTACGCGATGGCGACTGGACTCCGAAGCGGCCGGCAGCGATGCCCAGCGACGTAGCGCTCGGCACCGGGAGCTGATCTTCCTCAAGGCTCACATTGATGCCGATGCCAACCACACAGGCCGGCCCCTGGGAGGTGTCGACGCGCTCGGACAGAATGCCGCAGACCTTGCGGTCGGCAATAAGCACATCGTTCGGCCATTTGAGCACTGCCGGCAGATCGCCCGCGCGCCGCACGCCGTCACTGACTGCGAGGCCGGCAAGAAGTGACAACCAGCTCCAGCGGCTCGGATCGATGCCGTCTGGTCGTACCAGGATGGACATGGCAATGCCGGATCCCGGCGGCGCAGTCCAGGTCCGGCCTTGCCGCCCGCGACCGGCTGACTGGTAGTCGGTGATGAGTACGGTGCCTGAAACCTCATCCTGACGGGCGCGCGCCGCCAGATCGGCGTTTGTTGAGCCAGTCTCTGGCACCAGATCGACCTGCTGCCAAAAGCCGCCCGGCCTTATCAACTCCTGTCGAAGCTCGGCCAGGTCGATCACATCATCGGTCGGCATACCGGGACCCTGAATCGTTGCGATCGAGACTGCCCTCCTCCCGTCAAATATCCCACGCTGCGCGGGATGCACACGTTGTGCATGGCGTGCATGCCACGTGCAGCGCAAAAAACTCGGTACAGCTGGAGCTGGCGGCGACGATGGATGCGGATTTCAAGCGCGATGCCCGAGCAGCGCAATCGAATAGTTAGATTCTCAGTCATGGATCGCACGATTCCGGCGCCGGACATCCACACGACGGGCGGCAAGCTGGCTGACCTGGAGCGCCGCATGGAGGAGGCGGTTCATGCGGGATCGGCGGAAGCAGTCCAAAAACAGCACGCGAAAGGAAAAAAGACAGCTCGCGAGCGTGTCCAGCTCCTGCTCGATGCCGACTCCTTCACCGAGCTGGACGAATTCGCTCGGCATCGCTCGACGTCCTTCGGTATGGAGAAGCGGCGACCCTACGGCGACGGCGTTATCACCGGTTTCGGCACCATCGACGGCCGGCCGGTATGCGTCTTCAGCCAGGACGTGACAGTCTTCGGCGGCAGCCTGGGTCAGGTATATGGCGAGAAGATCGTCAAGATCATTGACTTTGCGCTCAAGACCGGCTGTCCCATCATCGGCCTCAACGAAGGCGGTGGCGCCCGCATCCAAGAAGGAGTGGTCTCGCTTGGCCTTTACGGTGAAATCTTTCGCCGCAATACCCACGCCTCGGGTGTCATTCCGCAGATTTCGTTGATCATGGGAGCGGCTGCTGGCGGCCATGTCTACTCGCCAGCTCTCACTGACTTCGTGATCATGGTCGACCAGACCTCGCAGATGTTCATCACTGGTCCTGACGTGATCAAAACAGTGACCGGCGAGGACGTGTCGATGGAGGATCTCGGCGGCGGCCGTGCTCATAACACCAGGTCGGGAAACGCCCACTATCTCGCTGCTGACGAAGAAGATGCGATCTCCTTCGTACGGACACTGATCGGCTTTTTGCCCCAAAACAACCTCGAAGACCCGCCGATTTTCGGCGTCGAGAATGGACTCGAGTTAAGTGATGGGGATCGTGATCTTGACACACTGATCCCCGACTCTCCCAACCAGCCGTACGACATGCATGAGGTGATTTCGCGGGTCCTGGACGACGGCGATTTCCTGGAGATACACGCGCTCTTCGCTCCTAACGTGGTGGTCGGTTTTGGCCGGATTGATGGGCGAAGCGTCGGGGTGGTGGCCAATCAGCCGCTGCACTTTGCTGGATGTCTGGATATCGACGCCTCGGAGAAGGCTGCGCGTTTCGTTCGGACTTGTGATGCCTTCAACATCCCAGTGATCACTTTCGTTGATGTGCCGGGCTTTCTTCCCGGTACTGATCAGGAGTGGAATGGCATCATCCGGCGGGGCGCCAAGCTGATCTACGCGTACGCGGAGGCAACCGTGCCGCTGGTCACAGTGATCACCCGCAAGGCCTACGGCGGCGC
>DATDKX010000038.1:0-7984 GCA_036519615.1 Propionibacteriaceae bacterium
ACACCCTGCTTGGTGATCACTGCACCATCAACCTGAAACCGGTCATCGACCTGCCCGCCGGCCATATTCCGGTCGACAGCTACGAAATCCCCGCCCGACTCCGCGAACAACTCCAACTCCGCTATCCCGCCGACGTGTTCCCCTACGCTGCCGCAGTGAACCGCCGCATCGATCTGGACCACACCATCGCCTACCTCAGCCCCGATACGGGCGGGCCGCCCGGCCAAACCAGAATCGGCAACCTCGGACCCTACGTACGCCGCCACCACAACTACAAAACTCACGGCGGCTGGCTAGTCCGCCAACCCGAACCCGGCACCTGGCTGTGGCGATCACCCCACCGCCGCATCTACCTGCTCAACGCCAGCGGCACCCATCCCCTCGGCGACACCGAGTTTGCACAAGCGCTCTGGCGCGCCGCTGCTGGTTTGATCTCCGCGATCCCAATGAACTAGAGCTTGTCGAACCAAGGCTCGAGCCGGGAGTACGCCTCCAGAAATAGCGGGTACGCCCGTCGGTAGTGATCTTGCCGGTCCGGATCTGGAGTCTGCAGCGTTACACGCTGGGAGAGCTGGCCGGCAATGTCGAAGCCGTCGAAAATGCCGGCGCCCACTCCGCCGACGACCGCCGCGCCCAGCGCGGTTGCCTCGTCCACGAGGTTCCGCCGCGCCACCGGTAGGCCCCAGACGTCGGCGAAGATCTGCAGCAGCAGGGCTGAATTCGCGGCTCCACCGATCGCATCAACGGAATCGATCGCTGTCCCGTTCTCCACGAAAGCGAGCAAGCCCGTATAGAGATTGAACGCCACGCCCTCGAGGACAGCGCGAGTCAGATGCGCCGGACCGTGATGACGAGCAAGCCCTGCAAACACACCGCGGGCCGCGGGGTTCCAGTACGGCGAGCGCTCGCCGAGCAGATGGGGCAGGAAGTAGAGCCCATCTTCGCTGGCCGGAACGGTCGCTGCCGCGGCGAGCAGCCGCTCGTACCGGCCCTCCTGTCCGGGGGCCAGCGTGTCGATCACCCACTCCAATGACGTCCCGCCGGCCTGCATCGTCGCAGTAGGCACATAGCGTCCAGGCAGCACGTGATTGAAGGTCATCGATCGCATCTGTGGATCGTGCAGTGGCGCGTCCGCGGCCACCGACACCCACGACGACGAGCCGAGGTAGCAGTACGCGCCCGATTCCGGTCCGAGAATTCCCGCGCCGAGCGCACCCATTGGCCCGTCGCCGCCGCCGATTACCACCGGGGTGCCGCTGCCGAGTCCGGCGACGTCAGCCGCTGCCGGGGTCACCCGGCCAAGGATGGCGGTCGAGGGAACGATGTCGGGAAAAAGTCCTCGCGGCAGTTCGGCCGCTTCGAGCAGCTCCAGCGACCACTCCCCCGCCCCCTGATCGTAGGCGTTGGTGCTTGACGCATCAGACGGGTCGGTGGCCAGTTTGCCGGTCAACCGGTACGCGATGAAGTCCTTGGCTAGCAGGACCTTCCGAGCTCGGGCGAACGCCTGCGGCTCGTGCCCGCGTACCCACATGATCTTGGACAGCGAGTAGGTCGGGTTGAGGCGGTGCCCGGTGATGGCATAACCGCGCTCCATGCCCACCCGCTCGATCAGCACCGCCGCTTCCGCCACCGACCGGGTGTCAGCCCAGATGATCGCCGGCCGGACGGGCGTTCCCTCCCCGTCGAGCAACACAGCGCCCATCATCTGCCCGGAGAACGACACCACATCAACGTGTGACGCCGGAGTCGATGTGCGCTCCAGGAGCTCGCGGGTCGCCGTACACACCGCCGACCACCAAGCTTCCGGGTCTTGCTCGGCCTTGCCGCGCGGCCCGAAGTCGGTGGCATAGGTCGAGGCACACGCGAAGATCACTTCACCGCTGTTACTGACCAGCGTGGCCTTGTCGCCGGTGGTACCGAGGTCGTGGGAGATGATCATGACCGCTCACCGCAACCTTGCAGCGATCCGGCCCAGCTCATCAACTGTGGGCGGCGGCATCGGGATATCGAACACCTCGGCAAGCGCCTGGCTCCAGCCGTGGATGAAATAGCGCCAGCCATCCTCGACCTGCAATCCGCGCTCGGCTTGTTGGCGGCGGGCTTGGGCGAGGAAGTCAAGCGAGCCTCGGTAGTTAAAGTCCCAGACCACCCCTTGATCAGGAAACAGTGCGTTGTTAGAGATCGGTGAGCCTGGCCGGTCCTTGCCCATGCCGGTGGCGTTAACCACCAGGCTGCTCGGTGGCAACGCTTCGAGCAGCCGGTCCACCTGCTCGGGACCGGTCGTGACGACGTAGGAGATCAGACCGTCCGAAATGCCGGCGCGCTCGTGAACGGTACGAGCGTGCTCGAGCGGCTCAGCCGCCAGAGAGGTACAAACGATCCGCTCCGGGAGATCATCGCGTACGCCGAGCTGTTGCGTAAGCGCCGTCCCCGCCCCGCCGGAACCCAGCACCAACGCCGCCGCCGCATGACGACGGAAGTGGTCGTCCGGCAGGAACTCCTCCAAGGCAAGCCGCACTGTCACAGGATCCTTAGCACTGCCGAGCAGCCGATCTCCGCGCTTGGCGATGCATGAGATCTCACCGAACGCGGTCGCGAGCTCGTCGAGGGAATCGAAGAGATCGGAGGCGGCGGCGTAAACGGCAACCTTGTGCGTGGTGACCAGCGCACCCCAATGCCTCGGATCATCCCGGATCGTCGCCACGACCTTGCGATATACCTCGGCCGGGGAGTCGAGCGGCACATCGCGGCCGATCAGCCTTCGTGTGGGAAGGCCGAGGGCGTCCGCCCAGTGCGGGAATACCGTCATGATCGATGACCCGCTGGTGGTAACCCCGATGAAACCCAGGTAGGAGTCGAGACGATGGTTCATGCGCCGGTCTCGTCGGCCGCGGCGCGATGGTTCAGGTCAGCAACATCATCGAGATCGGTGTTGGTCATTGGACTCCTCCAGTGGTCGGCGCGATGAGATTTGGCGGTCGTTCTCCTCGCGGCAACGCCAGCACAGCCTATGCGCACTGAGCCCTTCGACAGGCTCAGGACGGCGCCTGTCAAAGGGCGCGCTTAGACGAGCTGAGCCCGCGTTGCTACCCTCTCCGAGGAGGCGCCCATGTCCGATCAGGTTCGGTGGTTCGCGGAGCTCGGCCTCGCCGATATCGACCAAGTCGGCGGGAAGAACGCCTCGCTGGGGGAGATGATCAGCCAGCTCTCCGAGCTGGGCATTCGGGTGCCGGATGGGTTCGCAACAACAGCGGACGCTTACCGGCGTTTCCTCGGCAAAACGGGCCTCGCTGGCAAGATCAACAGCCAGCTGGCAGGCCTGGATACCGACGACGTGACGAAGCTGGCCGAGGTGGGCCGAGAGATCCGCGCTGCCGTGGTGGCACAGCCATTCCCGCCGGATCTGGAGGCCGAGATCCAGGCTGCGTACGAACGGCTCGCAGCCGACAATCCCGAGGCGTCGTTCGCCGTTCGCTCCTCGGCAACCGCGGAGGACCTGCCGGACGCGTCCTTCGCCGGGCAACAGGAGACCTTTCTGAACATCCGCGGCCTCGACGCCGTTCTCACCGCCATCCGGGAGGTCTTCGCTTCGCTGTACAACGACCGGGCCATCGCCTACCGGGTGCATCATGCCTTTGAGCACGAGGCGGTCGCCTTGTCCGCTGGCGTGCAGCGCATGGTCCGCTCCGACGCGGGCGTGTCGGGCGTCATGTTCACCATGGACACCGAATCGGGCTTCGACGACGCGGTGTTCATCACGGCGTCGTACGGGCTGGGTGAGGCGGTCGTCCAGGGTGCGGTCAATCCAGATGAGTTCTACGTCTACAAGCCGGCGCTGCGAGCCGGACGACCCGCCATTCTGAAACGCGGAATCGGCAGCAAGGCCACCAAGATGGTCTATACCGCTGACCGAGAGGTGGGACGTACCACGGAGTTCGTCGACGTATCCGAGCAAGAGCAACGGCTGCTGTCGCTGACTGACGCCGAAGTCGAGGAGCTCGCCCGGCAGGCGCTGACGATCGAGTCTCACTACGGCCGGCCGATGGACATCGAGTGGGGCAAGGACGGTCTCGATGGACAGCTGTACATCCTCCAGGCACGACCCGAGACCGTGCAGTCCCGCCGAAGCGGCACGGCGATGCAGCGTTACCGGCTCGAGAGCCGGGGCACGGTGTTAGTCGAAGGCCGCGCTATTGGCCAGAAGATCGGCGCCGGCCCGGTACGCGTACTCGAGTCGATCGACCAGATGCACGCGTTTGTCCCAGGTGACGTCCTGGTGGCCGACATGACGGACCCCGACTGGGAACCGATCATGAAACGCGCCTCCGCCATCGTCACTAACCGCGGCGGCCGCACCTGCCACGCCGCGATCATCGCTCGTGAGTTGGGCATTCCGGCCGTGGTAGGCACACGTACCGCAACTTCGTCTTTGATCGACGGCAGGCCGGTCACCGTCTCGTGCGCCGAGGGCGATGCGGGCTTCGTATACGACGGGATACTCCAGTTCAGCGTCGAGGAGACCAGCCTGGCGGCCATGCCCGACATCGGAGTCAAGATCATGATGAATGTGGGCACGCCCGACCAGGCATTCGCCTTCTCGCAGTTGCCCAATGCCGGCATTGGTTTGGCCCGGTTGGAGTTCATCATCAACCGCCAGATCGGTATCCACCCCAAGGCGCTGCTGGAGTTCGACACCCTGCCCGAGCCGCTCAAGACGCAGGTGGGTGAAGCGGCCGCGGCGTACCCGTCGCCACGGGACTATTTCGTCACCCGGGTCGCCGAGGGCGTGGCGACTCTCGCGGCAGCCTTCGCGCCACACCCGGTGATCGTACGAATGAGCGACTTCAAATCCAACGAGTACGCCAACCTGCTCGGCGGCGAGCTCTACGAACCGCACGAGGAGAACCCCATGATCGGCTACCGGGGCGCCTCCCGCTACCTCTCCCCCGACTTCGCCGACTGCTTTGCCATGGAGTGTGATGCTTTGCGATACGTGCGCGACAGCATGGGCCTGACCAATGTCAAGATCATGATTCCGTTCGTCCGTACGCTCACCGAAGCCGAGGGCGTCATCGACCTGCTAGCCGCCAATGATCTGCGTCGTGGTGAGAATGATCTAGAGGTCGTGATGATGTGCGAGGTGCCCTCCAACGCCGTACTAGCTGATCAATTCCTTGATCATTTCGACGGCTTCTCCATTGGCTCCAATGACATGACCCAGCTCACGCTCGGCCTCGACCGCGACTCAGCTCTCGTCGCCGCCGGCTTCGACGAACGCGACCCGGCCGTCAAACACATGCTGAGCCTGGCCATCACCGCCTGCAAGAAACGCGGCAAGTACATCGGCATCTGCGGCCAGGGGCCCTCCGATCACCCGGATCTCGCCAAATGGCTGCTCGAACAGGGAATCGAGTCGATGTCACTGAACCCGGACACCGTCGTCGATACCTGGCTCCAGCTGAGCAGGGTCGCGGCTGCCGCCCACTGAGTTCATTGCCGATCAAGAAACTCCATCACCTCGGTCTGGTCCACTCCTGGAAACGCCCCTGCAGGCAGGCTGGCTAGCAGGGCAGAGTGCACCCGAGCACTTGGCCAGCTCGCCTCTTGCCAGCGGGCCGAGAGCTCAGGCGGTGGCAGCATGCAGCATGCTGGATCCGGACAGCGGGACTTGGAGCGGTGCTGGGTGCCTCGGCCTCGAAACCACTTGACGTGCTCGTACGGTGTCCCGACTGCCACCGAATACGCTTCCCGCTCGCCCTGCTCGGCAACTGCGGTGCACCAGAAGGTTCCGCTGGGGGTATCCGTGTACTGCTGGTACGGCTCGGTCCAATCAGGCTGCTCGAATACCCGGCGGGCCGTCCAGAACCGGCACACCCGCTGGCCTTCCACTGACCCGGCGCTGTCTGCCGGAAAAGTGACTCCGTCGTTGGCGTAAGCCTTGTAGATAATGCCCGCCTTGTTGATCTTCATGAAGTGCACGGGGATCTCGAGGTGGATGGTGGCCAGGTTGGTGAATCGATGCGCTGCCATTTCGTACGAGGTCAGATAACGATCACGCAGGTCTTCGATCTCGAGATCCTTGTGATCTTTGGCTTCTTGCAGGTATGCCACCGCCCACCGTTGCGGGATCAGCACGGCCGCGGCGAAGTAGTTGACCTCCACCCGCTGTGCCAGAAACTCGGCATAGTCGACCGGCGGTCGGTGTTGCAGGACCACGTGTCCCAGCGCGGCGAGGGCGAGGGTGCGCTGGGCAGCGTTGTCGCTGGTCGGCAAAAAGATCCGTCGGCCAGCAAGATCAGTTACCGACCGCGTCGATTGCGGCAGATCCGGCACCGAGTGCAGGGTGAAGCCGAGGCGGTCGGCGATCGCATTCACTCGATGCCGGGTCAACGGCCCGCCGTCATGATCAACGCCGGTCAACAACTCGTCAGCCAGCTCCTCAATGGCCGGGAAGTAATTATCCGACGCGCGCATCCTGGCTCGCAGCTCGGCGTTTGCCCGCCGCGCATACTCCGGGGTGCCGTCTCGCTCGGCGCCGTACGCGGCAAGTCGATCATGCAGGGCCACCAGCGACTCCAGTGCATCCAGCGGGAGTCGGGGGCCAGTTTTTACGGCAGGGATGACCAGTTCGGCGAAGGAGCGTGACCGTTGCGCTCGCTCGAGCTTCAGCTCCAGCGCAGCTCGTCTGCTGGGCGCAGCCTCGGTCAGCAGATCGGCCAGCTCGCAGTCGAGCGCCTCAGCGAGCGCAACAAGGGTGGAGACCTTGGCTTCTCGCTTGCCCGTTTCGATCAGCGATACGGCGGACGCGGAGAGTCCGATCCGCTCACCCAAGGCGTCCAAAGTGAGGCCGGATTTCTTGCGCCGGTGCCTGACAGACTTTCCGATGATCAGCGGATCGAGTCCGCTCGGATGGTTGACCTTGGTTGCGTCGCCGTCCCGTGCTGCCACAAGTCGTAACGCCGGCTCCTTGTCAATATCTGCAAACCTTGACGGACCGGAGCGCGACGTCGATGTCATATCTCGATTTCAACCCGTGCAGCAGGATTCTGCAAGTCCTGGGATTCATCAAGAACATCGGATCTTGACCAGACCAGACCTCCGACTTGATTACTGAAAGACACCAAAGTGGGTGTCACGGCCACCGTCGACGGCCGCCAGAACAAGGGAGTTCGGGATGACCACCATGCTGCCCGCCAGGGAAACGGCCCACCTCACGCCTGAACAGCTGCTGCAGCGCGACTGGGCCACCAATGCGCGCTGGGCCGGCGTTGAACGCAGCTACACATCGTCTGACGTGGTCAACCTGCGCGGATCGGTGGTGGAGGAGCAGACCCTGGCCAGGAACGGAACGGCGCGCCTTTGGCAACTGCTGCATGAGCAGACCTACGTTCGCGCGCTTGGGGCGCTGACCGGAAACCAGGCCGTACAGCAGGTCAAAGCCGGGCTGCAGGCGATCTATCTGTCCGGGTGGCAGGTGGCCGCGGACGCAAACCTGGCCGGCCACACCTATCCTGATCAGAGCCTTTACCCGGCCAACTCGGTGCCGGCCGTCGTACGCCGGATCAACAACGCCATGATCAGAGCTGATCAGATCGCCTGGGCAAACGGGGAGAACCGCGACCGGCCCGGTGAGCTGATCGTCCCGATCGTGGCCGACGCCGAGGCGGGCTTCGGAGGTCCGCTGAACGCGTTCGAGCTGATGAAGCAGATGATCATGGCAGGCGCGGCCGGCGTGCATTGGGAAGATCAACTCGCTTCGGAGAAGAAGTGTGGCCACCTCGGCGGCAAGGTGCTTATCCCCACCCGACAGCACGTCCGGACTCTCAACGCGGCTCGGCTCGCCGCCGACATTATGGGCACCGAAACCTTGATCATCGCACGTACTGACGCACTGGCGGCGAGCTTGATCACCTCCGACGTCGACCCCGTAGATATGCCGTTCTGCACCGGAGAACGCACCAATGAAGGCTTCTATCGCGTCCGG
>DATDKX010000039.1:0-2161 GCA_036519615.1 Propionibacteriaceae bacterium
CAGCTCACCGGCAAGCTCGAGATTTCTTGGCCCGACTGCCGCTAGGTAGATCGGAATATGTGCACTGACCGGAGCGATAGTGAGTTTGAGCGGCTTGCCTGCGCCGTTCGGCAAGGGCAACTGATAGTGCTCACCCTGAAAGCTGACGGTCGACCGCGATAAGGCGGTGTTGATTACCGCAAGGTACTCGCGCGTACGGTTCAGCGGCTTGTCGAACCGTACGCCATGCCAGCCCTCGGAGACCTGTGGCCCGGAGATGCCGAGGCCCAGCCGAAAACGGCCATCAGTCAGCACATCGAGAGTGGCGGCGGTCATCGCCGTCATGGCGGGTGTGCGGGCCGGAATCTGCATGACCGCGGAACCGACGCCGATCGTCGAAGTCTGGCCAGCAAGCCAGGCAAGAACGGTGGGGCTGTCCGAGCCGTACGCCTCGGACGCCCAGACGACGGCAAAGCCAAGCGCCTCCGCGTGTTGAGTCAGCTGCAGCTGTCCGTGCGGATCGTCCGATCCGATGAGATAGCCGAGATTCAGCCCAAGATCCATGGCAGACACGCTAGTGCCGATGCTTGATTGCTTCGCTCGCTGGCGCTCGCTGTGTCCGATGGCGCGCTCCGCTCGCCGCGATGTTCGCTTGAGAGCCGCCGTCTTCGTCGAACCCGCCGAAACGACTTTCTCGAAAGATCTTCTCAAGCTGACGTGTTTCGTCGGTTTCTCCTGCAGATCGGTGGCGCGAACATCGCGAGCGCGGATCGCGCTTTGCAAGCCGCCTCGTTCGTCGTCACTCGGAGACGAAGAGCACGTCCCCTCGCTCCTCCTCACACGGCGGCGCGCGATCCGAGCTTCGACAGGCGCCGACCTCAGTTTGTCAAGGGGTCAGGGCGTATCTGAGCAAGCGACGTGATCAAGTTGTGGCCGTCTAATGCTCGAGTTTGATTACCTGGCGTCGGTACCGTGACACAGGTGGGTAGCACAACCCGAGTGGCGGTAGCGGCGACTGCGACCGCCACAGCGCTGGTTGTCGGAGTGGTGGGAATTGTGCTTGCGGTCGATGACCGTCGGCGTTCGGGCTCGACTATCACTAGCTCTTCGCCCAGCGGTGCAGCGCCGAGCGCGACGCAGTCGGCGCCAATGCCAACTCCGACGGTCCCTCGGCCCACTCCGTTGCTGCTTCCCAACATGAGGAGCCTGAGCGCGAGCGATTTGCAGATAGAGGTTGTTGGGACCACCCGCCGACTGCGCTTCGCCGCATCGCTGGCCAACATCGGATCTGGGCCGCTCTTCCTGCTGCCTCGAGGTCGCGGCGGCTGCCCCAGCGGCCAGCATGAGGCCGTTCAAGTGCTGCACCGAGATGCCAATCGGGACGGCAAGTTTCAGCGAACCCGCGACCGTGAGGAAAGCCGTCGACTGACCGGCTGCATGCTTCGTCATCCCGGTCACAAACACTGGCATTTTGACGCCATGGCCTCCTATTCGCTGAGGCGCGCGGGTTCATCACAAGTGTTGGTCTCACGCGACAAGGTCAGCTTCTGCCTGCGAGACAACTACAGGGTGCCCCGCGAGCGGGTCGCCGTACCACGACGACACTTTGGGAGATGCTCTCGGAACAGCCAGCAGGGAATTTCACCCGGTTGGGTCGACCTCTACAAGGCAGACCTCTCCGGGCAATGGTTGCGCCTGCCGGCCAATGTGGGTTCGGATGTGCTCTGTCTTGACCTCAAGGCCGACCCGCTGGGCCGGCTCGTCGAGTCAGACGAGACCGACAATGCAACCTCAGTGGCATTTCGGGTCGACGGCACGAGAATTCGCAGAGCGAACTCGAACGCCTGTCGCTGATCCCGCCCTGAGAAGTCCTCCTCCGGATTGAGCGCAATCAACAGATCGCCAGGCACTTCTACGATGGCAGACATACAGGGAAGAAATACACGGGTGGGAGTGCTGAAGGGACCATGAGCGCGGTCGTGGCCAAGACGGGATCAGATGTCGGTGTGCCGTGGCATTACGGCGACCCGATGCGCGAGCAGCGGCTGCTGGATGCCGGCGAGGGTGTGGTTGATCTCTCTCATCGAGGTGTCGTCACGGTGACCGGGCCCGACCGGCTGGGCTGGCTGCACTCGCTGACCACTCAGTATCTCGAGGGACTCGAACCGGGTCGCGGGGTCAC
>DATDKX010000040.1:0-6342 GCA_036519615.1 Propionibacteriaceae bacterium
TCCCAATAGATCTGCTGCCCATCGCCGACATCCAGCATTCCAGTCGCGTACGGCTCGATCGGTGGATAGAGCGGGTCGGCACTGCCCTGCCGGGACATCTGCGAATTAACTGGCTTGCTCGTCGTCAGGGACGATGTGGACCGCAGCTTCCTCTGCGCTGGCGGCGCCGCCGTCGATCCCCACGTCCGTCCCGACTAGGTCAGACTCGACATCTGGCCCAATACCCTCGTTCGGGTCGACCAGGCGGCCGGCCCGCTCTTCGCCGACCTCACCGTCATCGAGGACTTCCTCCTCCTGTGGGGCGTACGGATCGGGCTCCGGAATCTCATCCTCCAGCCGCTCATCAAGCGTCTCGTGCTCTCCCTCTCGGATGAGCTGGGAGTAACGCTCCGGCGGGGAGTAGCCCTCGTCCAGCGGGTCCTCTACGCCGCGATCCACTAGGGATCGCTGCTCCTCGAGCTGGTCCAGCTGCTCGGACTCGTCGGGCACCTCGTTCCAGTATTGGCTCATAAGCCCAAGCCTGCCATGGCAGTTCATCGACTGCGGGGGATCCGGTGGGCTGGCAAAAGGTTGCGACTCAATCAAACTAGGATCGCTGCGCGTGACCACGCTTTACGCCACTCAGCCGCGAGAGGCGCCCTCCACCGCATCATTCGCGACTGCGCCGAGCGGTACGTATGCCGTCATCGTGGCCGTCTTCTGCGGCCTGCTGCTGATCTCTAACATTGCAGCGACCAAGACAATCACCGTCGTCGACGGGCTGCCAGAATTCGTCGGCGGCGGCATCTTCACCGATGGTGGAGCGTTCCTATTTCCGCTGACCTACATCGTCGGCGACATTCTGGCCGAGGTGTATGGGCTTCGTCAGGCGAAGCGCGCGATCTGGGTTGGCTTCGGGCTCGGCGCGCTCGCCTCTCTCACCTTTCTAGCGGTCGGCGCGGCACCGCCTGGACCGGGCTATGAGAACCAGGATGCCTTCGTTGCGGTGTTGGGATTTGTCCCGCGGATTGTGCTGGCCAGTCTCTCGGGCTACCTGGCCGGGCAATTCCTCAACGCCTATGTTGTGGTCAAGATCAAGGAGCGGACGAAGGAACGACATCTCTGGGCGCGGCTCATCGGGTCGACCGTGGTGGGCGAATTCGCCGACACTATGTTGTTCTGCTTCATTGCCTTCGTCGGAGTGTTCCCGACCTGGGGCGGACTGATCAGCTACGCCGTTGCCGGCTACATCTACAAGGTGCTAGTGGAGGTGATCATGCTGCCGGTGACGTACGCCGTGATCAGGGCAATCAAGAGGCGAGAGCCTGGATACGCGCCAGCATCGGCGCAGGGTGGAACTGGTGTGCGTCAGATGCGGCTGGTCGTGGCCGTCGATGATTACGACGCTGCCGTTCGGTTCTATCGCGATGAGCTCGGCCTGGTGCTCGAGGAAACCTATGAGGGCGAGAATGGGGCGCGGGTCATGATCTTGGGTGCCGGCCGCGCAACCTTCGAGCTCTCCAACAAGCCGCAGATCGATCTGATCGACACCGTGGAGGTCGGTCGAACTGGAGTGAGTGGGAAGTACCGGGTGGCTTTCGAGGTCGATGACTCGGCGGGCGTCACAGATCGGTTGACCGCTGCCGGTGCTGAGCTGATCGCACCACCTGTCGTAACGCCGTGGAACTCGCTGAATGCTCGATTGCAGGGGCCTGCCGAGGTACAGCTGACGGTCTTCACCGAGCCTGGAACGACGAGGGTTTAGCGCAGCGATCATGATCACATCGACCGGTAGGACCGGCTTTGGCTCAGCAGCAACCGAATTCTTTGAAGATCTTGAAGATCAGAACACCAGGGAATTCTGGCTGGCTCACAAAGACGTGTTCGAGCGTGAAGTGCGGGAGCCAATGGCGGCTTTGTTGGACTCCCTTCCCGAGAAGTACCAGCCGTTCAAGGTCTTCCGGATGAACCGAGATGTCCGATTTGCTGCCGACAAGTCACCCTACAAGACTGCGCATGGCGCGGCTCACAGGTTGCCCGGCGCCGTGCACTATCTGCACCTCGACGCCTCGGGTCTGATGGTCGCGTGCGGAAATTACGTGATGCAGCCCGATGAGCTTGACCGCTATCGGCAGGCGGTCGTCACCGAGGCTAGCGGCGTGGAGCTGACTGAGATTCTTGCCGCGCTCAGGCGACGTCGATCCCTGCGCGTGGGCTCGGGTGGAGCGGAGCCGCTCAAGACTGCGCCGAGAGGGTTTCCGCGGGACCATCCTCGAGCGGATCTGCTGCGTCAGAAAGGGATCATTGCGATGCGAACTCGACCGCCATGGGAGCTGCAGAACGGCACCCGGGGCCGCAGCTTCGTGGTGGAAACCTTTGAAATGTGCGCAGATCTCACCGACTGGCTAAACCGCTACGTCGGAGCATCGCCCACTCAGTAGCGGTCTTATCTCTTTGCTTGCAGCTGTCGGCATCCCACGCTGCGTGGGATGTTCGCGCTGTACATGGCATGCATGCCATATGCAGCGCGAACAAACTGGGTACAGCTCGGCCCGTGATCAACTGATCCGGCCAGGCACCCGATCGATTGCCGACTCTGGCGCGGTGCGCCAGGACTTGCGATCGAAGATTAGTAGGACAATCACCAGCAAAGCCCAAGCGATCATGGATGCCCACACCGCGCCCTCGCCACCGGCTCCGGGACGCCAGAGGCCCTGGATATTGACCGTGCCCTCAGTGGCGTGCGCGATAAGCGTGAGGAGCACGCTACCTCCGGTCCGGTTGAACAACCATGTGTACCAGAACGTGACCAGAATCGTCGTCAAAATGTCGGGCAGGCTCAGATCGAACTGAGGCATAAAAACCAGTGGCAGGTGCCAGGCCGTGATCAGCAGCCCCATGACAGCCGCTGTCACCAGCGGTGACCACCTCGATTGCAGTCGAGGCAAGGCGAAGCCGCGCCAACCCGGCTCCTCTCCGAGAGGCCCCTCGAGGGGATTAAGCACCCCGAGAGCAAAGACTAGGAACACTGCGTACCACGGGTGGAACTGATCAAGTGAGGGTGCTGGTGCGCCCGCTGCCAGGTTCAAACCGGTCGCCGCCACATACACGAGCAGCGGCACACCGATCGCAGCGGCGTACCAGATCCAATTGACTCGCCAGCGAATGACTCGCCGGCCCAGCCGGGCAAGCCCCGGCAAGCCCTCGGCGATGGAGACGACGACGATTGCCGATATCAGTGGCGCAAAGGCGATGAACGATCCCCACGGCAGCGCCGACCAACCGATCAGGTAGCAGAGGACGAAGAAGATCACAAGCTCGCGACGACGTACGAATGCTCGAAATCCGTTTGTCGGAGCGGTCATGGAGTTTCCGTTCACCTCGGCGGTTTGGATAGTCGGCGTTCCAGACGCCTCTCCGGAGGCCGGATCGTTCGGCTCGTTCTGTTCAATGCGGGTCTTCATCTCAGTTCCTCACCTGGTGTAAGTACGCTCACAAACTCCCATCGACGACGGTGATACAACAGACAGCAGACCAGTCAATTCAGAGACGGTTTTCTGGTGAATTGAGCGGCGGTCCTGTAATTCGGTCGAGTCTCAGCACTATCGTGAACTGGGGAGAAGAGGTTCAGATGGCTGCAGTTCTCCCGCTGGCGCCCGAACGCCACAGACCGGCACCTAAGCCAGCCCTGCTGTGGATTCTGGGACTGGCTGCCGTCGCATTTTGCGTGCTCACAGCCGTCTTAGCGGCAGTCAATGCGGAGCTCTACCAGCCGGCGCTTCGGGTTCTGCTCGTCTGGTGGATCACACTTCCATACATCTTCGCGGGGATGGTGGCCTGGCGAAGGCGACCCGACAGCGCATTCGGCCCTTTGATGATCTTGGCGGGATTCATCACCCAGCTGTCCATGCTGCAGTGGACGAGCCTTCCGTTACCGAACACGATTGGTCAGTTGTGCGACCTCTTGGTAGCGGCCGTTTGGCTGCACATCTTTCTTGCCTATCCGACCGGTCGGCTCGCTGGAGGAGCTGAGCGAGTTGTCGTCGTGGTCGGATACGTGGCGGCATTGGGACTTCAGGTGGTGATCCTGGGGCTGGGCGGCTTCGACGAGAAGCACCTGCTTAGCGTGGTCAAACGCCCTCACGCGGCGGAGGCCGTTGAGAATGTGCAGCTGCTCGTGCTGAGTGCACTGGCGCTGATTGGCGTAGGACTGCTCTGGGGGCGTTGGCGCTCCCTCCCCCGCTGGCAACGACGCCGACCAACCCAAATCGTGATCGAATGTTTCGGTCTTTCACTGGTCATGCTGGCCGCATTGCTTGTTGCCGGCGCCTTCCAGCTTCCGGGCTTTGAGGTCATTCGGCTTGTAACGTTCGCCGTCGCAGGATTGGCGCCACTTGCCTTCCTCGCCGGGCTGCTCGATGCGCGCCTGGCCAAGGCGGGGGTCGGCGAGCTGCTGGTGCAGCTGCGCACCGATCCAACACCAGATCTCCAGGCGCTTCTTGCCCAGGCGCTGCGGGACCCGACCTTGTCCTTGATCTACTGGCTACCCCAGTACGGAAGCTGGGCTGATCAGGACGGCAATCCGACATCACTCCCAAGATCTGACAACGGTCGGCGGGTCACGTTCGTCAAGCAGAATGGGGAGCAGATCGCCGCGCTGATCTACGACGCCGGGCTCGGCGATGAGCCCGAGCTGGTCGAGGTGGTGAGTGCCGCGGCCGGCATCGCGTTGGAAAACGGCCGACTGGAAGCCGAACTTAGGGCTCGTCTGCAGGAGCTTCAGGGTTCGCGTAGCCGGGTGGTCGAGGCCCAGCAGAACGAGCGTCGTCGCTTGGAACGAAATCTCCACGACGGTGCACAACAGCGGCTAGTTGCCCTGGCCCTCGAACTGGGCCTCCTTGCCGAGAAGGCGAACAATGATCCTGCTACCCAGGAGAGGCTGAAGCGCGCCCGGGGCGAAGTGGCCGAATCGCTTGACGAGCTCCGGGATATAGCTCGCGGCCTGCATCCGGCGGTCGTCAGCGGACATGGCCTCGCCG
The DNA here is from genome assembly GCA_036519615.1 of Propionibacteriaceae bacterium. Lineage (GTDB taxonomy): Bacteria > Actinomycetota > Actinomycetes > Propionibacteriales > Propionibacteriaceae > Microlunatus. Next base: position 5,019 of record DATDKX010000040.1, read on the forward strand.
TCGCCTTGGAATCACTGGCGGCCGCGACGCCGCTCGAGGTGCACCTGAAGACTGATGGACTCCCACGACTTCCAGAGCAGCTTGAAGTCGCTGCCTACTACGTCGTTTCCGAAAGTCTTACGAACGCCGCCAAGCATGCGCAGGCGGACACAGTCACTGTGGAGGTCGGCGTTACCACCGACACCTTGATAGTCGAGATCGTCGATGACGGGATCGGCGGAGCAGACAGTGAACGTGGGACCGGACTGCGTGGACTCGCCGATCGTATCGAGGCACTCAACGGCCACCTGCGAGTCTGGAGCTCGGTCGGTAAGGGCACCCGCGTACGAACGGAGATTCCGTGCGGGTAGCCATCGCCGAGGACAGTGTGCTGTTGCGCGAGGGCGTCGCGCAGTTGCTGACCGACGCCGACATCGAAGTTACGGCTCGCTGCGGCACAGCCGATGAGTTGCTGATACGCGTTGCAGAGGATCCGCCCGATGCGGTCGTCGTCGACATCCGGCTGCCGCCGACCCACACCGATGAAGGGATGCGGGCGGCCCTGATGATCCGGCAGCAATATCCAGATGTCGGCGTCCTCGTGCTTTCCCAATACGTCGAAGTCGGACTCGCGATGAAGCTGCTCGCCGATTCGGCCGAAGGTGTCGGCTACCTACTGAAGGACCGGGTGAGCGAGGTCAAGGAGTTCATTGCGGCGCTCCGCCGCGTCGCCGACGGAGGCTCAGCGCTGGATCCCACGATCGTTTCCACCATGCTGAAACGGCACCGAAGCTCAGACCCGTTGGACTCGCTGACACCGCGGGAACGGGAGGTGCTGGAGCTGATGGCGACTGGAGCGTCCAACGCCGGCATTGCCGATGCCATGGTGATCACCCAGCGTGCGGCCGAGAAGTACGTGTCGACAATCTTCACCAAGCTGGGCATTCCTGCGACGGGAAGTGAGTCGCGGCGCGTGCTGGCCGTACTGCTTTTCCTCCGCTCTTGACGGCCAACCACAGCGATGCCCCCCAGATGAATCTCTAGACACGCACAACCCCGCTTCCCGACCAGACCAGCAAGGGTTATGGTCCTGTGCAGGATCCTGCGATGGAGGTTTCTCATGGCTGACCGCTCTACCCCGGTCTATGACTCGGGAGAAGCTGACCGACTTCCTGTTCATGATCACGAGGTCTACAACGCGATCGCTCAGGAAAGCGACTTTGTGGAGCTGCGCCGCAGATATCGCAGCTTCTCCTTCCCGGCGACGATCGCGTTCATGGCCTGGTACCTCCTGTACGTCATCTGCGCCAACTGGGCCCGCGACTTCATGGACACCAAGGTCGTC